>DIVX01000069.1 GCA_002422505.1 Desulfovibrio sp. UBA6121
GGTCGATGCCCTCGGGCGAGGTGGCGAAGCCCTCGACCACGTTGTTCACGAAGGTCCGCAGCTTGATGGGCGTGCCCTTCTGCTTGCCGGACTCGGTCTTGATCTTGTCGGCCACGTGCCGGACGAACTTGCGGAGATATTCCGGGTCCTTGTTGATCTCCTCGTTGCTCCAGTCCGTGGTGTTGTATTCCTTGTCCACCAGGGAGCGGACCACCGAGGCGTTGACCCGGGTTTCATCGAGGAGCTTGTGGAAGGCTAGGGAGGATATGGCGCGGAACTGGGGAGTGCGGATGTGCGGAACCTGGCTGATGATGGCGGTGTTGTAGTTCTTGCCGCCCACCAGCAGCTCGGCCTCTTCGCCGATGGCCACGATCTCGGGCCCGGTGAGGACGAGCTGTTTGACCAGCTCCTCCTTGGGGGCGATGGACTGGGCGGGTTTCGGGGCGTCCTTTTGGGCGTCCTTCTTGGCGGCCGCCTTCTTCTGTACCGTGGCCATGCACTCCTCCTTGGCGTGGTCGGTGTCGCCCGGCTCTGCGGCCGGTGCCGTATCCCTTCGCGGGGGCCGTTAATCTACCCCTCGCGCCCCATTTTCGTCAATGATTGAACCCGTTCACCCCTTGGGTGTCAGGGCGTCCAGCTTCTGACCGCACTTCGGGCAGTACTTGCAGTCCTCCAGGGGGATGAAGCCCTTGCAGGTGGGGCAGGTGCGCGGGCTGGGCCCCAGCTCCACCAGCAACTCGCCCTCCTTCACCGGGACCATCTTGCGGTCCTCCTGGAAGTTGGCGGCCTTGAGCACCCGGCGCACCACCCCGTCCACGGGCGCGATGACGGCCTTCTCCTGCTTCATGATGGAGATGTTGAACAGCTCCTCGCCCTTCTTGACCACGTCGCCGGGCCGGACATGCACGATCCAGAGGTCGCCGTTGGAGGGCGAGCCCACGTGGCAGGGATTGCCCGGGTCGGCCATTTCCTCGGCGTCCTTGTCCATGTGCAGGGGCTCGCGGACCTTGACCATGTGGCTCATGATCTCGGAGTCCATGACGTAGCGCACCACGCTCATGCCGTGCTCGTCCGGCTCGCCCAGGTCCAGGATGCGCATGGTGTGGGGCTTGCCGCAATCGCCCTGGAAGTGCAGGGGCCGGTTCTTCTCCAGGCCCTCGAACCAGACGTCCAGGGGCAGGTTGTTGGGATTGCCATACTTCTCGAAGAAATCCATGGTCTTGATGGCATCGGCCGGGTGGTTCAGGTACATGACGAACTCCTCGGCCGAGGGCTCGCGTCCGATGCGCTGGGACAGGACCCGGTGCTCGGCGTCCAGGTCCAGGTCCACCAGGCTGGCCAGGGGCGACTCGGTGGTCCGGTCGGCGATGGCCTTTTCCCAGTCCTTGCCAAAGGCGCTCTGGTAGACCCAGTCCGCGGGGAAGCCCAGGGGCAGCCTGCCGTACTTGCCCAAAAGCAGGTTGCGGAAGGCGTCGTTGCTGTCCCGGTAGAGGTCCAGGCGGGCCTCCTTCTCCAGGGCCGTGAGGTCCTTCTCGGGCACCACGTTGACGATGTCCAGGATGTTCAGGAGCCGGCGCACTTCGATGTTGCCGCCGCGCTTGTAGGCCCCGGTGACGCCCAGGAAGGCCGTGTTCCAGGTGATCTGCGAGCCCGGGGTCACGTCGTGGTAGCGCACCACCTTGCGGGTCCCGGCCAGGAATTTGAGCATGTAGGGCAGCAGGTGGATGTAGCCCTGCTTCATGGCCCCTTCCTGCGAGGAGGACGTGGCGCCGCCGGGCATGCCGTGGCGCACCACGTCGTGGTCTATGCCCTGGAAGTAGGGCGAGCAGTACTTGTCGTAGTAGGGCATGATCTGCTTGAGCGTGAAGTTGGTGCTGCGGATCATGTCTTTGTCGAGCAGGGTCTTGAGACCCATCTCGTCTTCGATGTAGGCTGCGGTGGAAAGCACCTCGCCCTGGCCGTACCAGCGCACGCTGGAGCCTATGGCCACGTCCACGATATGCGAACCGGCCTTGGCCGCCGCGCCCATGGTGGGCACAAAGAGCCCGTCGGTGTAGTGGCGGTGGCTATGGATGACCAGCTCCGGGTACTTGGCCGTGAGCGCGCCGATGAGCTCGCGCATGAAGCGCGGCGGGCACACCCCGGCCATGTCCTTAAGCCCCAGAATGATGGCCTGCGAAGCCTTCTTGCGGCTCACGCCCAGCACATCGGCGCACATGGAAAGGATGCCTTCGGTGACTTCAAGGTAGTGCGGCACATCAAAGCCCTTGGCCCAGGAAAGGGACAGCGCGGGCTCGAAAATGTGCTTCTTGGAATGCAGCACCACCTCGGCGAAGGGCCGCATATTCTCAACATGATTCAGGAAGTCAAAGCAGCGGATGACATCGTAGTGCTCGCAGATCATCTCGCCCGTGAGGCGCATGAGGTTCCCCGGCTGCGGCTTGTAGCCCAGCACGTTGGTGGAGCGGATCAGAATCTGCTTGAGCGTGTTCGGCGCAAACAGGTTCCACTCTTTGGCCTCGGTGAAGGGATAGGTCATGTTGGCCAGCATGGCCACGTGGAAGTGCGCCCCGCCGCCGTTTTCCAGGGAGAAGAAGCCGCACTTGTCCAGGCTGGGCCCGATGATGCGGTCCTCCGCCAGGCGGAAGCGGTTGCCGCTGTTGCTCTGCGTAATGTCGCGGGTGGTGGTGTCGCAGAAGTGGATGATGCCGGCGGCGCGGTCCTCGCGCAGGGCGTCCAGAATGGCGTCGCGCTTCATGCCGCGGCTGATGCGCGGCTCAAAGGCGGCGTCGGTGGCGTCCGGGGCCTTCACCAGCTGGAAGCGGCCCATGCGCTTGTCGCCACGGCCACGGTACTCGCCCAAAGAAACATAGGGGTTGTAGCCCCGCGCGCTTATTTCGGCCACAAGGCGCGCCAGGCGGACAGGCTCGGCCTCCTTGTCGGAGTAGGCCATAAGCTCGTCCTTGTGCACGCGCACAAAGTTCGTGTCATAGTCCCCGTTCACAAAGTCCGGGTGCTTCATCACCTCGCGGTGGAAGTTGATGGTCGTCTTCACGCCGCCGATCTTGTACTCGCGCAGGGCGCGGCGCATGAGCATGACCGTCTTGTCCCAGGAATTGCCGTAGGTGATCAAAAGCGCCGCGGCGGAATCGTAGCGGGAGGGGAAGCGGTAGCCCGCGCAGATGCAGGAGTCGATGCGCACGCCCTGCCCGCCGGGAGAGACGTAGCTGGTGATGAGCCCGGCGTTGGGCGAGAAGTTGTCCTGCGGGTCTTCGCAGTTCACGCGCACCTGCATAACGTGCAAGTAGGGCTTGGTGTTCTGCTCGTTGAAGCGCAGCTTGGCGCCAAAAGAAATGGCGATCTGCTCTTCCACGAGGTCGATGCCGTAGCGGCATTCGGTAATGCCATGCTCCACCTGCAGGCGGGTGTTGACCTCGATGAGGTACGGACGCCCGTCCTTGTCCACCAGGAACTCAACAGTGGCCAGGGAGTGGTAGCCCACGGCCTTGATGAGCTTCTCGGCGTAGCCCTTCAGCTCTTTGCGCAGTTCCGGGGTGAACTTGGGCCAGGGCGAGGGGGTGATCTCAACAAGCTTCTGGTGGTTTCTCTGCACCGTGCAGTCGCGTTCATCGAAAACAAACACGTTGCCGTACATGTCGGCCACGGTCTGGAATTCGATGTGGCGCACGCTGGTGAGGAGCTTTTCCACGTACAGGCGCGGGTTGCCGAAGCTGGCCTTTGCCAGGGCCGAGGCCTTGGAGAAGGCGCTCTCCAGCTGGGAGTCCTCATACACCTCGTAAATGCCGCGCCCGCCGCCGCCGCCCTCGGCCTTGAGCATGATGGGGAAGCCGATCTCCTTGGCGATCTTGCGCGCCTCGGGGATGCTCACGGCCTCCGGGGAGCCGGGCACCACGGGCACGCCGATTTCCTCGGCCAGCTTGCGCACGGCCACCTTGTTGCCCAAAAGGCGCATGGGGCCCTGGTTGGGGCCTATAAAGATGATGCCCGCTTCCTCGCACTTCTTCGGGAAGGAGTCGTCCTCCGACCCGAAGCCCCAGCCCGGGTGAATGGCGACGATGCCCCGGTCCTTGGCCATTTTGATGATGCGGTCAAGTTCGAGATAGGCGCGGGGATCCTCGCCTAGAAGAAGCAGTTCGTGGGCCCCGGTGGTGGCGGGCGAGGTTTTGTCCACGTCGGTGGCGGTCATTACCGCTGTGGCCTGGAACATCTCGGTGATGGAACGACAAATGCGCCGGGCCGGAATGCCCCGGTTGGCCACCAGAATGGGCTTGCCCTTCACTTCTTCCAAAACCTGCTCGAACGACTTCGGTCTCATGGCCAAAACTGTCCCCCCTTGCTGTTGCGATGCGCTATGCTGCGCCTGAACCAGCCCCGCTCAAATCGGGATCACGTCGCCCGCCAGAAGGACAACCCTCTGACCGGCGCGGTCCAAGACAAGCCCTCCCTCCCCGGAGATGCCCCTGACGACTGCCTCGTACCGAACGCTTGCGCCTTCTTGTACGAGCACACGCCTCCCCTGCCAGGCCATCCTGGTTTGGAATATCGTCAAGAATTCATTGGGAGAAAAAGCCTCAAGAAGAGTTCTGTAACCCGTTTCCACATGGTTTACAAGGGCGGCCCAAAGCTGGAAAGGGCCAAGTGCCTCATTCAATGGGTGATATTTGCCTGCGGCCACGGTGTGGCCCGCGCGCAGCTCCGCTTCCCCCGGCGCCCAGGCAATATTCAGTCCAATGCCCGCAAGAACGCAGTTTGCCCGCTCCTCCACGAGGATTCCGGCCACTTTGCGCTCCGCGCACAGAATATCGTTCGGCCACTTCACTTGCACGGCCTGTCCAAGGGCGCTCAAGGCCTCTGCAAACAGGTAGCCCAGCACCAGGGGCCGAAGATCATTCCAGGGGCCGGATTCCAGGGGGCAGGCCAGCGTGGCCAGCAGATTGCCCGGCCGCGAAAGCCAGGCCCGGCGCAGTTGCCCCCGGCCAGCGTTTTGCACCGGGGCGATGACGCTGCCCCAGGGGCCAAGCGCCCCCTGCCCGGCCAAATGCCGCGCAACGTCCATGGTGCTGGCGCACTCCCCGCACACAACCAACGCAGCGGCTGCGGCTTGGCCAAGCGTGTCCGCCCCGGCAAAGGGGGCCAGCGCGGCCGCATCGGCAGCCCAAAGGGGGTGCAGGGCCGAAAGGGCCGAAAGATCAAGCGGTTGAGCCAAGTCGGGCAGGCCGTCCGCAAGCAGGATGAAGGGTCGAGACATGGGCTCCTGGCGCCGCGTGCGCCGCTGGCGTCTTTTCATTCCGCGCGCAGGCTGCTACCACGGGCCATGCGCATTTTACTTGTTGGCGGGGCCGTGCGAAACATGCTCCTCGGGCTCCCCGTCCGGGACAGGGATTACCTCGTGCTTGAGGCCACTGTCGAGGATTTCCTTGCCGCCCACCCCGGCGCCAAGCCCGTGGGCAAGACCTTCCCGGTGTTCATTCTGGACCACCAGGAATATAGCTTCCCCAGGGCGGAAAGCCTGGAAGCGGACCTGCGCCTGCGCGACTTCACCGTGAACGCCATGGCCATGGACGACGAGGGCCGCCTGTTCTGCCATCCGCAGGCCCTGGAGGACCTCCAGGCCAGGGTGCTCCGCCCGGCCTCGCCCGATTCCCTGGCCCTGGACCCTTTGCGCGCCGTGCGCGCCGCACGCTTCACGGCGCAAATGCCAGGCTTTTGCGCCCACCCGGAGCTGCTTGCCGCCATGCGCCAGGTGGCGGCCACGGGTGCGCTTGCCGAGCCCTACGCCGAGCGCGTGGGCCAGGAGGTCCAGAAGGCCCTGACCGGAGAACGCCCCGGCGAGTTCCTGCGCGTGCTGGACCAGGGCGGCTGCCTTTCGCCCTGGCTGGCAGAGCTGGCGGAAGCCTCGTCCATACCCGCCGGACCGCCCAAGTACCACGACGCCAGCGTGCTGGAGCACACAGCGCGCGTCATGAACCTTCTGGCGGGCGACCCCTTGTGCGTATGGATGGCCCTGTGCCACGACCTGGGCAAAGTCACCACCGCCAAAGATATTTTACCCCGTCACTTTGACCACGATGTGCGCGGCGAGGCGCTGGCCCAAACCCTGGGCGAACGCCTGCGCCTGCCCACGCGGCTCATCCGCGCCGGGGCCGACGCCGCGCGCTGGCACATGGTGGCCGGGAACTACCCGGACCTGCGCGAGGCCACACGGGTGGACCTCCTGACCCGCCTTACCAGCCGGGGCGTGCTGCGAGAGATGTTCCGCCTGGAGCTGGCGGACAAGAACCGCGACCACTCGGCCCTGGTGCAGCAGGAACTGGCGGCCATCCTGGCCGTGAAGCTGCCCCCGCAGGACCGCGACCAGGGCCAGCTTTCCGCCGAGAAGCTGCGCAATCTGCGCATCCAGAGCTTGCGGCACAAGTCCCTTCCCCCACGCGCCTAGCTGTCCGGCTGCGCCCATATCGTAGACCATATGCAGCAGCATCACCGCTGCGTAACACGAAAAGTAATTTCATTCTTGCAAACAATCAACAATGGGGCTACGCACATACTCGTGTTGCGCATCAATTCTTGAAAACAGTGCTTCAAGCCGCAACTTCAAACCGCCTCGTTGCCCGGCAATGCAAACCATCAACCCGTCCAGGAGGATCCCATGAAACGCATCGCCCTGAGTCTCGCGCTGCTGCTGGGTATGTCCCAGGCCGCCCAGGCCCACTTCGGCATGGCCATCCCGTCCCAAGGCATCGTGGAGGACAAGGCCAAGGCCAATGTCACCCTGAATCTGTCCTTCATCCACCCCATGGAGATGCAAGGCATGGACATGGCCAAGCCGCTGCAGTTCGGCGTTGTGGCGGGCGATGAAAAAACCGACCTGCTGCCGGGCCTCAAAGAGGTGAAGGCGCTGGGACATAAGGCCTGGCAGGGCTCGTACGCCGTCAAGAAGCCTGGCGTGTACACCTTCTTCACCGTCCCCGCGCCCTACTGGGAGCCTGCGGAAGACAAATTCATCCAGCACATCACCAAGGTCATTGTGCCCGCCTTTGGCGATGACGAGGGCTGGGACGCGCCGCTTGGCCTCAAGACCGAAATCGTTCCCTACACCCGCCCCTTCGGCAACTACGCGGGCAATATCTTCACCGGCAAGGTGCTGCTGGACGGCAAGCCCGCCGCCAACTGCGACGTTGAGGTGGAGTACTACAACAAGGACAAGAAATACGCCGCGCCCAACGAGTACACCGTCACCCAGGTGGTCAAGACCAACGCCGCAGGCGAGTTCAGCTTCGTGGCCCCCTGGGCTGGCTGGTGGGGCTTCGCCGCGTTGAACGACGCGGCAGAGACCATCAAGCAGGGCGGCAAGGACAAGAAGATCGAACTTGGCGCAGTTATCTGGGTTGAGTTCCTTGCGCCCAAGGCCGCAAAGAAGTAACACCAACCGCGCATGCATTGCCGGGCAGGGCGCGTTCCTGCCCGGTTTTTTTCCAAAACGCACCACACAAGGACGGTCCATGCATATTTCCGAAGGGGTCCTGTCCGTGCCCATCCTGGCCGCAGGCGCGGCCCTTACCGCCGTCGGCGTGTTCATCGGCCTGCGCAAGATAGACTACGACCGCCTCGTCACCGTCGCCATCCTCTCCGCCGCATTCTTCGTAGGCTCGCTCATCCACATTCCCATCGGCCCCTCCAGCGCGCACCTGATTTTGAACGGGCTGCTCGGCGCGGTGCTGGGTTGGGCAAGCTTTCCGGCCATCCTCGTCGGCCTGCTGCTTCAGGCCGTGCTGTTCCAATACGGCGGGCTCACTGTGCTCGGGGTGAACACCTTCGACATGGCCGCCCCGGCCGTGCTGTGCTCGGTTTTGTGCGCCCCGCTGCTGCGGCGCGGCGGCAAGGCCCGCGCCGTGGGCGCGTTTCTGTGCGGCTCGCTTTCGGTGCTTTTGGCCTCGCTGTTCACGGCCACGGCCCTCGGCCTCACGGACGAAGGCTTCAAGCAGGCAGCCGTCACCCTGGTGCTGGCCCATGTGCCTGTCATGCTCCTTGAAGGCGGCTTCACCGTGCTTGTGGTGGGCTACCTGTCCAAGGCCATGCCGGAAATCTTCCAAACACGGTTCACGGCTTAAGGCCAACGCCCAGGCCTCGCGCCCGGCCAGCCACAAGCCTTTGAGGAGACACCATGCGCCGCGCCCTTTGCATCACAACCCGCAGCCTCAACCGCAGCCCGGCCTTGCTGGCCCTGCTGCTGACCCTGTGCCTGCTGCCAGCCACCCCGGCCTGGGCGCACAAGGTCAGCGTATTCGCCTTTGTAGACGGCCCGAATATCGTCATCGACGCCTTCTATTCCAAGTCCAACAAGGTGAACCACGGCAAGATCACCGTGCAGAACGCCGCCAGCGGCGAGGTGTATCTTACCGCCACCACGGACGAAAACGGCGCGTTGACCCTGCCCGTGCCGCCCAAGGCCATTGCAGCCAAGGCCGACCTGCGCATTCTGCTGGTGGCGGGCGAAGGGCACCAGAACGATGTGCTGGTGACGGCGGCGGAGTTCGCCGGACTCAAGGCCCCGGCACAGGCCAAACCGGCCTCCCCGCCTGAGGCGAAAGCGGTCGCCAAACCTGCCGCCAACAAGCCCGACGCCTCAAAGAACGCCGCGGCTCCAGCCGTATCCGCCCCTGCCGCGCCGGGGCCTCAGGCCTCTCAGATAGACGAGGCGACCCTCACGCGCATCGTGGAGCAGGCGGTGGACAGCCGCATGGCTCCGGTGAAGCGCCTGCTTCTGGAATCAGCCCGCAGCGGCCCTAGCCTCACCGAGATCATCGGCGGCATCGGCTACATCGTGGGCCTGTTCGGCGTGGCGGCCTTCATCGCCGCGCGGCGCAAGCCCGGCCCGCCCAAGGGGCAAGCCTAGCGTGATTGAAGAACCTTTCGCCGGGGGCGACAGTTTTCTGCATCGGGCCGACCCGCGCGCCAAGCTCGTGCTGGCCGCAACCCTGGCCTGCGTGCTGGCGGTGAGCTCCGGCTGGCAGGCCCCGGCCCTGGCCCTGTGCATTGGCGCTGGCCTGGTGCTCTGGGCCCGGTTGCCCGGCCGGGCATTCTGGCGCAGAATGCTCACAATCAACGGCTTCGTGGCCTTCCTGTGGGTCTTTCTGCCCTTCAGCACCCCCGGCGAAACGGCCTTTCGGCTGGGGCCGCTGGAGGTCACCAGCCAGGGCCTTAGCCTCGCGCTGCTCATAAGCCTCAAAACCAACGCCATCATGCTGGCCTTTCTGGCCCTTGTGGCCACCTCCGACGCGGCCTCTTTGGGCCAGGCCATGCACCGGCTGCGCGTTCCGGCCAAGCTTGTGTTTCTTTTCCTCTTCACCTATCGCTTCATTCACGTCATCAACGCGGAACGGCAGCGCCTGGTCCAGGCGGCGCGGCTGCGCGGGTTCAAGGCCCGCAGCAACGCGCACACCTACCGCACCCTGGCCTCGCTGCTGGCGATGGTGCTTGTGGGGGCCATGCGCCGCGCGGAAATGACCCGGCGGGCCATGCTGCTGCGTGGTTTCAACGGCAGCTTCACCACCCTGCGCACCTTTCGCATGGGCCTGGGCGAGCGGCTTTTTCTGGCCACTGGCGCGGCCTATGCGGTCGTACTCATTCTTGTGGAGGTTCTGAATGCCTGATGCCCCGCTGCTGGACTTGCGCCAGGTGGGCTTTGTCTACGCGCCGGGCGCAAGCCCGGTCTTTCATGGCGTGGACTTCGCCCTGGAGCCTGGCCAGCGCATCGGGCTTTTCGGCCCCAACGGCTGCGGCAAAACCACCCTGCTCTCGGTGATGATGGGCCTGCTTCCTGCCAGCAGCGGCGAAGTGCGCCACCTTGGCCGCCCCATGCGCACCGAGGCCGACTTCGCCCAACTACGGCGCGGCATTGGCCTCTTGCTGCAGAACGCAGACGATCAGATTCTGTTTCCCACCGTGCTCGACGACGTGGCCTTCGGCCCGCTGAACCTGGGCCTAAGCCCGGCGCAAGCCGCAGCCGAGGCCAGGGAGGCTCTGGCCTTTGTGGGCATGGAGGGCTTTGAGGACCGCCTGACGCACCGGCTTTCCGGCGGCGAAAAGAAATTGGTGACCCTGGCCGGGGTGCTGGCCATGCGCCCCAAGGCCCTGCTGCTGGACGAACCCACAAGCAGCCTGGACCCGGCCACCCGGCACCGGCTCATCCACATACTGAACAGCCTGGAAGCCGCCGTGCTTACGGTTTCGCACGACTGGGACTTCCTGAACCTCGTCTCCGGCGACTTCTACACCATCGACTCTGGGCGGCTTGTGAAAGAGGCGGCAGCAGAGCTGCACTGGCACCCGCACGCCCACCCCCACCCGGACCAACCACACTAAATTCCTCTCTGCGTTGACAGCGCCTTTCCCCGTAGGCTATTGGTTCAAATGGCCCATTCATGTCGCTGATAACAAAAGTCAAAGGAATGCCCATGCGACTCGTGACCCGTTCGGATTTCGATGGCCTGGTCTGCTCGGTACTGCTCAAAGAGCTTGGGCTCATCGACGACTATCTTTTCGCCCACCCCAAGGACCTGCAGGACGGGCTCATCACGGTGACGGAAAACGACGTGCTGGCCAACGTTCCTTATGTGCCGGGCTGCGGCATGTGGTTTGACCACCACACCAGCGAAACCGCGCGCCTGGGCAAGGATCTGGTTTTCAAGGGCGCCAGCAAGCCGCTCAAAAGCTGCGCCAGGGTCATTTGGGATTACTACGAGGGCGACAAGAGCCTGCCCAAGCACCTGCATGTGCTGCTCGACGCCGTGGACAAGGTGGACAGCGCCACCCTGACCCCGCAGGAAATTTCCGATCCCAAGGGCTGGATCCTGCTCGGCTTCATCATGGACCCGCGCACGGGCCTGGGCCGCTTCAAAGACTTCCGCGTAAGCAATTACCAGCTCATGCTGGAAATGATCGACTACTGCCGCACCATGAAGGCCGAGGAAATACTGAAGCTGCCCGATGTGGCCGAGCGCGTGGAGGTGTACGAGGAACAGTCGCGGCTGTTCGTCGATATGCTGCGCCGCACCTCAACGGCCCAAGAAAATCTCATCATCACCGACCTGCGCGGCGAGGACATCATCTACGCGGGCAACCGCTTCCTCGTCCACACGCTGTTCCTCAAGTGCAACATAAGCTTGCAGATAATGTGGGGCGTGCGCAGGCAGAACGTCGTCATCACGGTGGGGCACAGCGTGCTTAAGCGCAACTGCAAAACCAACGTCGGCAGGCTGATGCTGGAGTATGGCGGCGGCGGCCACGACAAGGTCGGCACCTGCCAGGTGCCGGTGGAGCGCGCGGACGCGGTGGTCAAGGCCCTGGCCGAAAGCATCGTCGCCGCAGGCTGAAGGCCCGGCCCTACAATTCCGACAGCACCCGCCGGATCTTGTCCGAGTGGGCCGCGTAGTACGCCTTGGCAAAGGCGCGCAAACGCTTTTCGCAGGCCTCTGGCGCGGGCAGTTCCGGGGCGCGCCATATCTTGAGCGCGGCAAAGTCCAGCGGCTGAAAGTCCATGCCCTTGTCCAGGCTCTCCGCCCCTAGGGCGTTGGTGATGGCGCCCTGGCCCGGCGCCTCGGTGGTGCTGATGCTGCGGGCATACTGCAGCACAGAGGACGCGGGCATGTCCGCGTTGAGCTTTGCGATGCGTTCGTTCACCCGCCGCCCCAGGCTCTCCACCATTTTGTAATGCAGGCTCATGCGCTTGCGGCCCTTGTGCTCCGGGTCGTCCTCGTACTCGCCGTTCATGTATACTTCGCAGGCGCGGTGCAACTCGGCATAGGCCAGCAGCAGCAGCCTTTCAAAGCGGGTGGAGGGCAGAAAGGCGAAGGGCGCCGCCTCCGGCCGCCACGTGCGCGAACCGGACTGCGTCTGCGCCTCTGGAAACGGAGCGGCCAGGCCCAGGGCCGCGAAGAATTCCGCCTCGCCCTGGGGGCCAAGCAAAAGCGAGCGCAGGTAGAAGACGCGGGCGTACACCTTGGCTGCCTGGGCGCGCAGGTCCTCGACACGGATCATGAAATCATCGCGCTGGTCTTCCAGGGCTTTGCGCGCGCCAAAGAAGGTGCCCGCCATTTCGGAGAGCACTTCCGACTCCAAAGCCACTGCCAAAGACTTGTACCTGTCCACGCCGTCCTCGCCTGTTTGCCTGATATCATGAACCGCTACGCCATTCGCCACACGGATGCAACGCATACGCGCAGGGCAGAACCAGCTTGCCCAGGCGCTCTCAAAGCGATAGGGAAAAGAGCCTTGACGCCAACGAACCAGCGCCCAGAAGGACCGCCATGCAGCCACAATCCCTGTGCTTCTTCAACACCAACGGTCCCTGGGGCGGTGGGGAGCACTGGCATTTTGAAAACGCCCTGCTCGCGCGGGACAAAGGCTACAGGGTCAGCGTTGTGGCGGGCAAGGGCAGCGTGCTGGCGCAACGCCTTGCGGGCCAGCCGGGCATCCGCCTGTTCACGCCCGGCCTGGGCGCGCTGGCCTTCCTGAACCCCTTGGCGCTGCTGCGGCTTAGGGCTTTTTTCCGGCAGGAGCAGGTGGACGCCGTGCTTTTGTGCCTGCCGCGCGACATGAAGGCCGGGGGCATGGCCGCCAAGCTCGCAGGCGTGCCGGACATCATCTACCGCCGGGGCATAGCCGTGCCCGTGCGCAACAGTTTTTTGAACCGCCAGCTGTTCCGGCGCGTGCTCACCAAACTCATCGTGAACTCCGAGGAAACCCGGCGCTGCGTGCTGGGCAATAACGCCGCCCTCATGCCGCCGGAGCACATCCACCTTATATACAACGGCTTCGACGTTGCAGCGTTCGACGCCAGACAAAGCGCGCCGCTGGTCGCCCGCAGACCCGGCGAACTGGTCATCGGCACTGCCGGGCGGCTTACGCTCCAAAAAGGCCAGCGCCTGCTCATCGAAGCTGTGGCGCTCCTGCGCGGCCAAGACGCACCGCCCTTCCGGGTGCTCATTGCCGGCAGCGGCGAGCTGGAAACGGAGCTCAAGGCCCAGGCGCGGGCCCTCGGGCTGGAAAAGCAGGTGGAGTTCCTGGGCTTCGTCACCGACATGAAGGCTTTTCACCAAAGCGTGGACATCTTCGCCCTGCCCTCGCTGTGGGAGGGCTTCGGCTTTGTGCTGGCGGAGGCCATGACCATGGGCCTGCCCGTGGCGGCCTTCAATGTAAGCAGCATCCCCGAGGTGGTGGAGCCGGGCGTAACGGGCCTGCTGTGCCCGCCGGACGCAGCCGCCCTGGCCGACAACTTGCTGCGCCTGCTGCGCGATGAAAATTTGCGCAAGACCCTTGGTGAGCAGGGACGCGCGCGGGTTGTGCAACGCTTCGAAGTGGGCAAGACCTTTGCCGCCCTTGAGGCCTGTTTGCGGGCCTGAAGCCGCGCATCGGCCCCGAATGCGGATTATTTCAGCCGCCCGTGACTTTTTCTGCTGCTTTTTGTTGACAATTGAAGCGCAGCAAGGGTAAAGCCCTCCTCGCACGTCGGGATGTAGCGCAGTCTGGTAGCGCACCTGNNCACCTGAATGGGGTTCAGGGGGCCGGAGGTTCAACTCCTCTCATCCCGACCACTTTTCCCCAAGAGAATGGGCCGGTTAACTTAAAAGTTAGCTGGCCCTTCTTCTTTGCAGCGCGTTGCCCACCAAGTATGAGCTTGCACGCAAAATGAGAACCTGTGTCATTAAAGTTGAGAATGCGGGCCGGAGGGAAGCGCCCCCCCTTGACGCATTGCCGCTCCTTGCGTATTCGCTTCCCACTACACAGCCTTGCACAGAGAGGTTTTTTTTGCACACCAACACAATGGATCTTGTTGCACTGGTTGCTGGCGAGAGCCGCGGCCGGTAGACACTCCCAAGGTGCACGCCCCCTGCATTAAAATGGGCGGGCGCACCTGGGCGATCTGTTCCGCCCGTCCCCATCCAGCCCGTTGCGCACGGGCCGGTCAGTCTTGATTCTCGCTCGGCAACCACTCCCTCGGCGTTTCGTATACCGCCGCCTTATGGCGTCGCATGGCACGGGGTTCCTCCCCATTGCCCTGGTGACCACGTGCACAGTTACGCACAAGGAGTGCCGCAATGCTTATTCGTAACGAAAGACCTGATGACGTTTCGCGCATCGCAACAATCCATACCACCGCCTTCAAGGGGCACCCGGCGCATGCTCCGGGCGCAGAGCCCACGGAGCAGCTCATTGTCGAACACCTGCGTGCTTCCGGCGCGCTGACGCTTTCCTTGCTGGTCGAGACCAACGGCGAGGCCGTGGGGCACGTTGCCCTTTCGCCCGCCAGCGTGGGGGAAGAGCACAGCGGCTGGCTGCTGCTGGGGCCTGTTGGCGTGCTGCCGCCCATGCAGGGCCGGGGCCGGGGCACAGCCTTGCTGCGCGAGGCGCTCAAGCGCAGCCGCAAGGCTGGCGCCAGGGGCATAGTGCTGGTGGGCGACCCCGGCTTTTACGCCCGCTTCGGTTTCGCCGCCGCGCCGGGGCTCTCCTACCCAGGCGTGCCAGGCCAGTATGTTCTGGCGCTGTGCTTCAGCGGCGCAGCGCCCAGAGGCGAAATTGCCGCGCACGAGGCCTTCCGCCTGGCGGACGGGCAATAGTGAGCACTGGTGGCACGCGCCACGCCGCAAAGGCGGGCGCAACGTTACAATCAAAACAACGGGGCGGCCACAGCCCCGGTACGAGCATACTCATGAGCATACAAGACCTTGGCTTCGACCCTTGGTTTGAAGCCCACACTGCCGAGTTCGGCATGGCCGATTGCAGTTTTGCCCGCGTCTGCGCTGTCGATCGCGGCGTGTACCGCATCCGGGCCGAGGCGCAGGAAGTCCCGGCGGAGCTGTCGGGCAGGCTGGCCTTCCAGACAGACAACCCCGCCGACCTGCCCTGCGTGGGCGATTGGGTGACGGCGCAGCAGCACAACAACGGCGCGGCGGCCCTCATCCATCAGGTGTTCCCGCGCAGATCCTTCCTGCGGCGCAAAAGCCCCGGCGAAAACGCCACACACCAAATGATAGCGGCCAACATTGATGTGGCCTTCATCGTCCAATCCTGCCACTTCGACTTCAACCCAAGCCGCCTGGAGCGCTACCTGGCCATGGCGGCAGATGGACATGTCGAGCCGGTGGTCATCCTCACCAAAACCGATGTGCTCGGCCCGGAGGAGTTGCAGCGGAAACTGGAGCTCGTCGGCAGCGTCACCAAAGTCCAGGTGCTGGCCTTGAGCAACGTCACCGGAAGCGGCTTCGACGCCTT
This sequence comes from Desulfovibrio sp. UBA6121, assembly GCA_002422505.1. GTDB lineage: Bacteria > Desulfobacterota > Desulfovibrionia > Desulfovibrionales > Desulfovibrionaceae > Humidesulfovibrio. The sequence continues at coordinate 15,292 of DIVX01000069.1, forward strand.
CCAAGGGGCGCTTTCTCCAGGCCGCACCTACTGCCTGCTTGGTTCCTCCGGCGTTGGCAAAACAACGCTCGTCAACCGCCTGCTGGGGCGGCAGCGCTTTGAAACCAGGGCCGTAAGCGGCACCGGCGAAGGCACGCACACCACCACGCGCCGCCAGCTCATCGTGCTCGAACAGGGCGCAATGCTCATCGACACCCCCGGCATGCGCGAGCTCGGGCTCATGGGCGCAGGCGCGGGCATAGAGGCGGAGTTTGAGGAGTTTGCAGAGCTTGCCGCGAACTGCCGCTACGCGGATTGCAGCCACCGGCACGAGCCTGGCTGCGCCATCCGGGCGGCCCTTGAAAAAGGCGAGGTGCGGCAGGAGCGCTACGCCAGGTATCTCAAGCTCAAGAAAGAGTCGGAGTTCCACGAGCTGTCGAGCCTGGACAAGCGCAAAAAAGACAAGGCCTTCGGCCGACTGGTAAAAGACGTCAAGAAGCGTATGAAGAAATAGTCTCCCGGAAGCAGCGCACTAGAGTAAAAGGGGCCGCCAGCAGAACGTTGGCGGCCCTTTCTTGTTCCGGGAAAAGCTGTCAGAAGCACCCGCCACGCCTCACGGGGCGCTTAGCAGCAGGCGCATGCGCTGCACCATGTCCTCCGCGTTCACAGGCTTGTAGAACACGTCGGCCTGCGCCATGCCCAGGTCCAGCAAGGGTCGCGGCAGCACAAAGTCCACGGAGCCGGTATGCACGATGAAGCGACGGCACAGGCCAGCCGCCCAGGCTTCCAGAATGAAATGCGTTCCATCCATGCCCGGCAGGCGCATGTCCACCACGCACAGATCGGCGGGCCGCTGCTGCAGACTCTCCAGAGCCTCCTCGCCGGAGCCCGCGCCTGTGAGCTCGAACTCGTCGAACTCGCTCAAGAATTCCAGCAACAGCTCACGCACCCGTTCCTCGTCGTCGATGACGAGCACAGCATTCCGGGCATCAGACATTGGTCGCCTCCTGCGGCTCGGCCGGCAGTTCGATGAAAAAGGTCGTGCCGGTTCCGGGGGTTGAGGTAAGCCACATCCGGCCCCCGTGCCCCTTGGTGATAATGAAATAGGACACGGATAGGCCGAGGCCCGTGCCCACTCCTGGCGGTTTGGTAGTGAAGAAAGGCTCAAAAACCTTGCGCTGTACCTCTACGTCCATGCCCGGCCCATTATCGGCAACTTCTATGCACACCCCGGCCTCCAGGGCGCGCAGGCGAATTTGTATCTTGGGATTTGGCGTTGGCGGGTGGGCCATGGCCATGGCCTGGGCGGCGTTGCGCAGCAGGTTCAAAAGCACCTGCTCCAGCTCGGTTTCCGTGCAGGCGCATCGGGGATGTTCCGTCGCCAGGTCCAAGACGATCTCAATTCGTTTGAAGTCATAGGCCTTCTTCAAATCGTAATCAGACGACGCCAGGAACACGGACTGCTCGATGATGCGGTGCAGATCGCAAACCCCGCGCGTGGATTCGCTGCGGCGGCTGAAATTGAGCATATTGCGGATGATGCCCGAGGCGCGCAGGGCCGCTGCCTGGATGTCCTCCAGGAACACGTCGAGCTTGCGCAGGCGCAGGTATTGCTGCAGCAGGTCCATATCCAGGCCGATGCTTGCTGCGGTCTCCAGGTTCTTTTTCTGGCCTGGGCTGGTGCGTTGGATGACGTTCTGCACCGCCTGGTGCACAATGCCCAGGGGGTTGTTTATCTCGTGGGCAATGCCCGCCGCCAGGCTGCCCACAGACATCATCTTCTCGGACTGGATGAGCAGCTCCTGCATGCGGCGTTCGTCGGTAATGTCGTGGATGATGCTGATGAAACAGGCTTCCCCGGCAATGCGCACAAGCTGCGACGAGTTGACCACGCGACGCAGCACGCCATCCTTACGGCGCAGCAGGAATTCGTAGTTCAGAATGCGCCCCTCGTTTTGCAGCATTTGCAAAAATTCCGCCCGGTCCGCAGGCTCGTTCCAAAAGCCCACCTCATCCAGGCTGCGGCCAATGGCCTCGTCGCGCAGGTGCCCGGTTATGGATTCAAAGGCGGCGTTGGTGTCGATGACCGCGAGGTCCTTGAGGCGCACAAAAAAGATGCACTCCGGGGCCATTTCAAAGATGCGGGAAAACTTCTCCTCGCTCTGGCGCAGGCGCTCCTCATCCTGCTTGCGCTCGCTTATGTCCACAATCACGCCGATGAGCCCGCCGGGAGAGCCGTCCAGTTGCCGGAAGCCGGTGACGGAGTACAACATCTGATGCACGGCCCCGTCGGCAAAGGTGATGGGCCCCTCCCGCTGCGCGCGCCCCACCTTGCCGATGATGTCCTCGTCCTCGGCCTGATAGGCCAGGCGGTCATCCAGCGGCAAAAACTCCAGGTCCAGAACGCGCTTGCCGATGAGCTCCTCGCGCTGGACGCCGAAGCATTCTTCATAGGCTTTGTTGAAGCCCAAGAAACGAGAGTCCGGTCCCTTGTAGAAAATGGCATAGGGCAGCGTGTTGAGCAGGGCCTCCTGGAACGCCAACTGGTTGGCCAAGCGCAGCTCCAACTGCTTGCGGTCGGTTATGTCGCGGAAGGTCCAGATGCGGCCATAGCACTTGCCGTCCTTGCCCAGCACCGGGGCGGAATAGCGGTCCAGCAGCATGCCGCTCTTGAAGGCTATCTCGTCGCGGCTAACGGCTAAGGGATTCCCGTAAAGCTCCTCCACCTTGGCCAAAAAACAGGCCGGGTCTGCAGTCAGTCCCACCACATGCTTGAGCAGTTCGCTATCGTCTTCGGTATCAAGCATTTGCGGGCTCAGATTGAACAATTCCAGCATACGGCGGTTGATGAGCAGCCGCTTGCGGGCGTCATTCACCACGAGAATACCATCCAGTGTGGCGTTCACCTGCGCCTCCAGCAAGGCGGTCTTTTCGTGCAGCGCCGCCTCAGAGCGTTTGCGCTCGGTGATGTCCTCCACAGCGCCATCAATGTAACAGGGGTTGCCCGCCGCGTCGTGCTGCAGCGAGGCATTGATGATGGCGGGAAAGGTCTCGCCGTTGCGGCGGCGCAGCGATACTTCCATACTCACGCCGCGCGGCGACTGGGACAGCTTCCGCAACAGCACCTCGCGGTCCGTGGCGCTGCCGTAGCCCTCGAAGCCAAGATGACGCACGCCCACAAGCAGCTCGGCAGCGCTTTCATGCCCGTGCATACGCGCCAGGGCGGTGTTGACCTCCAACGGGCTGCCGCCAAAGGTGCTGCGGAAAATGCCGATGGGCGCGTTGTTGAAAATGGCCCGGTACTTCTCCTCGCTAGCTTTGAGGGCGGCCTCGGCCCGGCGGATCTCGGAGATGTCGCGCCCCTCGGCGATGAGGATCTTCACGGACCCGTCGGACTCGATAAGCGGCGAAAGGGTAAAATCCAACAGGGCGTGGATGCCGTGCGCATTAAGGTTCACCACTTCACGATGAAACACCTCTCCGGCCAGGACCGTGACCATGGCCTGGCGCAGCATGGCCTCCGCCGCGAAAGCGTCTGGCCAGAAGGGGCACTCCCAGAATGGCTGTCCGACGATTTCCTGCTGGGGTTTGCCGCAAAAGGCCAGGGCGCTCTTGTTGACGCTGACCACGCGACCCTGTGCGTCGAGCAGGGCGCACAGCTGATAGGTCTGGTCAAAGGCGGCCTTCACCAGCGCCTCGCTACGGCGCAGTTCCTCTTGTACGTTCTTGAGCTTCTGAATGTCCGTGTTCAGGCCGACGATGCGCTCGGGCCTGCCGTGTACGTCCCAGGCCACGGCGCGGCCCTTGCCCAGCACCCAGCACCAGGCTCCGTCCGCACGGCGCATGCGGAACTCCGCTTCGTACAGTCCGCGCCCGTTGGAGGCGCAGTAGTCTGCCAGGGCCTGCGCCGCGCCAGAAATGTCGTCCGGGTGCAGCAGCTCTTTCCAGGTATCAAGGGTGCTCTCGCCTCCACCCGGCTCCCGGCCGAGCATGGCGAACCACTGCGGGGAGCACAGGTGTACGCCGGTGAGGGGATAATATTCCCACACTGCGGCGCTGGTGGCGTCCAGGGCCAGCTCCAGCCGCTCGGTCTGCTTCTGCAATTCCTGTTGGGCATCCCCCAGGCTGCGGACTTTTTCGTTCAAGCGGCGCTTAAGAATACAGCTGATGCCAGCCAACCCCACAAACAGCAGCGCTACGAAAATTCCGGCCAGGCGCAACAGGCGCTGGTTCTCCTGGCTCAGCAGTCCTCGGCCTCCGTGGTGGATCCAGTGCTTGCGCATGCCTTCAAAGTCTTCCGGCGCGATGGCGCCGAGCGCCTTTTGCACCGCGCTTAACAGCAGCGGGTACTTGCGGCTGACGCAAATGCTCATGGGAAACACGGCTTCCACGCTTCCGGCCACGCGCAGGTTGGTCAGGGCATCACGGTCCAGGTAATAGGACGCGCTGGCGAGATTCTCCACAAAGGCGTCCACCACGCCGAAGGACACGGCGCGCAAGCCCTCCTGCACGCTGCCCACCGGCACCACGGTGAAACGCCCGGCGCTGTTGCGCCGCACGTAGCTCTCCGTCATGTAGCCGGAAACAACGGCCACGCGGCGTCCGCTGAGTCCTTTCCAGTCCACCGGCTGGCCGGCGAAATTCTTGGTGGTGGCGAGGATGGCCAGAGGCAGCTTAATGTACGGCGCGGTGCAGGAGGCGAAGAGCTCCCGTTCCGGGGTGCTGGCCATGCCCGCGTTGAGAAAAGCCTTTCCGCTCTCCAAATCTTTGAGAAAACCATTCCAGTCGTTGGTGGGAACCTTGACGAAGCTGACGCCGAGCAGGGCTTCGATTTTGGCGACGATGTCTGCGCCAATGCCTGCGTAGCGCCCCTCTTCGTCCTGGAACTCAATGGGAGGAAAGGCAACGTCGTAGACGAGCGTGATGCCCCCCTGGTTCGCGTCCAGCCAGGCGCGCTCCTCGGCCGTCAACAACACCGAAGCCTGCCCCGCCAGCAGCGGCGCAGGCGCGCCGCCCAGAAGTGCAAGGAGAAGCAGAACCGCACGCAGCGGCGCAAGATACGACCGTGGCAAACGAAACCTCCATGAAATCGCGCTGGAGGGGGGAATTTGAGGATGCTACCCGAGAACGCCCCGACGGACAAGGCTTGACCGCACTGCCGGGTGCAACCAGCAAATTATCCTGAAGAAGCTCTGCGTGCGAACGTTATTCCACGCCGATGTCCTCGTTCCAAACCTCGGGCCGGGCCTTGATGAAGGCCCCCAAAAGCTCGCGGCAAGCGGCGCTCTTGAGGTCGACCACCTTCACGCCGTTTCGCCTGAGCCACGTAAGCCCGCCCTTGAAGGTTTCGCTTTCGCCCACCACAACGGTGCCGATGCCGAACTGGCGCACCAGGCCGGAGCAGTACCAGCACGGGGCCAGGGTGGTCACCATGATGGTGTCGCGGTAGCTGGCGCGCCTGCCTGCGGCGCGAAAAGCCGCTGTTTCGGCATGGATGGCCGGGTCGTCGTCCTGCACGCGGCGGTTATGGCCGCACCCAAGCAACGCGCCGGTGGCGTCGAACAAGGCCGCGCCGATGGGCACACCGCCTTCGGCCTGGCCCTTGCGGGCTTCGTCAAGCGCAACCTCAAGCATCCGGGCATAGTCCTGTTTCGTCATGCGCATTCCCCCAATTTTCCCCGGAATCTAGCACCACCCGCCCAAGGCTGGCAACACAAGCTGCCCCTTGCGGCATCATTGCTTTTGACAGACCCCTCCCAACGCATATATGGTCCCGCACTACAGAATAATCACCGCCGGCCTGCGCCGGGGGAGCAAGGAGCGCGCCATGGAGCAATTTCCCAGAGTCCACAGACTGCCGCCGTATGTGTTCGCCCAGGTCAACGAACTCAAGATGAAGATGCGCCACCAGGGCGCAGACATCGTCGACCTCGGCATGGGCAACCCCGACCTGCCCACCCCGCAGCACATTGTGGAAAAGCTCATGGAGGCATCGCAGAAGTCCACCAACCACCGCTACAGCGCATCCAAAGGCATCAAGGGCCTCAGGCTCGCCATAGCCAACTGGTATCTGCGCCGCTTCGGCGTGGAGCTGGACCACGACCAGGAAGTGGTTGTGACCATGGGCGCCAAGGAAGGCCTGGCGCACCTGGCCCTGGTCATGCTCTCCCCGGGCGACGTGGTCTTCGCGCCAGACCCCTCCTACCCCATCCATCCCTATGCGGCCATCATCGCCGGGGCGGACGTGCGCCGCATTCCCATGGGCAAGGGGCGCGACTTTCTGGAGGACCTGCAAATCGCCGTCAAGCAGACCTGGCCCAAGCCCAAGCTTCTGGTGGTGAACTACCCCCACAACCCCACCACCATCTGCGCCGATGTGCCCTACTTCCAGAAGATAGTGGACTTCGCCAAAGAAAACGGCATGTACGTCATCAACGACCTGGCCTATGCCGACTTCACCTACGACGGCTACGTGGCCCC
>DIVX01000051.1:0-127 GCA_002422505.1 Desulfovibrio sp. UBA6121
CCATTACCCTACCAACTAGCTAATGAGACGCGGGCTCATCTCGGTGTGGTAGCTTGCAAGCAGAGGCCACCTTTACCCCATGAAGTTAAACATGAAGATTATCCGGTATTAGCAGCAGTTTCCCGCT
>DIVX01000051.1:245-9727 GCA_002422505.1 Desulfovibrio sp. UBA6121
TCGCTATTTAATTGTCAAAGACCTTGGTTGCTCTCGCAGAGCGGAAGAGGAAACTCTCACAGCCTCTCGCCCCTGTCAACCAATTTCTCACTTATTTTGAAAGAACATTTCGCTTTCGCGACCGGGCCGTTTCACCCGGGTCGTTGCGGCGAGGTGTGCTTCTAACCGAAGTCAGGGCGCCCCGTCAACAACTTTCTGCATCTTCATCTGGAAAAGATCTTGCCGGTCGTTTCAGCCATGCGGCCTTCTCTTGCGGCGAGGGGCGTTTCTATGTNNCTTGCGGCGAGGGGCGTTTCTATGTGAACCGCGTCCCTCTGTCAACCACTTTCTTCATTCATCCTGAAAAGATCGCGTCGCTCGTTTTGGGCGCTCGGCCCGTTCACTTGCGGCGAGGGGCGTTTCTATGTGAACCGCATCCCTTCGTCAACCCTTTTCTTCATCTCTTTTCAAAAAACATCCGCCGCCCGTGCAATCGCCTTCCGGCCAACTCGTGCAGCGAGGGGCGTTTCTAGGCGAACCCAGAGCGGGAGTCAACTGGTTTTTGGATGAATCACAGATGTTTCTCGGCACAGTGTGTAATATCAGCTCGTTACACAGCACGTAATCTCCTACGCCAGCACGCCATTCCGCGCCGCCCAGGCGCACCCACCAGGATGACGCGCCGGGATCTCTTATATATGATGCGCCCATGCATGACCTCACCACCTACCTGAACGACCTGCGCCAGGACATGCTCGCCTGCGCGGATCCCGCCCACGCCATAGGCCAGCGCGGCTTCTTCAAGGAGCCCATCGACCCGCTCGGCGTGCGCGCGCACGAGCTGAACGCCCTTGTGGCGCGCCGCTGGCGCGAGCTTAAGCGCCTGCCCCCAGCGCAGCTGCTGGCCCTATGCGAGGCTCTTTGGCGCTCCGGCGTCTTTGAGGACCCCGTGGTCGCCAGCAAATGGTGCGCACGCGCCCTGCCCCGCCTCGGTCCAGAGGTCTTTGCCCGCTTCGAAACCTGGCTGCGCGAGCGCGTGGGCAATTGGGCGCACTGCGACGTGCTCTGCACCGCCTGCCTGGGCGGGCTTTTGCTGCGCCGGCCCGAACTTGCGGAGCGCCTCTGGCCCTGGGTCGAGAGCACGAACCGTTGGCTGCGCAGGGGCGCTGCGGTGAGCCTGGTTCCGGCGGCCCGGCGCGGGCTGCTGCCGCAGCAGGTGTTCCGCATGGCCGATGCCCTGCTGGAAGACGAGGACGACCTGGTGCGCAAAGGCTATGGCTGGCTGCTGCGCGAGGCCTCCAAGGTCCGGGCCGACGAGGTGTTCGCTTTTGTGCTTGCGCGGCGCGGCCGCATGCCCCGCGTTGCCCTGCGCTGCGCCATTGAGCTCTTGCCGCCGCCCCGGCGCGCACTGGCCATGCAGCGCCCTTGATAATTGAGAGTGTAGGCCAAGCGCAGCGCCGCACTCTTCTGCTTCCCCCCTGCACAGATGACGCACGATGGAGCTGGACACGAAGAACACCTATGCCGCGCGCAAGCTCCAGGTGCTGAACCACACGCAGCAGAACCTGGACGCTCCGCTGACCTGAAGACCCTGGCAGCGCAGGCGCACTACCGTGTTTCATATTTTGATAGTATATTCAGTTGGTTGCTTGACGAAGTCATCATGAGCCACAGGCGGAGCAGCCAGCATGGCGCCCACCTGCGAACGATATTCCGCGACACGCCCTGATTCGAGGTCTACCGCAATGCCCCGGCCAGCACCCCTCCGGCGCAGCGCATCACCGACCTCCACATCCCGCTGAAACTGGCACGGGGCGCCCTGACCACGATGCTTGCCGGAGCGCCCCGCGCTTAGAACTCCAGGTGGCCCGGCGTGCGCGGGTAGGGAATCACGTCGCGGATGTTGGCGATGCCCGTCACCAGCATGAGCAGCCGCTCGAAACCCATGCCGAAGCCCGCGTGCGGCGCGCTGCCGTAGCGCCGGGTGTCCAGGTACCACCAATAGGGCTCCGGCGGCAGCCCGGCCTCGGCCATGCGCCGGGAAAGCACGTCCAGGCGTTCCTCGCGCTGGCTGCCACCGCACAGCTCGCCAATGCGCGGCACCAGCAGGTCCATGGCCGCCACGGTCTTCCCGTCGTTGTTCAAGCGCATGTAGAACGCTTTGATTTCCTTGGGATAATTGTACACAATAACCGGACGTTTGAAGTGTTCCTCGCACAAATAACGCTCGTGCTCGGTCTGCAGGTCCGATTTCTCGTGCACCGGAAACTCGAAGTTCCGGCCCGAGGCCAGGAGCACGGCCACGGCCTCGGCGTGGGTCAGCCGGGCAAAGGGCGCGGCCAGCATGTTCTCCAGGGTGGGCAGAAGCGTCTTGTCCACAAAGGCGCCAAAGAGCGCCAGATCGGCCTCGCACCGGGTCAGGGCATGGCGCACCAGGTGGCACACAAGGTCCTCGGCCAGGGCCATGTCGTCGGCAAGATCGGCAAAGGCCACCTCCGGCTCCACCATCCAGAACTCCGCCGCGTGCTTGGGCGTATTTGAATTTTCGGCCCGAAAGGTGGGCCCGAAGGTATATACGTTGCCCAGGGCCAAGGCCATGAGTTCGGCCTCAAGCTGGCCGGATACGGTGAGCCCGGCCGGACGTCCGAAGAACTCCGCCGCCTCGCGCTCCTTGGGGGCCAAAGCAGCCGCCTTTTCGGGCTCCAGGTTGCTCACGCGGAACATCTCACCCGCGCCCTCGCAGTCGGAACCGGTGAGGATGGGCGCATGCACGTGGAAAAACCCGCGCGCGCGGAAGAAGTCATGCACGGCCAGGGCCATTTCCGAGCGTACGCGCAGCATGGCCCCGTACTTGTTGGTGCGCGGACGCAGGTGGGCAATGCCGCGCAGAAACTCGTCGGAGTGGCGCTTCTTCTGGAGCTGAAAGCTCTCCGGGTCGGCCCCGCCGTACAGGATGATGCTGGCGGCGCGCACTTCCCAGCGCTGGCCGGAAGCCGGGGAGGCCACCAGTTCACCGTTTACGGCCACGGCCGCGCCGGTGCTCACGCCCTCCAGGGCGGGCAGCAGTTCCGGGGTATGGTCGGCCACCACCTGCACGTTGGCCAGGCAGGAGCCGTCATTGATCTCCAAGAACGAGAAGCCCTTGGCATCGCGCCGGGTGCGCACCCAGCCTTTGAGCAGTACCGGGCCGCCCGCCTCTTTGGCCAAAATGTCGAGTATACGCGTACGCTGCATGAAGCCCTCCTTGAGCCAGACTTGTTCTAGGGCCTCCGCCCGCGAATTTCAACAGAGTTGCGTCGCCCCCGCACCTGAGGTAGAAGCGGCGCACACGGAATATTATCACGAGGGAGCGCGCATGGGATTCTTCAGCAAGGTGAAAAAGCTCTGGGGCGGAGACGACACAACGCAGCAGACGCCCGTACCAGCCAATGAGGCCGCGCTTGCCGCAGCGGCGACACCTCCTGTTGCAGCAGACCAACCCGCGCCAGACCAACCAGCGCCAGACCAGCCCGCGCCTGCCGCCGCCAGCCAAACACCGGCCGCGCCCGTGCTGACCGAAGAATGGAAGGAGGAGCTTCGGGCCTCGCTGCGCGGCTCACGCGCGCGCATTTCCGAATGGCTGGGCCTGCTGCTCAAGGGACTGGACGGCGCGGACGACGCCCTGTGGGAGCGCTTGCGCTTTCTTTTCGCCACCCTTGGCGCACCGCAAGCCGAGGCCGAGGCCTTCACCGCCGAATTCCAGGCCTGGTGCCAGGCCATGAACCTGAACAAGGTCGAAGAGTTCCGTTCCGAGCTGCGCTACCGCCTGATTTTGTCCCTTGACCTGGAGCAGGAGGAGGAGGAGCGCAGCAACGTGTTCCAGAAGCTCACCAAGGGCCTGAGCAAGACGCGCGAGCGCCTTTCCGCCGGGCTGGGCGCACTGTTCGGCCGCAAGGGCGAGCTGGACGACACCTTCTGGGAGGAGCTCGAAGAGCTGTTCATCATGGCCGACATGGGCTCCGACGCCACGCGCAAGCTCATTGGCAACCTGCGCACCCGCGCCCGCAGCATGGGCGTCACCGAAGCCGCGCGCTTCCGCGAGGTGCTTTCCCGCGAACTGGACGAGCTGTTCCCTCTGCCCAAGAAGCCCAAGGTGGCCGCACCGCCGGAAGTCGTCATGATGATTGGCGTGAACGGCGTGGGCAAGACCACCACCATCGNNAGGGCCGCAAGGTGCTCATCGCCGCGGGCGATACCTTCCGCGCCGCCGCCATTGGTCAGCTGGAAATTTGGGCCGCGCGCGTGGGCGCTGGCATCTTCTCCAAGGCGGAAGGCTCCGACCCCGCCGCCGTGGCCTTCGAGGCCGTGGACCTGGCCATGAAGGAGGGCTACGACCTTGTGCTGCTGGACACGGCGGGCCGCCTGCACACCAAGGTGAACCTCATGGAGGAGCTGCGCAAGATCAAGCGCGTGCTGGAAAAGAAGCACCCCGGCGCGCCGCACAAGAGCGTGCTGGTCATCGACGCCACCACGGGGCAAAATGCCCTGTCACAAACCAAGCTGTTCCACGAGGCCATCGGCGTGGACGAGATCGTGCTGACCAAGCTGGACGGAACGGCCAAGGGCGGCGTCATGGTCGGTGTGGCCATCACCCACAAGCTGCCCATCAGCTTTGTGGGCCTGGGCGAAAAGATGGAAGATTTGCGGCCCTTTGTGGGCGAAGACTTCGCCAAGGCCCTGCTGGGCGAATAGGCCGGGAGCAGCTTCCCGCCCCTGCGCCCCGGCAAGGCCGCACGATAATCATGCGGGCGGAACGGCAAAGCCGTCCAGACAGCCGCTCCCGCGCGGCACGTTCACGCGGCAGCGCCAACCGGGCCTTCCCGCGCCCGCTCTTGCGCCAGCGCCGGGCATTGCACCGGCCAAAGGCAGTCCCAGCGCCGAAAAACCACAGAACGCCTTGGCGCTTTCCACGCCTCCCACAACTCAAAATCGCCAGAGGGCACGAGCGGGGGCGCGCCTTGTGCGGCTGTGTCCCGCCTACTCCTGAATCGTCACCCCGCGACTGCTGAAGGAAATGCCCTGGCTGTTGGCGGTGCCGATCATCACCGACTCCACCACAGGCTCGTTCATGGCGGCATCGGCCCGCCAGCGCACAACAAAAGACGCCCCGGCTCCGCCTGCGGAATCATTCTGATCCACGACAAACTCCCGCGTGGTCAACGGGCCCATGGCAGTTTCGCCCGCCACAAAGCGCTTGAGCAGCTTGCCGTCCGAGCCGTAGTAATCCACGCTGGTGAGCCGCATGGCGCGCCGCGTGTCGGTATTGCGCACGGTCAGGGTGATGGTGAGGTCAAAGGGCCGCGTTTTGACCCCATGGTAGATGTGCGAATAGCAGGGCACGTACAGGGTTTGCCCCTTGGACATATCCGCGTGGGCGGGCAGGCTGGAGCAGGCGAGCAACGCGCAGGCCGCAAAGGCGATGAAGCTCCGTTTCATGTCTCCTCCTTCAATCATCTTCGATGATGTCTTCTTCAGCGCTGCCGCGCTTGGGCCGCGCTGTGGCCATGCCGCCAGAATCCTTGCGCTCAGCGCCGGGCCGGTCTGGGCCAGTCCGGTCTGGGCCAGTCCGGTCTGGGCCGATGCGCTCCAGCTCCTTCAGCCAGGGCGGCTGGCAAAAGGCCTTGAAGTCCAGAAATTCCAGCCTGCGGTGGTGCAGAAACAAGCGCCCGTCGCCGGGCTCGCCACCCTCCGGGAGCGGGTCGCCGTACAGCGGGTCGCCCACTATGGGCAGGTTGGCCGCCGCAAGGTGGGCGCGTATCTGGTGCCGCGCCCCGGCCTGGATGCGCACGCGCACCAGGGTCCGGCCTCCGGCCAGGGCCGATTCCGGCCACACCAGAGTCCAGCCGCGCGCGTCGTTCTCCATCTTGCCCAGCACGCGCGTGCGCTTGCGGTCGTCGGTGTCGAGCTTGCGCTTGAGCTGCAGGGGCTCGTCCAGCCGCCCCTCAACCACGGCCATGTACTCCTTCACCACATCCTTGGGCTTAAGCGCCGCAAAAACCTTGGCCGCGCGCCCGTTCATGGAGGCCAGCACAAGGCCAGAGGTCAAGAAATCCAAACGATTGAGCAGGCGCGGAGTCAGTTCCGGGAAGAGCCTCGGCAGCAGCGCCTCCAGGCTCTGCCCGCCGCCCCCGGCCAAGGCGGCGCTGTGCAGCCCGGCAGGCTTGTCCAGGGCGGCGTAGTCCCTGGTGCGCACGATGATGCGCACCTCGGCGGGCTCCTGGCTGGCGGCCGTGCGCTGCCGGTCCGGCTGCTGATGGCCCTCGGCCAGTGCTGCAGGGCCCTCCGGCAGCAGCGTTACCCGCTGCGCGGCGCGCAATTTGAGCCCTGCCGGGGCTGGTCGGCCCTCCACCAGCACCCTGCCCGCCTCGATGAGCCGCCTGCGCAGGCGCAGGCCGGAATCGGGCAGCAGGGCCTCAAGGGCGCGGTCCAACCTGGCTCCCTCAAGAGCCGCCTCCACCAAAAATTCACGCGGCTGTCCCGCGTCCGTCTGCCATGTCATGGTCTGACCCTACGCGCAGGCGACGCCCTGCGCAACCTCAAGGCGGGCATCCGCTTTTGACGAGCCGGGCGAAACAGCTTACGAAGAAAGGGTCCCGATACCCTTCCACAACAGGAGTCCTCCATGACCTTCGACGTGCTTTGGCTGTCCCGCGCGGACATCGATTCCCTGGGTCTTACCATGCGCGAAATAATGGACGTTGTTGAGGAAGGCTTCGCGGCCATGGGCCGGGGCGAGGTGGAAATGCCGGCCAAGATCGGCATCCATACCCGCACGGACTGCTTCAACCACTCCATGCCCTGCTACGTATCCGGCACGCTGGACCTGGCCGGGGTCAAGGTGGTGTCTGGCTACCCTCCCAACCAGAAGAAAGGCCTGCCGTACATTTCCGGCATCTGGACGCTCATCGACCCGGAGACGGGCCTTGTGCGCTCGGTGATGGACGCAGGCTGGATAACGGCCTGGCGCACAGGCGCAGCCTCCGGCGTGTACGCCCGGCACTTCGGCAACCCGGAAACGAAGTCCGTCTGCATCATCGGCCTGGGCGTGCAGGGGCACATGAACCTGCGGGCCATGCTTGAGGTGTTTCCGAACATTGAGGAAGTGCGCATGTTCGACCCCGTGGCCGCGCAGGCCGCCCGCTTCCAGACCAACATGCAGCCCCTGGCCCCTGGCGCGCGCTTTCTGGACTGCGACACCCCCAGAGAGGCCGTGGCCAACGCGGATGTGGTCATCACCTGCACGCCCATTGTGGAAAAGCCGGAGCGTTTCGTGAAGGCCGAGTGGCTCAAGCCGGAAGTCCTGGCCATCGCCGTGGACTATGACTCCGCCTTCGACGCCGAGACCATGAGCGGCGCGGCCTGCTTCACCACCGACAGCGAAACCCAGTACCTGTGGACCCAGGACCACGGCACCTACTTCCAGACCGGCTACCCCGCCAAGGCCGGGCTGCACTCGGACATGGGCGAGATTTGCGCGGGCAAAAAGGCTGGCCTGCGCACAGGCCGCCGCGCCGCCGTGCTCATGGGCATCGCCCTTGACGACGTCATGACCGGGCATCTTATTTACGAGAAGGCCCTGGAGAAAAAGACCGGCACCTGGGTGCAGCTGTAGGCCCCATGCGTTCAAGCGGATACCTCTACGTTCTTTGCGCCGCCGCCCTCTGGGCGCTCATCGGGCCGCTCTCCAAACAGGTCATCGCCCTTGGCGTGGCCCCATTGGAGGCGGCCTTCTGGCGTTCGGCCATCGGCTGGACCTTTTTCGCCGTGCACGCCCTGGCCACCGGAGCCTGGCGCCTGCAACGCAAAGACGCCCCGGCCGTGGCCTCCTTCGGCATCATTGGCGTGTCCACGCTTTTCGGCGCGTACATCCTGTCCATCAGCATGGTGGGGGCGGCGCTGGCCTCGGTGCTTTTGTACACCGCCCCGGCCTGGGTGGCGGTGCTGGCCTGGCTTACCCTGGGGGAGGAAATGCACGCCCACAAGCTCATCGCCCTCAGCATGACCCTCATCGGCGTGGCCTGCGTCAGCCTCGGCCCGGCCATTGTTTCCGGCCAGGGCCTGGGCGCGGTGAACCTGCCGGGCATTCTGCTGGGGCTCTTGTCCGGGTTCAGCTACGCCACCTATTACATCTTCGGCAAACGCTACTTGGGCCGCTACGCCACGCCAACGCTGTTTCTCTATGCCCTGCCCGTGGGCTGCCTGGGGCTCTTGCCCTTTGTCACCTTTACGCCCAAGTCCGGCGAGGCTTGGCTTTTCCTCACCCTGCTGGCCGTAACCACCACCTACGGGGCCTATAGCGTGTATTACGCGGGTTTGCGGCGGCTTTCGGCCACGCGCACGGCCATTGTGGCCACCCTGGAGCCCGTGCTGGCCGCCGGGCTGGCTTACGTGTGGTGGGACGAACGTTTCGACGCCATGGGCTACGCGGGCAGCGCGCTGATTCTGGCGGCGGTTCTGTGCACCATCCTGGGCGGCACACGCGGCGCATCGCGCCAAACGGATCAGGCTGGCCAGGCCAAACAGGAGGCCGCGTCCTGATGGGCTCACCCTTCCGGCAGGTCAAGGCCTCCGCCGGTTCCGGCAAGACCTACGCCCTCACCCTGCGCTTCCTCGACCTGCTGGCGGGCTGCGCGGAGGACGACGCCCCCGTGAGCGACTGGGCAGCCTGCGACACGCGCCCGGGCCACGCCTGCGCCGCCAGCGCCCAAGGTCCGCAACGCCGCTACTCCTGGCCGGAGATCCTGGCCATCACCTTCACCAACAAGGCCGCTGCGGAAATGCGCGAGCGCGTGCTGAAGGCCCTTAAGGAGCGCGCCCTGGGCCACACGGACGGCCCCGGCCAAGCTCTGGGCAAGGACAAGGCCGCACGCCTGCTGCTGGAGATACTGCGCCACACGCAGCACCTGGGCATCCGCACCATCGACAGCCTGCTTTCGCTCCTGGTGCGGCTTTTCGCGCTGGATCGCGGCCTGCGGCCGGACTTCGACACCATTTTCGACGAAGGGCAGGCCCTGGAAGTGCTGCTGGACCGCTTCCTGGCGCGCTGCGAAGCAGGCGGCCCGGAGGCCGCGCTTTACGAACAGGCCGTGCGCACACTGCTGAAGCACGAGGACAAAGACGGCTTCTGGCTGCAAGACCCCCTGCGCGAGCGCCTGATCGGCCTGACGCGCCAACTGCTGCACCTGCTGCCCACCCTGCCCGGCCCCCTCACCACCGACCAGAACCGCATGGCCGACCTGCTTTCCCTCTCGTACGGGGAGCTGCGCCTGGCCCTTGATGCCCTTTCCCAGGCTCTGGCGGGAGAGGACCTGGCCTGCCAGGCCCACTTCGCCACCCTGCTGCGCAAGTGCGGCGAGGCCGCGCTCTTCGACGACCTCCCGGTCGACTCGGCCTATCTTTACAAGGCCGGGCTGGACGAGTGCCTGCTGGCCAAGTCCAAGGGAAAGTGCTCGGCCGCGGCCAGC
>DIVX01000024.1 GCA_002422505.1 Desulfovibrio sp. UBA6121
CTCGCCGGCGATCTTGAACATGTTGGGGATCATGAGCAGCAGGCCCTGCGAGGCCGTGAAGGTGCTGGTGAGCGCACCGGCGGCCAGGGAGCCGTGCACTGCGCCCGCCGCGCCCGCTTCAGACTGCATCTGGCGGATGTTCACCACCTGGCCGAAGATGTTCTTCATGCCCTTGGCGGCCATTTCGTCCGCAATCTCGCCCATGGTGGACGAAGGGGTGATGGGGTAGATGGCTGCGGCTTCACTCATGGCATAGGCCACGTGCGTTGTGGCCGAGTTGCCATCCATAGTCTTCATTTTCTTCGCCATGTTCGTATCCCTCTTTTCAGATGGAAGGTTTGGACTTGTTGGTAGCGTATTACTGGACCTAGATGAATTCGGCAGACTTCGCAACTTGTGTGCCAAAAGGAACATGTCGATTTTTGTTATTTTATTTTATGCAGTTACGTTTTGACAGGCAAATATGTTTTGGAAGAGTGCAAAGATTGTCCGAAAAAACGGGCAGGATCTGAAGCCGATTCGCGGCAGGCCGGGGCTTTGCGGCGCACAGTCTTGTCTGGAATTTCAGACCGCACCCCGAACGCCAGTTGTCCTGCATAGTAAAATTGCGCTGGCGCACAGCCGGGCCTTGCGCTAAAGTTCTTGTTACTGAGAATGCCAACCATTATCCGTCGAGGGTTTCATGGATCAGTGCGAATTGCCGCAGCCCAAGAGCGCGGCGCAGAAAATAGGCGCTGCCGCCTCGCGCTTTCTGCCCTTTCTGTCCTGGTGGCCCAGGGTGGGCGGGCGCACCCTCAAGGCCGATCTCTGGGCCGGGCTCACCGGGGCGGTCATTGTGCTGCCGCAGGGCGTGGCCTTTGCGGCCATTGCCGGGCTGCCGCCGCAATACGGCCTGTACGCCGCCATGGTGCCGGTGGTCATCGCCGCGCTCTTCGGCTCCTCCCTGCACTTGGTCTCTGGCCCTACCACGGCCATCTCGCTGGTCATCCTGGCCAACGTCAGCCACTTTGCGGAGCCCGGCAGCGCGGAATACATCCGTCTGGCGCTCACCCTGACCTTTCTGGCCGGGCTGTTCCAGCTTGGCCTTGGCCTGGCGCGTTTGGGGGCCATGGTCAACTTCGTTTCACATTCCGTGGTCACGGGCTTCACCGCCGGTGCGGCCATTCTCATCGCCACCAGCCAACTGGGCGGCTTTTTCGGCCTGGCCCTGCCGCGTGCGGGCTCCTTTGTGGCCGCCTGGGGGCACTTGGCGTCGCACTTGCCGCAACTCAACCCATACGTCACCGGCCTTGGCGCGCTGACCATGCTCACCGTGCTGGTCATCCGCCGGGTGAACCCCAGGCTGCCCGCGCTCTTGTTGGCCATGCTGGCGGCCAGCGTGGTCAATGTCTTCATCGATGGCGCCGCCCACGGCGTTGTGCTCATGGGCGCATTGCCCGAGGGTCTGCCGCCGCTCTCTCTGCCGGTGCCGGGCTTTGACGAGTTGCGCCAGCTTGTGCCCGGCGCCCTGGCCATCGCCATGCTGGGCCTGGCCGAGGCCGTGAGCATCGCCCGGGCCGTGGCCGCGCGTTCGCAGCAGATGATCGACAACTCCCAGGAGTTCATCGGCCAGGGGCTTGCCAACGTGGTGGGCAGCTTCTTTTCGGCCTATGCCTCGTCCGGTTCGTTCACGCGCACGGGGCTTAATTTCGAGTCCGGCGCAAAAACGCCCCTGGCGGCGGTGTTTTCCGCGCTCTTGCTGGCGGCAATCGTGCTGCTGGTGGCTCCGCTTACGGCCTATCTGCCCCTGGCCGCCATGAGCGGGGTCATCCTGCTGGTGGCCGTGAACCTGGTGGATGGGAGCGGCATCCGCCACATTTTGCGCACGGACAGAAGCGAGGCCGGGGTGCTGGGCGTCACCTTTCTGGCCACGCTCTTTGTGCAGATGGAGTTCGCAATTTTTTGCGGGGTCATCCTGTCGCTGCTTATGTACCTCAAGCGCACCTCGCACCCCGGCTTCGTGGTGCTGGCCCCGGACCCGGACATTTTGCGCAGGCCGCTGGTGAACGTGGAGCGCAAGAGCGTGCCGGAGTGCCCGCAGCTCAAAATTCTGCGCCTGGACGGCAGCATTTTCTTCGGCGCGGTGACGCACATTTCCGAGGAACTGCACCGCATTATGCGGGCCTCGCCGGAGCAGTGCCATATTCTCATTGTGGGCAGCGGCATCAATTTCATCGACGCCAGCGGCTGCCATATGCTCTTCAACGAGGCCCTGAACCTCAAGCTTTCTGGCCGGGACATGTTCTTCTGCTCCCTCAAGAGCGAGGTGCTGGAGGTGCTGGAGCGCGGCATGTGCCTGAAGCGCCTGGGCGGTCAGCACATTTTTGAGAACGAAGGTCAGGCCATAGCGCAGATGGTGTCGCGCCTGGACCCGGAGCGTTGCGCCTGCTGCTCTGCACGGGTGTTTCGCGAGTGCGAGCGCATGCCCGGCGGCGAGCACCACCTGCCGTTGCGCGGCGTTACTGTGTGAACAGCCCCCAGGCCGTGTACGCGAACCAACCGGCGTAGCCCAGCAGCATTAGCCCCAGCCCGCGCATAACCAGTGCGTAAGCCTGGCTGCCCAGCAAGGGTCCGAAGCGCCCGGTAAGCCATGCCACCAGCACCTTGGAGCCCACCAGGCAGCCAAAGAAGCCCGCCAGGAATGCCGCCGCCGTGCCCGCGCCCGCAAGCCAGGCCTGGGCCAAAAGCGGCGCGCCCACCGTGCCCCAGAACAGATAGGGGCTTGGGTTCAGCAGGTTCGCCAGCACCCCCTTTTGCAGCGACTTCGGGCTGGCCGGGGCCGGGCCCTGGCCGCCGGGACGAAAGCGCAGGCTGGCCAGGGCGCTGTGCCCCAGGTAGACCGCGCCCCCGAGGGTGAGCAGGCCCAGCAGTACGGGGCGCCCGGCCAGTCCGGCGGTAAGGGCCAGGGCGGCAAGCACGATGGGCAGATCGGTGACCAGGGGCGAGGCCGCGACCTTGGCCCCCTCGCGCACGGAGTAGTTGAGGCTCTGTACGATGACCAGAGCCAGAAGCGGCCCAGGGGAAAGCCCGGCGGAAAGGCCCAGGGCCGCGCCGGTGGCGGCGGCTGCAAGGGGGCCGTCGATCATGCTTCCGGGCATGGGCCCAGGGGGCAGTGGGCGTTCACTAGGGCATGTTCTCCGCGTTGGCTTGAGTCAGGGAAAGGGCGGAGGGCACCGGGCCGTTGGTCTGGTCGAAGCGCAGCAGGAACTCCTCGGCCTTGCGCTCGGCAAGGGGCCGGGCGAACAGGTAGCCCTGGAAGTACGAGCAGCCCAGGCCGCTCAAAATGCCCTGCTGGCTCAGCGTCTCCACGCCTTCCGCCACCACGTCCATGCCCAGGCTGGTGGCCAGTTGGATGATGGCCCGCACGATCTCCAGATTCTCCGGGGCGGATTCCAGCATGCGCACGAAGGAGAGGTCGATCTTGAGATGGTCCAGCGGCAGGCGCGTCAGGTAGGCCAGGCTGGAGTACCCGGTGCCGAAGTCGTCCACGGAAAAGGTGACGCCCATGTCGCGCAATTCCGTAAGCTTGTTCAGCACCATGGGGCCGCTCTGCATCAGGGCCGTCTCCGTCACTTCCAGTTTCAGGTTTTTGGCGGGCAGGCCGGTTTGGGTCAAAATTTCGCGCACGCGCGGCATGAAGTCCGCCCTGGGCACCTGCTGGGGCGAAAGGTTCACGGAGAGCACGGCGTTTTTCAGGTGCGGGTAACGCGCGCGCCATTTGTTCAAAATGCGCGAGCCCTCGCGCAGGGCCCAATAGCCCAGCTCCACCACCTTGCCCGATTCCTCGGCGATGGGGATGAACTCGTTGGGCATAATGAGCCCGCGCTCCGGGTGCCGCCAGCGGGCCAGGGCCTCGAAGCCGAAAAGCTGCTGGCCTACGCCGAGCTGGATGATGGGCTGGAATTCCAGGAAGAATTCCCCGCTGGTTATGGCGCGGTCCATCTCGTTTTCCAGGCGCACCACCTTGAGGGTTTGCGCCAGCAGCGAGGGGGTGAAGTTCTTGACCCGGTTGCGCCCCTGGGACTTGGCGTGGTGCATGGCCAAATTGGCGTTGCGCAGTACTTCCTCCGCGCTTTCCGAAGGGGTGCGCCCAAGGGCCAAGCCCAGGCTGGCGGTTATGGTGAGCTGCTGGCCGTTCACCTGAATGGGGGTTTGCAGCGACTCCCGGATGCGGCGGATGGCCTGGATGGGCCGCTTGTACGAGTCGAATTCCTCCATGATGACCACGAATTCGTCGCCGCTCATGCGGGCCACGGTGTCCAGCTCGCGCACGCAGGCGCGCAGGCGTGTTGCGGTTTCCACCAGCACGGCGTCGCCTGCGGTGTGGCCAAGGCTTTCGTTGATGAGCTTGAAGCGGTCCAGGTCGAGGAAGATGACGGCGTACCGGTAGTCGGCTCTGCGGCGCATGCGCTGCAGGGCGGTGTCGATGCGCTCCATGCACAGCGAACGGTTGGCGATGCCGGTGAGCGGGTCGTGCAGGGCCTGGTGGTGCAGGCGCTTTTCCAGGCGGCGCTGCTCGGTGTGGTCCAGGAACATGCAGGCGCAAATGCCGGGCTCCGTTTGGAAGCAGTGTAGCTCAAAGGACCCGGCCAGCAGGCCCTCGTGTTCGCCCGGCCTGCCGAGGCTGAACTGCCCGCCCTGGGAGCAGGTGCGCGCCAGCCGCAGGCGCAGTTCCGGCCCGGCCAATTGCGGAAAGGTCGCCTCTATGGGCTTGCCCAGGCTGGGGGCGTGGTCGCGGCGCAAAATGGCGTCGGCCGCAGGGTTGGCGGCCAGCAGCAACAGTTCGCCGCCGGGGGCCAGGCGGTAGAGGTGCACGCCGAAGGGCGACTGGCGGAACAGGGCGTCGGCGCGGCGCTCGGCCTCGCGCAGGGCGTTTTGCGCCGTGGCGCGCTCGGTCACGTCCACGCCGGACTCCCAGCAGGCCCAGCCCGTAACCGGCTGCGACTGCTGCACCTGCCGCCAGGCGATGATGCGTTCTTCACCGTCGCGCGTGCGCATGGCCGTCTCGCGTTCCAGGTGGTTTGGCAGTCCATCGTGCCCCCGCTTCACGCTTTCGCGGTAGTCCGGGTCCGGGTAGAGGCGTTCAAAGATGTCCGTGCGGCCCAGCACCTCTTGCGCCGGGTAGCCCAGCACGCGCTCGCACTCGCGGTTCCAGAACACGATGCGCCCGTTTTGATCGTGGGCGTGCAGCAAAAGCGGCAGGCAGTCCACAAGGGCTTCCAGGCGTTTTTGATGCAGGGCGCAGGCCAGCTCGGTGTCGCGCAGGGCTGTCAGGTCCAGCGCATGCCCTGCGGTGTGGGCGGTGGTCCGTACGTTTTTGGGCAGGGTTTCGCGCAGCACCCAAACCACGTGCTCGCGTTCGTTCCACACCAGCACGCGCTCGCAGGCATTGGCTTGCTGCCCGGGTCGTAGCCCGGCTTGTTCACAGGGGGGGAAGAACAGGGCCTCTGGCGCGCCAAGAAGGGTTTGCTCCGGCTTGCCCAGCACGCGGCAGGCGGCCTGGTTCACGTAGGCCAAGCGGTTCAGCTTGTCCGAGGCGAAGACCGGGATGCTCAAGGTGTCGAGTATGGCGGCGAGTTCGCGTACGCCGAGAGCAGGCACCGGTTGGGCACCGGGGCGCTTAGCGAACTGCTGCCGGGGGCTCACCGCTTGGGGGTACGGCTTTGCGCGCATGTTCACCTGCAGGTTTTAGAAAAGTTATTACGGGCCACTACCACCTTCGCGCGGAAAAGCAAAGACCTTGGCCTGGCTGGTCCCCGGCTGGACTCCGGGGTTGCTCCAATGCTACGCAGAAGGCGCAAGTACTGGTCCTGCGCACAAACAGCAGCAATGAAGGAGAAGGAATGCTTAAGGATTTCAGAGATTTCATCATGCGCGGCAACGTGGTGGACATGGCCGTGGGTATCGTCATCGGCGCGTCCTTCGGCGGCATCGTCAAATCCCTGGTGGATGACGTGCTCATGCCGCCCATTGGACTTTTGCTGGGCCGCGTGGACTTTTCCAATCTTTACGTAGTGCTGCAGGAAGGCGTGACCCCTGGCCCCTATGCGGCCCTGGTGGAGGCCAAGAAGGCCGGGGCGGTAACGCTCAACATCGGGCTTTTCGCCAACACGGTCATCAACTTCCTCATTGTTGGCATGGCCATTTTTCTTGTGGTGCGCGCCACCAACCGCCTGCGCGACATGCAGAAAAATGCCGAGCCCGAGGCCGCGCCCACCACGCGCGACTGCCCGTTCTGCGCCACCAGCATCAGCCTCAAGGCCGTGCGCTGCCCCAACTGCACCTCGGAGCTGCCGGGCTGAGGCCGGGGCTTGGGCCGGGCGGCATGCCCTTGGCGCTGCCGCCTCCTGGGAGACGCGGAATATCGCCGCTGTGCGCCGCCGGCCGTCGCTGGATTTTGTGTTCGCCGCTGCGCGCAGTCGGGCGGACCTGGGCGCTTGCTTGGGAGCCTTGCGGACGCCTCGCGCCAGCAAGGGGCTGCGCCCGTCACGCCGTCACGTCATTACGCCGCCACGTCGGCCCAAGCTGTCGGGCCTTTTGGGCCTGGGGGGGACTTGCCCCGCAGGGGCTATGACGCGGCCTTGCCGCCCGCCTGGGCATTCGCCAGGGCCGCATAGCTCTGCACGGCCACGCTGCCATTCAGGGCCAGTTGCGCGCCTCTGGCCAGGGCCAGCAACTCGTCCACCTGGGGCAGGGCCAGCACCGGCGCAAAAAAACGCACCCGGCGCGAAATCTCCTCCACCAGCAAGGCGCTTCGGGCCATGCCGCCGGTCAGCACCACGGCGTCCGGCCCCTGGGGCGACTCCTCGAAAAGCGTGGCCGCCATCCCGCCCACGGCCTTGGCCACCCCGTAAGCCAGGGCGGAGATGATCTCGCCGCAGTGGGTTTCCCCGGACTGGCAGCGGGCCTCAATCTCGCGCAGATCGTTGGTGCCCGTGTGGGCGAAAAGCCCGCCGCAGGTCAGAATCTCGCGGCGCAGCCGGGCCGGGTCCGCGCCCTTCTGGACCATCTCCACCAGCACCAGGGCGGGCAGGGTGCCCGCGCGCTCCGCGCTCATGGGGCCTTCGCCGTCCACGCCGTTGGTCACGTCCACCACGCGGCCGCGGTCGTGCGCGCCCACGCTTACCCCGCCGCCCAGGTGCGCCACCAGGAATTTGCCGTCCTCGTAGCGCAGGCCCAGCTGCTGCGCCGCCAGGCGGGCGGCCATGCGCTGGGAAAGGGCGTGGAACACCGTGCGTCGGCGGATGCGCGGCAGGCCGGTGACGCGCGCGATGTCACGCAATTCGTCGGTGACGGGCGGGTCCACCACATAGGCCGGGCAGCCGGAGGCCGTGGCGAAGAGCAAGGCCAGGGGCGCGCCCAGGTTGCAGGGATGCTCGCCATGGGCGTTTTGCGCCAGTTCGTCCAGCATGGTCTGGTCCACGGCGTACACGCCCCCGGGCAGGGGGCGCAGCAGGCCGCCGCGCCCGGCCACGGCGTGGAAAATGCCGGGTGCGGCGGGCAGTTCGTGGCGCTCCAGCGCCTGCTCTATGGCCCGGCGGCGCAGGGGCAATTGCTGCTGCACGCCGCCGCAGGCGGCCAGCTCCTCCTTGGGGTGGGCCACTTCTTCGCTGAAGCGCAGGGCGTCGCCCTCGAACGCCGCCAGCTTGGTGGAGGTGGAGCCGGGGTTGATGCACAGCACGCGCTGGGGGTTCACAACGGTCATTCGGTTGCGCCTTGCGGATTGTTTTGGGGGAGGGCTGGCGCGGCAACATGCGAGTTGGCGTGCTGGCCGGGCAGATTGCTGGCCGCGTGCTGGGCCAGGAAAACGGCCAGGGCGATGGAGGCGAGCTTGGAGCGCTCGGAATCCCCGCGTGAGGGCACCACCACCGGCACCTTGCTGCCCACCACCACGCTGGCGATGGGCGCGTTCAGCAGCACGCCGATGGCCTTGTGCAGAATGTTGCCGGATTCGATGTCCGGGGCCAGCAGGATGTCCGCGTGCCCGGCCACGGGGTTGTCCACGCCCTTGAGCCGCGCGGAGACCGGGGACACGGCGAGATCGAGCGCCAGCGGCCCGGCCACCAGCGCATCGCCGAAGGTGCCGTCGGCCGCCATTTTGGAAAGCAGGTCCGCATCCAGGGTGGCGGGCATGGCCGGGAAGTTCACCTTCTCCGTGGCGGCCAGCACGGCCACGCGCGGCCGTACGATGCCGAGGGCGCGGGCCACGCCCAGGGCGTTCTTCAAAATATCCATCTTGCGCTGCAGGTTGGGGCGAATGTTCACCCCGGCGTCGGTCAGCAGCATCAGCCGGGGCTCGCCGGACTGCTCCTGCTGGTTCGGGGCGTCAAAGGCGCTCACCAGGCTCAGTATGCCGCCGGGGGCCACCAGCCCGGCATCCTTGGCCAGCACGGCCTTAAGCAGCGTGGCGGTGGAAACCAGCCCCTTCATGATGAGCTGCACCTCGCCCGCGCGGTAGAGGTCCACGGCCCTGTGCACCGCCTCGTGGTCGTCCGGGCAGTCGATGAATTCATAGTCTGCGAAATTGGGGCAGATGTCTTGCGCGGCGGCGCAGGCGCGCTCCCGGTGGCCGATGAACACAGGCCGGGCCAGGCCCAGTTCGGCGGCGTTCAGCGCGGCGCGCAGCACAAAACGCTCGGCGCAGGGGGCTATGGCCACGCGCAGGGTGCTGCCCTGCGCCTGCACGGCCCGGATGATGCCGTCCAGGCTGTTCACGTGCTACTCGTCGCCGCGCTTGAGCGCGATCTTGCCGGTGCGGGCCATGGATAGGATGCCGAAGGGCGAAAGCATGCGGATGAGCCCTTCCACGCGCTCGGAATCGCCGGAGAGCTCCACGGCGATGCTTTGTTCGCCCATGCCCACCACCCCGGCGCGGAAAACCTCCAGAATCTGCATCAACTGCGACAGGCTCTCGCCGTTGCGCTTCACCTTGAGCAGCACCAGCTCGCGGTCCACGAAC
>DIVX01000040.1 GCA_002422505.1 Desulfovibrio sp. UBA6121
GCGTCATCAGCTTCGACAACTACAATGTCGACCAGATCGGCTCCATGATCAAGGAAGTCTACGTGCCGGACGACATGGTGGCGGGCGGACCGCGCGTCATCGTGCTCTGCTGCGAGAACGACGCCTACCCGGCGCTGGACATGGCGGCCTTCCGCGGCAAGAGCTGGAGCCCGTTCGTGCGCTTCGTGCCCGTGCGTTGCCTCGGCTCCGTCAACGCCATCTGGGTGGCCGATGCGATCTCCAAGGGCGTGGACGGCGTGATCATGCTGGGCTGCAAGTACGGCCCGGACTACCAGTGCCACTTCGTCAAGGGCTCCGAGCTGTGCAGCCGCCGCAAGGTCAACATCGCCGAATCCCTGGGACGCCTTGGGGTCGAGGCCGAGCGTGTGGAACAGTACGAAGTGTCCATCGACGAGTACGACAAGGTGCCGGCGATCATCGAACGCTTCATGACCGAAGTCATCACCAAGTTCGGGCCCAACCCGTTCAAGGGCTACTAGGAGGTTTGGAACCATGTCGAACACCGTCAGGGTTCAACCGGACCTGAAATTCGTTCAGGAACTGCAGCAGGTGGGCGGAGAATCGCTCAAGAAATGCTACCAGTGCGCCACGTGCTCCGTCGCGTGCCCGCTCTCCCCGGCAGACGCCCCCTATCCCCGCAAGGAGATGGTCTGGGCTCAGTGGGGACTCAAGGACCGCCTGCTGAACGACATCGACATCTGGCTGTGCCACAATTGTGGCACCTGCTCCGACCTGTGCCCGCGCGGCGCCAAGCCGGGCGACCTTCTGGCCGCCCTGCGCAACATGGCCTACCGCAGCCTGGCCAAGCCGGCCATCATCGGAACCTGGATGAGCTCGAGCAAGTACTTCCCCATCCTGTTCCTCATCCCGGCCATCATCTACATGTTCATCTGGTCCGTCATGGCGGGCAAGCTGGGCACCGCCTTCCCCCTGTTCGTTCAGGAAGGCCATGAGCTCAAAGTCGCGGCCGAGGGCGCCATCATCTACGGCGGCCTCTTCCCCGGCGACTACACCATCGACCCCATCTTCGGGGCGGTGTTCCTCTTCATGGTCTTCGCCTTCGCGGGCGGCATCTCCAGCATGCTGAAAAGCTTCGAGTCCCTGCCGCGCACCTTCATCGTCGGCCGCGGACCCGAGCCCAGCTTCCTGTCCTGCCTCATCGAAACCCTCAAGAACGAGGTGGCCCAGCATAGCCGCTTCAGCAATTGTGGCGTCGAGGAAAAGGACAAGGAGCGCGTCAAGGGCCACCTGTACGTATTCTACGCCTTCGTGGCGTTGATGATCGTCACCGGCGTCGTGGCCACCGGCCACTGGTTTGGCGCATGGTTCCTGCAGCACGTCATGGGCCTTGAGGGCGGCCTGGCCGGGC
The DNA here is from genome assembly GCA_002422505.1 of Desulfovibrio sp. UBA6121. GTDB lineage: Bacteria > Desulfobacterota > Desulfovibrionia > Desulfovibrionales > Desulfovibrionaceae > Humidesulfovibrio. Next base: position 1,391 of record DIVX01000040.1, read on the forward strand.
TCATCGCCTGGGCCGGACACACCCCCATGCCCCTGTGGAGCCCGGTGAAGATCCTGGCCAACGTGGGCGCCATCGCCCTGGTCATCGGCCTCACCAAGCTCACCAGCCGCCGCAGCGCCCTGGACGCCTCCAAAAGCACGTCGAACTGGTACGACTGGTACCTCATCGCCGTCATCTGGGGCATCGCCGTCACCGGCATCGCCAGCGAAATCTTCCGCCTCATCGGGCAGAAGATGATCGCCTACCCCACCTACTACCTGCACCTGATCTTCGTGTTCATGTTGCTGGCTTACCTGCCCTGGTCCAAACTCGGGCACGTGGTCTACCGTACTGTGGCCCTGGCCTACGCACGCAAGATCGGCCGCCTGCCCATGGGCGAGCTGAAATAGCGGCGACAGGTAAGCGATACCAACGAAACATCAGGTTTTCCTGACGATCAAGGAGGAATCCCATGGCTGAAGCAAAAATATTCCCCATGAACACGTTCGTGTCTTGCATCAAGGGCGCCACCGCCGCCGATGCAAGCACCATCGAACTGCTGTCCTTCCTGACCCAGAACGACGTGGACGCCGAGTTCGCGCCCATCGCCGCCGCCCTGTCCAAGGCCTGGATCTACGAGCAGGAGCCCCAGCTCGCCAAGGCCGCCGCTGGCGACATCAGCGCCTTGGGCGAAAAGGTGGCCATTAAGCCCCTGCCCGACGCCGCCCTCGCCCAGGCCCAGGCCATCATGACCCAGATGGGCGAACTGCGCGCCGCCAACGCCGCCCTCTCCGCCCAGGTGGAGAAGCTGACCGCCGACGCCGCTGCCAAGGGCGACGAAGTCAAGGCGCTCAAGGCCAAGCTGAAGCCCCTGGAAGAGCAGGCCGCCCAGGGCGACGTGAAGCTCCAGGTGTCCAACACCAAGATGGATGAGCACATCAAGAAGCTTGAGCAGCTCATGGAAGAAGTCGCCAAGGTGAAGGCCCAGGGCGTGGTCGTGGCCGGCGTTGCCGGTGGCGCTGCCGCTGGCGCCGACGCCGGCGCACCCGCTGGCGGCGATGCCGCCGGCGCACCCGCCGTGGGCGGCGAGCCCGAAGCCGACTTCGGCCTGGGCTCCAATCCCTTCGCCGACGCCAACTGGTAGCCGCGCGAAACGCATTGCACACCAAAGCCCCTGGCTGCACACGCGGTCAGGGGCTTTTTCGTGGCTCTTTGCGTACCGAGCAAGCAGGGAGCGCCGCACCCAGCCCCCCCCAGAAGGCTTGAAGCCCATTGGAATCCCCAGGCCAATCAAGACGGCTGCTGCGCGTAAAGGCATCACTCTGGGCGAGGTATTCCGGCGCTCCAGCGCGCTTGCCCAAAACCCTAATGCCGACAAGTACAAGCGGAGCTGGAAGAAGGACGAGCAGCGCTGGCGCGACTACCTCGCTGCGACATTCGATAACCAGCGCCTAGATGTGGCGTTGCAAGACGTTGTTCACAACTCGTCCGAGTCGGCTGAGGCTCATAGGCAGGCCATGACAGGCCCATTCGCCATAACGGGACGTCGGCCAATGAAACCGATGCTCCGCGAAAAGGCGCAACAACAGCACCCACGGTATCAAAAGACGGCCCCTCCGGCCGTCTTTCCATTTCCGGCACGTGCAGTGCCCGTTACGGCTTGAGCAACCCGAAGACGATGGCGCGGGCCACGGCATGGCTGCGGGTGGCGACTTCCAACTTGCCCATGGCGTTGGCGATGTGGAAGTCCACGGTTTTCGCCGACAGGCCGATGCGCAGCGCCGTTTCCCTGCTGGACAGCCCGCGCGACACCCACAGCAGGCACTCGCGCTCTCTCGCTGACAGCACGACGCCCGAAGCGGCGTGTTCCGGCTTCTGCAGCAGCATTTGCAAACGGGTGTGGGCGTAGAGCGCCGCCAGTTGGGCGAGCTGCCCCCATTCGGCCAGGAAGCGCCCGAACTCGGCCGGGCGCATGGCGTTGGAGAGCGACATGCCCGCGAGGGGATAGCGGCCCGGCGAACGCAGGGGAATGACCACGCCAACCGCCATGCCGCAGTCTGCGGCCTCGTTGATGATGCGGCGTTGGATCGTGGTCAGGCCTTGGCCCCGGTCTGGCCATAGGCCGAGGGAATCGCGGCCGACCCGCAGCGGCGGCAGATTGCCGACGCAATAGCGAACCACCGGGTCGTGGCGGTAATAGTGCTCCTGGCGATAGCGCTTCTGATAGGCGGCGGGGAAGTTGGACAGGGTCGCGACCTCGGCCGCAGTCCCCGTGGAACCGACTCCTCCATAGCCGTACTCGACAAGGTCAAAGCCCAAGGATTTCAGAAAGGAAACAGCCTCCTCCCAGGCCTCTCCGACTGCTTGGGCGGCGCTGAGGCGGGAGAGGAAGCCGTCAAGGCTGCCGTTCATGTCGGTTCCACCCTCACATTCGCAAAAAAACTTCGCGCAGATTCAAGAAACACACATCCACTAGTAATTCTCCCAGTGTCAACCATGCCATCTCTCGATATGTTTCCAAAAGTCCAATGGACCAGCTACTTGGCGAGCGGCGGCGAGGCTGAGAAGACTTTGCCGTGCGGCCAACAACAGGCGCGTGCAGGCGCTTCCGACAACGACCACTCTCTCAGGTTTCAGCTTATCTGGAAAGAACCGCGTGCTCTGGCCATGTTGCTTGAAGTATTGATAAAAGTGCATTTTCACGTGAATTCACGTGGAAATTGCTCCGCGCCGCGTTTCCTCAGGCGTATAGAATTCTTTGAACAGGCACAGGGAGTTCGCCGTCGTCCAACGGGCGGGGAGGCAAAGCGGGGTAATAGCCGCCAAGGCCTCATTGCCCGTGCACGGTTCTGATTTTTTGACGCCGTGTTCATCTCTAACGCCGGTGTGGTGAGCCCTCCTCGAACCAACGAGGGGATTCCGCCCGCGCCGGAACGGCCTTGAACGCGGCTGAACGGAGGTCTGTTCGGGAACTGCCTATGCAGCACAACATCCCCCCATCCCACATTGCCGCCGTGCTGCGAAGCGTGGCGGCGGCGCTGACGTTTGCGCTGCTGCTCGGCATTTTTGCCCAGAACGCGTTTGCGCAGTCGGCGTCGCAAATCACACCACATACCTTCGAGCCCGCGCCCCCGCTCAGGGGCGGCGAGGTCGTCATCCCAGAGGCCACCGGCCCCGAGGCCCCGGAGGGCGCGGACCAGCTGTTCGTGCACATCGGCGGCGTCGAGGTCGAAAGCGGCCTGCCCGCCCTGCGCGCGCAGGAGCAGGCGATCACCGCCGAGCTCGTGGGCAAGCGGATTTCCGTGGCCGAGCTGTTCGCTGTGGCGCGCAAACTCGAACAGGCCTACATCGCCGCGGGCTACGCCCTGGTGCGGGTGGTGCTCCCGGCCCAGCGCCTGCGCGACGGCGCCACCGTGCATTTCATCATCCTCAACGGCTATGTGGAGCGCATCGATACCTCGGCCCTGCCGCAGGCCATCCGGGGCCGGGTGGCGAAACTGCTCTCGCCGCTTGTGGGTCGGCGCGGCCTGACCATGGCCGAGATCGAACGGGCGCTGCTGCTGGCCGGTGACCTGCCGGGCACGGCCCTGCGCTCCACCCTGGCCCCGGGCTCCGAACCCGGCGCGGGCGTGCTGATGCTGGAGGCCCGGCACCAGCCGGTCACCGGCTTCGTCAGCTTCGACAACACCCTTTCCAAAGAGCTCGGCAGCTGGACGACCGGCCTCGGCCTGGACGCCAACTCGGTTTCCGGCCTTGGGGAGCTGGTCTATGTGCGGGCCGCTGGCAGGCCCGGCGGCAACGAGAACCTGTTCACCGAAGAGCCGCGCAACCGCACGCTCGCGGCAGGCGTGACCATTCCGCTTGGCGCCAACGGCCTGAGCTTCAACCTGGAGGTGACCGATGCCCGCACCACGCCGCTGCCGGACGACACCGGATTGGGCACCACCTCACTCTTTACCCGGTATTCGGCGCGGCTGAACTATCCCCTGATCCGCGCCCGGGACTTGACCGTCAACCTGCAAACCGCCCTCGATTTCCAACAGGAACGGGTGCGGGTCATCACCCCGATTACCCAGGATATTTCCCTGGACCGCCTGCGCGTGTTGCGCGGCGGCGGCGGCGTCACCTGGTTCGCGCCGGGCGAGGGCGTGGTCACGGGGCGGCTCACCGGCTCGTACGGCATTGGCGGCCGCAAGGCCCCGGCGGATACTTCCAGCGCCACGCCGCTGTCCCGGCTGGGCGCGGACCCGATCTTCCAAAAGCTGGAGATGAGCTTCGATTATGCCCAGCCGTTGGCGGCGCACTTGGCCCTTGATTTGGCGGCGCGGGCGCAGACCAGCTTCAACCGCGCCATGCTCTCGGCTGAGCAGATCAGCCTCGCCAGCTCCACCGGCCTGTCGCCCGTGGCCTCCGGCCAGGTCCAGGGCGACAGCGGCTACGTGCTGCGCGCAGAAGCTCAGCTCCCCTTCATGGCCGCCTTCAACTTGCCGTCCTTCAGCTCATCTGCTGGATTATCTAGCGCAGTGTCTGCCGATTCGCTTGGCGATTCGCTTAACGATTCCTCTGGCAGCTCCTCCGTCGGCAGGCCCGGCGAAGCGGAACAATCGTCCGTGGCCGACGCCGGGGCCATGCTGACGCCCTATCTCTTCGGCGCATGCGGCACCGTCACCTTCGCGCGGCCCACCACGGTGGAGTCCGCCGTCACCCACGGCGCGGCGTACGGCCTGGGCCTGCGCCTGGGCGCGGCCCCCCGCGCCAGCTTCAACGCCGCCATGTTCAGCCTGGAGTACGGCCACTACACCCTCGGCGACAAGCTGGGCGACGGCAACCGCCTGACCCTGACCGTCAGCTTCCAATTCTGAGGACACAGCCATGACACCCGAACGCCCACGCCACCTTGCGTTTCTTGCGCGTCTCCCGCGTCTTGCGCCTCTACTGCTCACGGCTGCGCTTTTGCTCGGCGGCCAGCCCCAGGCCCTGGCCGCAAACCTGCCCACCGGCGGCAGCGTGGCCGCAGGCGGCGCCAGCATCGGCGCGGCCACGGGCAACGCGCTCACCGTCACCCAGACCTCGTCCTCGGCGGTGCTCAACTGGCAGAGCTTTTCCGTGGGCCAGGGCTACAGCGTCAATTTCGTGCAGCCGTCCAGCTCTTCGACGATCCTGAACCGCGTCACCGGCTCCACCACCTCCACCATCGCGGGGTCGATCAACGCCAACGGCCACGTGTATCTGATCAATCCCAACGGCATCGTCATCACCGCAACTGGCACGGTCAACACCGGGGCCTTTGTCGCCTCCACACTGGGCATCAGCGATGCGGACTTCATGGCTGGCAAGCGCACCTTCACCGGCAACGGGACCTCCGCCTCGGTGACCAACGCGGGCGTCATCAGCATCGGGCGCGGCGGCTACGCAGCGCTGCTGGGCGGCGCGGTGGACAACGCGGGCGCCATTGTGGTGCCGCTGGGCAAGGTTGGGCTCGGTTCGGGCGAGCGGGCCACGCTGGATTTCTCCGGCGACGGCTTTTTGCAGGTGGCCATCCCCACCGCAGCCACGGGCACCGGCGCGCTGGTGGCCAATTCCGGCCGCATTGTGGCCGACGGCGGGCTGGTGATGCTCTCCGCCGCGGCGGCCAAGGACATGGCGCGCCAGGCCATTAACATGTCCGGCACCATCGAGGCCAAGAGCGTCAGCGGCGTCAGCGGCGACATCGTGCTCGCGGGCAGCGACGGCGCGGTGGACGTTTCCGGCACCCTTGCCACCACGAGCACCGATAGCACAGGAACGGATGCCACGGGCGGGGACATCACCGTCACTGGGCGGGCCATCACGCTCACGGGCGCGAGCCTCGACGCCTCGGGCTTGACCGGCGGCGGCAGCGTCAAGCTCGGCGGCGACTGGCAGGGCACGGGCACACTTCAACACGCCGACACCCTGACCGTGGACGCGGCCAGCACCATCACCGCCGACGCCACGAGCAGCGGCAACGGCGGCACCGTGGTGCTCTGGTCCGATGACCTGACCACCTTTGCCGGCACGATCTCGGCCAAGGGCGGGGCGACCTCCGGCGACGGCGGCCAGGCCGAGGTCTCCGGCAAGGCGCTGCTCGCCTTCACCGGCTTCGCCAATCTCTCGGCGGCCAACGGCAGCTCCGGCACCCTGCTGCTCGACCCGTACAACGTCACCATCTCGGACGCGCCCAGCACCTCCGGCTTCACCGCCAGCGCCAACGACTCCATCATCAACACCGATTATCTGATGATAATTCTTATGGCCACGAACATCACCGTGTCCACGGGCACAAACGGCAGCCAGACCGGCGACATCACCGTGGCCTCGGCGCTCTCCTGGGTAAGCTTCCTCAGGCTGACGCTCAGCGCCTATCACTCCATCATCATCAACGCGGGCATCACCATCACCGGCAACGGCAAGCTGGTGCTCGTCACAAACAACGGCGGCACGGGCGGCACGCTGACCTTCGGCAGCGGCGGAAGCGTCAATTTCGCCAGCGGGAAGACCGGGCAATCTTTGACCATCAACGGCACGGCGTACACGCTGTTGTATTCCATGGCCAACATCGACGATATCGACAACGACCTCACCGGCTACTATGCGCTGGCGAGGAGCCTGGACGCCACGGGCACCCCCTACGCCGACGCGCTGGTGGCCGGGGGCGACGGCAGCACGTCGTTCGTCGGCACCTTCGAGGGCTTGGGGCACACCATCACCGGCCTGACCATAGCCAAGACCGACGTCATGTACGCCGGGCTGTTCGGCTATGTGGGCTCGGGCGGGGTGGTGCGCGACATCGGCCTGATCGGCGGCTCGGTCAGCGGAATGTATTACGTCGGCGGGCTGGTGGGGTACAATTCCGGCGCGCTCGTCAACGCGTATTCCACCGGCTCCGTCAGCGGGACCGGGGACTACGTCGGCGGACTGGTCGGCATCAATGACCACGGAACGGTCAGCAATTCCTACGCAACCGGCACCGTCAGCGGTGTAAACGACGTCGGCGGCCTTGTCGGGGAAAACTACTACGGCACCATCACCAGCGCCTATGCCACCGGCACCGCCCGCGGAACCGGCAAGAAAGTCGGCGGTCTCGTGGGGCTCAACGATGGCGGCACGATCAGCTACGCCTATGCCACCGGCGCCGTCAGCGGAACCGCCAACCTCGGCGGCCTTGTGGGGAAGAACGACCACAGCGGCGTCATCAGCTCCAGCTATTGGGATACCGGGACCACCGGCCAGAGCACCAGCGCCGGAGGGGGCACCGGCCTGACCACGGCGCAATTGCAGAACAGCAGCACGGCTGCGGCCCTGGGCAACGCCTTCACGCTCACCTCAACCCTCTATCCTTATCTGACCAGCTTCTTCCCCAATGGCGTGCAGGCTATTTCCGGCATCGCCTACAAGGACACCGGCGCCACCGCCGCTGCTTCCGGCAGCAACGGTGTGGTTATTGTAACGGCCCTCGCGGGCGGATCGCTTTTCGGCACGGCAGCCACCGGAGCCAACGGCTATTACTATATTTTTGCGACGTCGGGCGCGTTCACCACCGGCAACAGCCTGCTTGCCTACACCACAGCCGACGCGACAACGGGGGCCGCCAACGCGGCGACGCTGGCCACAGCCACCGCCTCCGCAGGGCAGGCAGGCCTTAATCTTTACGCCGACAGGCTGGGCCTGGTGACATCGGCCACGACCCTGTCCGCCTTGCCGAGTCTGACGACCTTGCAGGCGGACGCCCTGGCCGCCGCAGGCAGCGAGAGCACCGCCCTCGCCGTCATCAACGCCACCACGGGCCAGGTGCTGATCTGCCGGGACGGCTTCACCATCGACGAGGCCCTGAACATCACCACCAACATGGTCGTCGCCACCGCCGCAGGCAAGACCCTCACCCTTGCCGACGCCATCACGGTCGAAACTGGCGGCAGCCTCACCTTTGCGGCCAGCGGCGCGCTTGTCGTCACCAGCGCCGGCAGCCTCACTGTCGAATCGGGCGGCAGCCTCGCCCTGGCCTCGGGCACTGCGCTCACCGTCTCCAGCCCCGTCACGGTCAAGTCGGGCGGCAGCCTCGCCCTAACCTCGGGCGGCACGCTCACCATCAACGGCCTCGTCACCGTGCAGGGCTCCGGCGCGGTGACGCTGGCCTATGGCGCCAGCACCTCCAGCAATCTCAGCATCGGCAACGGCGGCAGCATCACCTACACCGACGCCAGCGGTTCGGCGATCACGTCGAGCGCGGGCGGCACGCTGACCATCAACGGCGCGAGCTACACGCTGCTGTACTCCATGGCCGACATCGACGCCATCGACGCCACCGACGCCACCGGTCTTGCGGGCAAGTACGCGCTGGCGGGGAGCCTGGACGCCACGGACACCACCTACACCGACGCGCTGGTGGGGATTGACGACAGCAACGCGTTCACCGGCACCTTCGAAGGGCTGGGCCACACCATCACCGGGCTGACCATCGCCAAGAGCGGCGATTACGCCGGGCTGTTGGGCTATGCGGGCTCGGGCGCAATTCTGCGCGACCTCGGCCTGATCAACGTTTCCGTCAGCGGCACCGGCTATGTCGGGGGCCTCGCGGGTTACAGCGCCGGGGCCATCAGCAACGCTTACACCACGGGCGGCGTCACCGGGAGCAGCAGCAAGGTCGGCGGCCTCGTGGGCTACAGCAGCGGCACGCTCACCAATGTGCACTCCGCCAGCACGGTCACCTCATCAGGCAGCAACGTCGGCGGCCTCGTGGGGGCCAACTATGGCACGGTCACCAGCTCTTACGCCACCGGCAACGTCATCGGAGAGGGCAACTACGTCGGCGGGCTCGCCGGGAGCAACGACGGGACCATCACCACGGCCTACGCCACGGGCGCGGTCACCAGCCCCGTCGCCAGCAAGGGTTCCTTCGTCGGCGGCCTTGTCGGCTACAACTCCTATCTCGGCACCATCAGCTATTCGTACGCCACCGGCGCGGTCACCGGGTACAACTACGTCGGCGGGCTCGTCGGCTACATGGGCGAGACCACGCTCTCCTACGTCTACGCCACGGGCGCGGTCAGCGGAGTCTTCCGGACCGGCGGCCTCGTCGGGTACAACGGACTCGGCACCATCACCAACGCCTACGCCACGGGCGCCGTCACCGGTGACAGCTACGTCGGCGGCCTTGTCGGCATCAACGTTGGCGGCGCGTTGATGAACGAGAAAGGCAAGATCCTCAACTCCTACGCCACGGGCGCGGTCATCGCCGGCGGCACCAGGATCGGCGGCTTTGTCGGCTGGAACGACTACGGCATGATCAGCAACTGCTACTCCACGGGCGCCGTCACCGGCTACAGCGACGTCGGCGGGTTCCTCGGATACAACTTCTCCGGGCACATCTATTCCTCCTATTGGAACAAGACCACCAGCGGCCTGACGGTGGGCATAGGCAACAATTACTACTACGGCGACAGCCAAGACCCCGATCTCACCGGCCTGACCACGACGCAGCTGCAGAACGGCAGTTCGGCCGCGGGCCTGGGCAGCGCCTTCACGCTCACCTCGGGGCTCTATCCCTACTTGACCAGCCTGTTCCCCAGCGGCGTGCAGGCGATTTCCGGCTATGCGTACAAGGCTGACGGGACCACGGTGCTGAAGTCGAGCTCCAGCGGCGCAGGCGTCGTGTACGTGCGCCTGGGCGACGGCTCGGTGCTTACGGCGTCCACCGGGGCCAACGGCTATTATTATATCGCCGTGGCCAGCGGCAGCATTTCCGCCAGCGGCACCGGCGTGCTGGCCTACACCGTGGCCAACGCCAGCACCGGCGCGGCCAACGCCGCGACCTACACCACCAAGGCGACCGGTTCGCTCACCAGCTTCAACGTCTACGGCGGCTTGCTGACCCAGACCGCCGACAGCGGCATCGCCACCTTGTCGGCGCTGGATACGGCCTACACCACGGCGAGCACGGGAACCACGGCATCCGGCCTCAGCATTACCAACCGCACCATCACCGCCCTGGCCAGCGGATTCGCCATCGACGACACGGCCAGCGTGAGCGGGACGCTGACGGTCAAGGTGCCGGGCAACCTGACCATCGCCTCGACGGGCAGCGTCTCGGGCGCGGATGTCTCGTTGCAGGCCAGCGGGGCGTTCATCAACCAGAGCGGCGCGGACGCGGTCAGCGTCATTGACTCCGACCTCGGCCGTTGGCTCATCTATTCCGCCAACTCCGACGGCGACACCTTCGGCGGCCTGGACAGCGGCAACACAGCGGTCTGGAACACCGCCGCCGGGGCGACGGTGAGCGCCAGCGGCAACCGCTACGTCTTCGCCGTCAAGCCCACGGTGACGGTGACGACCACCGACGCCAGCAAGACCTACGGCGACACGGCGGACGTTTCGGCCAACTACACCGTCACCGGCGCGGTCAACGGCGTTGCCGGGGCCTATCTCGGCCTTGCCGCGAGCGGCATCCTGAGCGGTGCGCTGGCGTCCGGCGGCTCCGCAGCCACCGCCAATGCGGGCGACTACAGCTACACGCAGAACTCCCTTGCCGTCACAGGCGGTTACGTCCTTAGCTTTGTGAACGCGGGCACCCTGACGGTGGCGGCGCGGGCAATCACGGTGACGGCGAACGCGCAGAGCCGGACCTACGGCGACGCCAACCCGGGCCTGACCTACAGCATCACCAGCGGCGACCTGGCTGGAAGCGACATCCTGACCGGCATCCTGACCACCGCAGCCAGCAGCAGCAGCAACGTCGGAGACTACGCCATCACCCAGGGCACGCTGGCCGCGTCGGCAAACTATGCGGTTACCTACGAGGGCGCCACGCTGAGCATCACGACGCGGCCCATCACCATCACGGCCAATGCGGCCAGCAGCGTGTACGGCGACACGCCGAACCTCACCTACAACATCACCAGCGGCAATCTGGTCAATGGCAACACGCTGTCCGGCAGCCTCGCATCGGGCACCAGCAGCAGCGCTGTCGGCAATTATGGAATCACGCAGGGCACGCTGGCCGCCTCGGCAAACTATGCGGTGACCTACGTCGGGGCCACCCTGACCATCAACGCGCGGCCCATCACCATCACGGCCAATGCGGCCAGCAGCGTGTACGGCGACACGCCGAGCCTGACGTACAGCATAACCAGCGGCAACATGGTCAATGGCAACACGCTGTCCGGCAGCCTCGCATCGGGCACCAGCAGCAGCGCTGTCGGCAATTATGGAATCACCCAGGGCACCCTGGCCGCGTCGGCAAACTATGCGGTTACCTACGTCGGGGCCACGCTGAGCATCACGCTGCGGCCCATCACGGTGACGGCGAACGCGCAAAGCAGCGTGTACGGCGACACAACGCCGAGCCTGACCTACAACATCACCAGCGGCAATCTGGTCAATGGCAACACGCTGTCCGGCAGCCTGGCCACCAGCGCGACCAGCAGCAGCAATGTGGGCAATTATGGAATCACGCAAGGCACCCTGGCCGCATCAACGAATTACGCCGTTACCTACGTCGGGGCCACCCTGAGCATCACCGCGCGGCCCATCACGGTGACGGCAAATTCGCAAAGCAGCTACCGGGGCTTCGTCATCCCGGCGCTGACCTACACCGTGGGCGGCTCCGGCCTGGCCAACGGCGAAGCGCTTTCCGGCAGCCTGGCCACCACGGCCACAAGCAGCAGTCCCAATGGCACATACGCCATCACCCAGGGGAGCGTGCAGGTTTCGGCGAACTACGCCATGACCTTCGTGCCGGGCCTGCTTACGGTGAGAACGGTAACCATCTCCGACACCTCCATCCTGCCCTCGGCCGTCGAACGGAGCTGGCGGCTCAATACCGCCGGGGCGGGCCCTGCCGCGCCGACGGATACCCTCACGGTGACTTACGGTGGCAGCGGTGGCGGCAGTGAAAGAGGAGATGAGGTGATCTTTTCCTCGCCCCGTTTTGACGGCCTCGCCCTCTGCCCGGGCGGGGATTGCGCGCGGCCCCATATGAAATGGCTCTGAACCGCCGCCAGAGTAGAAGCGCGACGTTCGTAACCAAAACCAACCATCAACACAGGCAGGAGTATTTCAGTGAAACACGCTCGTTCCCTCATCGTCGGTCTCGGTCTGCTGGGGCTTGTTCTGTTGTGCGATGACGCCATGGCGCAGGCGCCAGCGCCAAAATCCGGCGGCGCGCACGTTGCCACGGCAGCGAAGGTCTCGGCGGAGCCGAACACGACCATCGCGAGCTATGGTGACTGGGTGTTGCGTTGCCAGCGCGTCGAGACGGCGGGCAAAACCGCGCGCGTTTGCGAAGCGGCCGAGGCGATTCAGGTGCAGGGCCAGGCCGCGCCCATCGCGCAGGTCGCCATCGGCCGCCTGTCGCCGGGTGAGCCGTTGCGCATCACCGTCGTTGTGCCCCCGGCGGTGACCTTTCCGAGCAGCGTTCGGATCAGCGAAGTGAAGGGCGGAGCGCCCCTCAACCTGGAATGGCGGCGCTGCCTGCCCGGCGGCTGCTTCGCCGATGCCGTGCTTAAGGACGACGTGCTGGCGCGCTGGCGCAGTCTGAGCGAGGCCGGGCAGCTGACGTTCAAGGATGCGGCCGGGCAGGACGTGACGCTGCCGCTCTCGTTCCGGGGCTTGGCCCAGGCTCTGGACGCCCTGGCCAGGGAAGGGCGCTGACAAAAGTCCAGCGGGGGGGGCCACGCCGACCGTGCTCCGTGCGTCTCGCACAAGCTTATGGCGCTTTGCAGCTGGTCAAGCCGAGCAGTAGGGGGCTGGCATTATGCCGCGACCAGTGCTGGATGCATGTACCAAAGGGGGCTTCGCCTACGTGAGGGGCAGGGGCTGGACGCGGCGGCTGCGGGTTGGCCGCTCACCTGATTTTTGGGCTCAAAAGGGGCAAGGCGCAACCTGAGACTTTCACCTTTCGTCCCGCTTGGAGGCAGCATAAATACGCCCAACGTGCCCCGTGTGTATCCCGAAACGCAAACACGAGCCCGGTAGCTCGACGACATAAGCTGGCAAATTAGAACAAAATATTCAAGAAGCAGCTGAACATATCCGGGGGGGGAGTCATTCCCCCCCCACAAAATATTCTCCTCTCCAATCTTGTTCCTCTTCCCCTGCTCCACCGCGCTGCCGCACCACAGCAGGTGCCTACCAGGGCTGCCACGCCCCGGTTCTGCCGGTGCGCGCCTCATCTGCGCTCATGGCGTTTTCGGTGTGCTCGATGCGTTGCACAAGGCCAGCGCGCAGCCACACGGCCACGAGATCGAAGCGGCAGGGCTTGTGCCACAGGTCGCAGGCGGAGAGGTAGCTTTGGGCGGCGCGCAGCAGGCGCGAGCGTTTCTGCGCGGTCAGGCCGTCTGCGGGGGAGGCCAGGGAACCTTCGGCGCGCGTCTTGACCTCGACAAAGACCAGGGTGTCGCCGTGCTCGCACACAAGGTCGAGCTCCAGGCGGCCGAGAACGAGGTTGCGCTCAAGCACGCGCAAGCCCTTGGCTTCAAGGTGCGCAGCGGCGGCGTCCTCGCCCAGGCGTCCTACTTCGAGGTGGCGTGCATCGTGAGGCCGGGCAGACATGGCTGGCGCTCCTGGCCGGAGCTGGCGGCGGCGGTGTCGGCCCGCACGCCCCGGAAGGTCAGGCGATGGATGGGGGAAGGCCCGAGCTGGCGCAGGGCTTCAAGGTGCGCGGCGGTGCCGTAGCCTTTGTGAATGGCCAGACCGTAGCCTGGGTGCAGGCGGTCGAGCACGCAGAGCAGATGATCGCGAAAGGTCTTGGCCAGGATGCTTGCGGCGGAAATGGCCGGAACCAGGGCGTCGCCGCCGATGACGGTGCGCTGCGGCAGGCTGGTCTGCACGGTCTGGTTGCCGTCGATGAGCAGCAGGGCCGGGGCCAGGCGCAGGCGCGCAATGGCGCGCTCCATGCTGCGCAGGGAGGCTTGCAGGATATTGACGCGGTCGATCTCCGCTGGCCAGGCCAGGCCGAGGGACCAGGCCAGGGCCTGGGTGCGGATGGCGGTGGCCAGGGCCTCGCGCCGGGGCGCGCTGAGGGCCTTGGAGTCCGTGAGGCCCGGCAGGTCGAAAGCAGCGGGCAGGATGCAGGCGGCGGAGACCACCGGCCCGGCCAGGCAGCCGCGCCCGGCCTCATCCACCCCGGCGTGCAGGGCGGAGGGCGAAAGGCCCAGGAGGTTGCCGGAGTCTGGCAGGAGCGCCTGGGTTGCTTTGGGGGGGCGTTTGGTCATGCGCTTTCCGGTGGCCCCAGCGGGCGGCTAGTAGTTCAAAATCTTGTCCGCTGCGCGGATGTAGGCGGCGAGCTGTTTCATGCCTTCACGCCGCACCTGGGCGTTTGCCTCCACGCCGTGGAGGTCCAGGCATTTGCCTCAGGCCGCCAGCACACCCTCGCTTAAGGTGAACAGCTTGGCCTGTTCGGCGAGGGGGAAGACCGGGGCTTCGCCAGCGAGGAGCTCGGCGGCGGGGCCGTTCAGAAAAATGGTCACGTCGTCGCCCTCGTTCAGCAAAAAATTGCCCAGGCGCAGGGCGTTCCACTTGATCTCCGGGTCCGGGCTGGAAAGCACGATGAGTGTTTGCATGGGGTCCTTCCTTGGCGTGGGGCAGTGGCGAGCGACCAAGGTAGGCGCAAGCGGCTGCAGAAGCAAGAGGCCTGGGCCAGGGCGCAGGAAACGCCAAGTCCCCGGCAGACCCTTGCGGGGTCCACCGGGGACGCGGGTGTCCGTGGTGCGGGCTAGTGGGTGATTAATCCCAGGCCTGGCGGGACTTAACGCGGGCGGCCTTGCCAGCCAGGTTGCGCAAGTAGTAGATGCGAGCGCGGCGGACCTTGCCGTTGGCAACGATCTCGATCTTGTCGATGGCCGGGGTGTGCATGGGGAAGATGCGCTCCACGCCCACACCGTCGGAGACCTTGCGCACGGTGAAGTTGGCGTCGGTGGTGCCGCGGTTCACGCGCAGAACAACACCCTGGAAAATCTGGATGCGCTCTTTGTCGCCCTCGATGATGCGGGTGTGCACCTTGACGGTGTCGCCCGCGCGGAACTCGGGCAGGTCCATGCGCATGTGTTCACGTTCGATAGTCTTCATGATGTCCATATGTCGGCTCCTTTTCTGGAAAAACTGTCGTTTTGAATTACCCTGCGTCGCCCAGCAGCCTATCCACCAGGATGGCGGCGGCGGAGCGAACCGGCAAGTGATTATACGCCGAAAAACCTCGCACGGGCGTTACGATGGCCTGGGCCCGCGCCAGCACCTCCGGGGCCAGGCCGTGGCCGGTGCCAAGCACCAGCAGCACCGGAGACTCCTTCAGCCAGGCGCGCACAACGCCGGGCGGGGTGAAGTCGATGCTGCGCTCCTTGCGGCCGCGCGCCGGGCGGTACCCGGTGCGGGCGCAGGTGGCCACCAGCTTCGGGGCCATGCCGGTCTGGGTGCTCACCCAGTCCAGCGCCTCGTCCAATCCCGTCACCATGCGCCCCAGGCGCAGGGCCTGGGCGCGGTCCGGGTTGGCCCGTCCCCCCGCGCCTTCGGTCCAATGGTCCAAAAGGCGCTGCCCAAGTTCCCGCTGATCATCAAGCGGAGTGGCCAAAAGCACACCACCCAATTCATAGGTGCGGGAAACGCGGCACATATCGTGTATATCGAGGTTTGTCAAAGAGACTGTGGACGTTTTTCCCGCTTTATCCAGCACGGGATGATGCAGCAAACAGAGAAACAGGCTGCGCCCAAGGGCTGCCGGGCGTCTCAGTCCGCGCAGAAAATTCAGGTCGCTTCCCGCCAGGGGGGCCTCCTGCAACAGCTCCGGCCTGCGCTCCAGGGTGCGCACCAGGGAGGCCTCGCGCCGCCAGCGGGCAATGGCCGCGTGCGAGCCGCCGCGCAAAACCTCGGGCACCTGGCGTCCCTGGTACACCTCTGGCCGGGTGTAGTGCGGGTGCTCCAAAAGCCCGTCGGAGAAGCTCTCGGCGTCGCCGGATTCCTCCTTGCCCATGAAGCCCGGCACAAGGCGCGCCACGGCCTCCACAAGGCACAGGGCGGCAGCCTCGCCACCGTTCAGCACGGCCTCGCCCACGCAAACGCTCTCCAGGCCCTCGGCCTCCAGCAGGCGCTCGTCGATGCCCTCGTACCGGCCGCAAACCAGGGTCAACGCGGGCTCACGGGCCAGCTCGCGCGCAAAGGCCTGCGTCAACGGACGCCCGGAGGGCGCAAGCACCAACCTGCGTCCGGGCGCGGCCACGCTCTTCAGGGCCGCGGCCAGGGGATCGGGCAGCATGACCATGCCGGGCCCGCCGCCGTAGGGCCGGTCGTCCACGTGCTGGTGGCGGCTGGTGGAAAAGTCGCGCGGGTTCACCAGGTCGAAATCGATGAGCCCGGCCTCTCGTGCGCGCGCAATCTGCGCACAGGTCAGCGGGCCTGCGAAAAATTCAGGAAAGAGCGTAAGAATGGTGAAACGCACGACTATTTCGCTCGTTTCGCAGGTTTGGCAGCCCGCGCTGGCTTGGCCTGCTTCGCCGCAGGACCGGACCGCGCCGGACGTGTGTCACGCTCTGGCCGTTCAGGCCGTTCTGGCCGGGCGGGCTTGTCGGCCTGCGCGGACTCCTCAAGGTACAGCTCCAGCAGGCCCGGCGGCGGGTCGATGTGGATCAGCCCAGCCTCGGCGTCGAGGCCCAGAAGGAACTCCGGCACGGCGGGAAAGAGGATCTCCCGGCCATTTGCGGCACGGATGACCCAGGTGAGCTGGCCCGGGGTATCGAGAATGGCCTCGAACACGCCCACGGGGGTCTCGTCAGCCAGCAGCACGCGCGCGCCGATGAGCCGGTGCAAATACTCCTCGCCTTCGTCCGGCGGTGGCAGGTCGGCCTCGGAAACGAAAACCTCGGCTCCGTGCAGGGCCTCGGCCGCGTCGCGGTCGCGCACGCCATCCAGGGCCAGGATGAGGCGGCCGTTGTTGTCGCGCGCGGCGGCAACCACATACGGACGCGGCCTGCCCTGGCCGGGCCGGGCGGGCTTGGCCGCCAGGGCGGGCGCAGGCCTTCCCGCCTTGCCTGGGGCGTGGCCGCCTGGGGCCGACCGGACGGGAGCTGGCGCCGCCAGCGCGGGCACGACGAGAAAGAGCGTGCTGCCGGGCGCGAAAAGCAGCGGGGAGTCGGCATGGATGTCCATGCACAACTCCCCACGGATGCCGTGCGCCTTGGCCACGCGGGCCACTGCGACCAGTCCGTGCCGGTCGGTACCCGCTGTGCCCGGCATGGCGCTATTCGATGATCTCGAGCACTGCGCGCCGCTTGGCCTTGGCCGAAGCCGCGCCCAAGAGGGTGCGCATGGCGCGGGCCGTGCGTCCCTGCTTGCCGATGACCTTGCCCAGGTCCTCTTTGGCGACCTTCAGTTCCAGCACAGCGGTCTGCTCGCCCTCGATCTCTGTGACCTTCACCTCGTCCGGGCTGTCCACAAGCGACTTGGCGATGTACTCGATCATGTCTCTGAGCATGGCGGAACCCCCATGTGAATGGTGTGCGCGGGAGATGTGCCGTGAACCCCTGCCGCGAAACAGGCCCGAAGGGCGCGTTTAGGCGCTTTTCTTGGCCACGAGCGAGCGGACGGTATCGCTGGGGGTGGCGCCCAGCTTGACCCACTTGTCGTAGTTCACCGTGTCGATGACGACCTCGGCGGGATTGGTCATGGGATTGTAGTGGCCCAGGAACTCCAGCGGACGTCCGTCGCGGCGGCTGGCGCGCTCAAGCACCACCAGGCGGTAGAAGGGACGCTTTTTGGAGCCCATGCGGGTCAGTCGGATAGTAAGAGCCATGGTGTCTTTCCCCCTGAATTGAGTTGTTATTCGGTTTCAGTCCAAATGGCAAGCAGGCTTGCCGCTCGCCGCATTCGGCGCGCTTTGCGCCGCTGTTCATCAGCGTTTTTTGCGCTGCTTCCTGTTCTCTTTCTTCTTCTTGCGTTCGGCCAAAGTCTTCTTGGAAAGCTGCTTCTTGCCCTCGCCGCCCATGCCTGCGGGCATTTCCGGCATGCCGGGCATGGCGGGCATGCCCTGGGCCATGCTGTTCTGCATCATGGAGGGCGAAAGCTTGGGCTGCGGTTTGGTGCCGGGCGGAGTGTAGCCCGCAGGCATGCCGGGAATCTTGGGCATTTTCGGCATCTGCGGATTTTTGCCCCCGCCGCCCAGCATCTGCTGCATCATCTTGTTCATTTGCTCAAAATTCTTGATGAGCGCGTTGACCTCGCCCACGGTGCGGCCACAGCCCTTGGCGATGCGCTCGCGGCGGCTGGCGTTCATGATGGCGGGCTCGCGGCGCTCCTTCTTGGTCATGGAGCCGATGATCGCCTCGGCCTTGTCGATCTCTTTCTCCGGCACCTGCATGTCGCCCAGCTTCTTCATCATGCCGCCCATGCCGGGAATGAGCTTGAGGATGCTTTCAAGCGACCCGATCTTGCGCATGCGGCGCATCTGGGTGATGAAGTCCTCCAGGTCGAACTTGGCCTGCTGCATCTTGAGGGCGAGCTTTTCGGCCTCGGCAGCCTCCATGCTGTCCTGCGCCTTCTCGATGAGCGTCATCACGTCGCCCATGCCCAGAATGCGCTGGGCCGCTCGGTCCGGGTGGAAGGGCTCCAGGTCGGAAAGCTTTTCGCCCACGCCGACGAACTTGAGCGCCTTGCCGGTGACACTCTTGATGGACAGGGCGGCGCCGCCGCGCGCGTNNGGCCGGTCATGGCGTCGGCCACGAAGAGTATCTCCGTGGGCTTGCAGCGGCTCTTGATGGCCGAGAGCTCCTCCATCAGGGGCTCATCCAGGTGCAGGCGTCCCGCCGTGTCCAGCAGGATGGCGTCGCAACCGGCGGCCTGGGCCTCTTTGATGGCGTCGGCGCAAATGTCCACCGGGCTCATGTCC
The DNA here is from genome assembly GCA_002422505.1 of Desulfovibrio sp. UBA6121. Classification (GTDB taxonomy): domain Bacteria; phylum Desulfobacterota; class Desulfovibrionia; order Desulfovibrionales; family Desulfovibrionaceae; genus Humidesulfovibrio. The sequence goes on from DIVX01000040.1 coordinate 20,256, forward strand.
GTGGTGCTGGGATACGCGGGCACGCCCAGCTGCTTGGCCAAAACGTGCAGCTGCTCAATGGCCGCCGGGCGGTACACGTCCGCCGGGACCAGGTAGGGCTTCAATTTATGCTTGCCGCGCAGCAGGTTGGCCAGCTTGCTGGCCGTGGTCGTCTTGCCCGAACCCTGCAGGCCCACCATCATGATGATGACAGGCTTCTGCTTCAGGTTGAGGCCCGTATCCTGGCCGCCCAGAAGCTCCACCAGCTCGTCGTGGACGATCTTGANNTCTTGACCACCTGCTGGCCGGGGGTGAGGCTCTTGAGCACGTCCGCGCCAAGGGCCTTGTCGCGCACACGGTCAACAAAGTCCTTTACGACCTTGAAGTTGACGTCAGCTTCGAGCAAGGCCATGCGCACTTCGCGCAGGCCGTCCTGGATGTTCTTTTCATCCAGACGGGCCTGACCGCGCAAGGTGCGGAAGGCTTCAGACAAGCGATCGGTAAGGCTATCGAACACGGGCACTACTCCAGGCAAAAACAATCCACACCGTCCGGCCCGCTCTCGCGGTCCGGTCCGGCCCGGCGCAAAAAGAGATTGTGTGTTACATAAGCGGTCGGGTCAAGTCAAGGGATTGTACAGGGGGCCGCGCGCATCGCCTTGACGCGGAATTCCGAAATGCGATATGTGAAAAGCAAACTTCCGCCGCAGGCCTGCGGTGCGGGCCAAACAAGCGGGGACACATGACCACACCAGACGGTTTGCTGTTTTGCCGGGGCTGCGGCGGCAAGGTTCACCCCAGCGCGCCCGTATGCCCGCATTGCGGCTATGTGCAGGCGGTTCCCGGCCAGCCCGGGCCAAATTACGGCCAGAACGCCGCTGGCCAGGGGACCCAGGCAATGGGCTTTGGCGCAGCCATTGCAACATGTTTGCGAAAATTCGCCGTGTTTGAGGGCCGCGCCGCCAGACCGGAGTACTGGTACTTCTACCTGTTTTGCATACTGCTAAGCATTGGCGCAGGCCTGTTGAAGCTGCCCGATATCATTTCTGGAGCCATCAGTTTTGCCTTGCTGCTGCCGAGCATCGGCGTCACCACCCGCAGACTGCACGACATTGGCCGCAACGGCTGGAATCAGCTCTGGGTGCTCACGGGCATCGGCATCGTGCCTGTGGTGTATTGGCTTACCCGGCCGGGTGAGCCAGGACCGAACCGCTTCGGTCCGCCGCCGACCACCCAGGAAACATAGCCTCCAGCTCAGCCCCAAATCGCGCCTCGCCCCACCTCAGCCCTCGGCGCTGGCCACGCTGCCCGGCCCCTGGTCTTTGGCCAAGGCCAGGGCGCTTTTTACGCGGCCCACAAACTGCTCCGGGGTGTCTTGCTCCTGGGCCGGGGCCACGCCCACGCAGGCGGTAAGGCGCACCTCCTGGCGAAAGGGGTGCCCGGCCACCAGTTCGGCCAGCTTGGCGGCAAAGTGCCGGGCCTGCTCCGCGTCGATGCCCGAAGCCAGGACGAGGAAGCGGCCGCTGCGCCAGCGGAACAGCAGGTCGGCCTTGCGCACATGCAGCTTGATGAGCTGCGCCAGATCGTACAGCGTCTGGTCGCCCAACTCGTAGCCCTTGGCCTCGTTCACCTGGCGGAAGCCGTCCACATCGAGCATGATGCCGCAGAAGCCCGCCCCGTAGCGGCGCAGGGCCTCCAGCTCGCGCACCACGTGCTGGTCGAAGGCCGTGCGGTTCAGCGTGCCGGTGAGCAGATCGCGGTGGCTGTGCTGCTCCAAAGCCTGGGCCAAATGCTCCACGCGGATGGCGGCCTCGCGGTAGGGCCGCACCAGGGCGGCGAGCACAAAGACGCCTTGCCCGGCCAGCAGCGCCAGGCCCAAGCCCAGCAGCCAGCAGGAGATGCGCACAAGATCGGGATCGCGTCCGGGCGAGTCCTTAAGCAGGCTGTAGGCCACAAGAAACTCCGCCACAAACGCGGCGGCGAGCACGGCCAGGGAGGCCAGATACACCAGGCTGGCCCCGCGCGCTGGCGGCACAGAGGCCAGGGTGAGGCTGTCGTCCTGCGGCATCGGCGTTCCCCTTTCGCGTTTGCCCGGTTCGAAAGCTCCTACTTCTTGGCGGGCGGCTCGTAGGTATAGCGCAGCTCGCCCGCGCCGCTTTTCATGCGCAGATCAATGTTGACGCTCTCCCAGGTCCAGCCGTAGCGGTCGCCCACTTGGCGGCCAGGGCCGTAGAGCTCTATCAGGTGGTCCTTGATGAGAAAGAAGTTGGCCTCGCCCTCGAACATGATTCCGGCCCCGGCGAACTGGCCGCGCGGGAAGTAGTAGGCCACGGTGCGCACATCGGCCTGGCCGAGCTTGAGCAGCTCGCCCGGACGCTGAAAGGTGCCGGGCAGGGGCTTGGGGCTGGTGACCGCCACCAGGCCCAGGCTGGCCTTGGCCTGCTCGAGGCTGACGCCCCAGGGCAATTCGCGGAAGCTTTTGGGCGCTGGCCGGGTGGCGTAGGTCAGGTCCGGGCGCGCGGGCTGGGGCGGGCGCTTGGGGCGCAAGATGAACGGCGGCGGCGTTTCGCCGGGCTCCGCCTGCACGCCTGATTTCTGCTCGCCTGCTGCGGGCGCGGCAGAAAGGGCGCCCGCCTGGGCGATGCCCGGAGCCCCGGAGGGGGCGGCGTGCTGCAGCAGCGGCTCGGGCGTGGCGGGATCCGGCGTGGCGGCCAAGGCGCAGGGAGCGGAGACAAAAAATGCCGCAAGGACGAACACGGCCAGGGCCGGAACCGGAAAGACACGCATGCAGCCTCCAGAACGCGAATATGCGCCCGTGAGACTATCCCCTGCTTGCCGGGGGAAATCAAGGGGAAACAGGCCCCAAACCACGCGCGGGCGCAGAAGCTTCCCCCCGCTTGCGCCCGTTCCGGCGTTCTTGCCAGCGCGCGTGCCGGGGAGTATCTGGCCTGCATGAACGCTGCGCTCACGCTCCTTGATCTTTCCTGGCCGGTGCGGCCGGGCATGGCCATGTTCCCCGGCGACCCGCCCATGGAGCTGCGGCCCATGGGCGCTTACAAAACCCACGGGTTCCTCTCGCACCTGGCCAGCCTGCCCCTGCACAGCGGCACCCATGTGGACGCACCTAGCCATGTGCTGCCGGGCGCGTCCATGCTGGCCGACCTGCCTTTGGCGCGCTTCGCCGGGCCGGGCGCCCTGCTTGATGTGCGCCAGCGTCCGGGCCTTGCAGTGACGGCGGACGACCTGGCCCCGCACCTTGCGCCGCTGCGCGCCCTGGCCGGGAACAGCGCCCTGGCCTTCGTGCTGCTGCGCACCGGCGACGAGGCCCGCTGGGGCGCGCCGGACTACTATACTGCGGGCGCGCACCTGAGCCCGCAGGCGGCGGCGCTGCTGGCCGGGCTGCCGGGGCTTTCCGGCGTCGGCCTCGACGCGGGCTCGCCCGACCCGCTGGATGCGGACGAACTGCCAGCGCACCGGGCCCTGCTCGGCGCAGGCCTGCTTATTGTAGAGAATCTGCGCGGCCTGGACCAGCTGCCGCCGGGGGCTGCGGCAAGCGCCTTCGATTTCCTCTGCCTGCCCGTGCTCGGCGCGGACGGCTCCCCGGTGCGCGCGGCGGCCCTGCTTCGGGAAGCCACGCCGAAAGCAACACCCAAAGCGGCCAGCGGAGCGCGGCCATGAGCCGGCAGCGCGCGGGGCTGGTTCTCTACGCCAAGCTGGTGGGCTCCATGGCGCTGTGGGGCGGCACCTGGGTTTCCGGCCGGGTGGTGGCGCAGTCGCTTTCGCCCTTTTCCGCAGCCTTCCTGCGCTTTCTCTTCGCCTCGGCCTTTTTGTACTTGCTGCTGTGCCGGGCCACGGCCCAAGAAGGCGGAACCTGGCCCAAGCTGCCACGCGCCCTGGTGCCGGGCATGGCCTTTCTGGCGCTTACGGGGGTGTTTCTCTACAATTCTCTGTTCTTCTCCGGCTTGGCGCGCATTCCCGCAGGCCGCGCGGCCTTGATCATGGCCTGCATGCCCTCCACCGTGGCCCTGTATTCCTGGCTGGCGCTGCACACGCCCACCGGGCTGGTCAAATCCCTGGGCATCGCCCTTTCGCTTTGCGGCGTGGCGGTCATCTTTTCCGGCGGGAACCTTGTGTCGCTGTTCACCCACGGGGCCGATCCAGGCGACCTGTTCATCCTGGGCTGCGTGGCCACCTGGGCGGCCTACACCATCGCCGCCGGACGCGTCATGCGCCAGTCCACGCCGCTGGCCGCCGTCACCTGGTCGTGCATCATCGGCTGCGCCATGCTGCTGCCCCCGGCCCTGGCCACCGGCCTGGCGGAGCAGGCCCTGCGGGCCGACTGGGTCATCTGGGCCAACCTGCTGTTTCTGGGGGTAGGGGCCACGGGCCTGGCCTTCACCTGGTATTACGACGGCATTCTGGCCCTGGGAGCGCCGCGCGCCAGCGTGTTCATCAACCTCGTGCCGGTCTTCGCCACGCTGCTTGGCGTGCTGATTCTGGGGGAAGCGGTGGGCGCGGCCCTTGTGCTGGGGGGCGCCATGGTGCTTTGCGGGGTGGTGCTGGCCAACCGCCCCGCCCCGGCGGACGCGGCGGTTACGGGCAAGGCCTAGCCGCAGCCGCCGGAAGAGTGCAGAGGCTGCCGGGCAAAGGGGATGCAACTCCGTGCGGCTCGCGGCGCGTCCTCGAAGAAAATCCTTACCCCTGGCCTGGCAGAAGTCGCATGGAATCAATGCTCCCAGGCAGAACTCGCACCGACAAAAAATCGCGGATGCGACACTAGCTTCCGTTTTCGCAAAGCCCGTTGTGGTGCGCGGCCTGCGGCATGGCCAGCAGCAGGGTGTCCGCCCACTGGAACGAGGCATTGTATGCCGTGGAGACCGACCCCGTAGGCAGGCCGAGGTCCAGGGCGCACTGGGCCATGTCGTCCCAGCGGGTGTCCTCAATGGCCTGGGCCATGGCCAGCCAGCCGGAATACGGGCTGGGCTCTGCGCACAGGGCCGCCCGCAGATCGTCCTGCAGGGAAAGTTTGTCCAGAATGGTCCGCATGGACATGTCGAACATGGCGGGCAGCAGGGAGAACAGGCCCAGCAGGAACAGGCTTTCGGCCTGGACGCGGCGGCCCGAGGCCAACGCCAAAAGCTCCAGGAACTTGGCGCGCTGGGCCGAAAGGTGCAGCAGTTCCCGGGCCTTGGTGGAGGGGGTCACATCGCCCAGCACCATGACGCGCAGCCAGGCGGAAAGCTGCACCCAGCCCGCCAGCACCACGGCCTGCCGCACGGAAGCCACCTTCTTCATAAGGCCGAAGTGGGCCGAATTGAGCATGGACAGCACCCGGTACGACACCGAGGCGTCGGCCTCGATGGCCGAGACCAGCTGGTCCGTGGGCGGCTCCGCCCGGCAGAGCAGGTCCAGCAGGGTCAGCCGCGTGGACTCTGCGGCGGAGACCTTGCGCTGGGCCAAGGTTTCCGGCTCGCGGAAGAAATGCCCGGCAAAGAGGCTGAAGCCCAGCCCGCGCGCAAAATCCGCCGCCTCGTGCGATTCCACCCGCTTGGCCAAAAGGGTACGTCCGCGTCCGCGCAGCGCGGCGGCGGCCTCGGCCAGCCCGCTCGCCTGGGCCTCTGGCCCGCGCAGGTCGATGATCACCGTATCGGCCACTTCGAGCAGCGGATGCTTCAAATCAAAAGGCTGCGGCAGGTCCAGAGCCAGCTGGTAGCCCTCGGCCCGCAAGGCCCGCAAAGAAACCAGATACTGCGGATCGCCGGTGGGATACGGGTCCAGCACCGGCAGCACGCAATCCGGCCCGAGGGCCTTGGGGATTCCGGTCATCAAAGCCTGCGGAGGCAGGTGGATCAACGCCTTGTGAGGCAGGGCGCAGGTATCCATGCAGGCGGGCAGGCACTGAATGACCGAGAGCGTGGCCTGGAGCGGATCGGTGAATTCCGAGTAGGTATGCTCCTGGCAACGGCGATAATAGTGGAAATATCCCCAGGTGTTGAGCGCAGCGTCCAGAATCGGCTGCCGGGCAACGAACAGGGTTTCGTAGTGGGATGGAGGGGTCATGGTCTGGCTCCCTTCAGAGTTCGCGATATTGGAAACGCCTATCCGGCCATGGACTTATTTACGAACAAATGCTAGCGACTCCAACTATGAATGTAAAGGAACTGCTGGAGGAAGGAGCCGGTCCTGAGCACATCTCCCGGCTCTTCCACATAGAGCGTTACGCCTGGATGGCGCTTTCCTACGACATGGCCGTGGCCGTGGACATGGACGGATGCATCCTGGCGGCCAACTCCGCCTGGCAGCGGGCCACCGGCCTGTGGCCCGAAGCCCTGCGCGGACAGTACCTTCTCGAATTCATGGATTTCGACGATCGCGAGCGCGTGCTTGGCGCTTTCCAAAGCCTTATCACAAGCGATGCCGCCAGCACTACTTTTGATTTCCGCTTTCGTTGCGAGGCCGGAATGTTCAAGCGCTTCAACTGGAACGTGCTCTTCTTCCCGGACACGGAAATCTTTTACTGCATCGTCAAAGACTTAAGCAACGTCCACGACCTGCACCACGCCGCCTACCACGACACCCTGACCGGGCTGCCCAACCGGCTCTTTTTGACCGACGCCCTGCCGAAACTGGTGCAGGGCGCGCTGGAACACCGCCACGTGCTGGGCCTGTTCTTCATCGACATGGACGGCTTCAAGGCCGTGAACGACACCCTGGGCCACCAGGCGGGCGATGTGCTGCTGCAAACCGTGGCCGAGCGCCTGCGCCGCTGCGCCACGCGCCCGGAACACTGCGTGCGCCTTGGCGGCGACGAATTCGTGCTGCTGGAAACCTGGCCCTGCGACGACTACCGGCCCGAAGCCCTGGCCGAGGCCATCATCACCGCCGTGAACCTGCCCGTGTGCATAGACGGCCAGGACGCCCGCGTGGGCGCGTCCATCGGCATCGCCCTGGCCCCCGCCGCCGCCAGCACCCCGGCGGAGCTTTTGGACCTGGCCGACAAGGCCATGTACAGCGCCAAGCGCGACGGCAAAAACCGCTTCGTGCTGGCCCAGGGGCAAGACGGCCCGGCCTGCATCATGGGGCTTGAATCCCAAGGCGCGAACAGGTAGGCCAAGAGCCGCCGCCTCCCGCTTCCGGGACGGCCACGTTCCCCTTGCGGAGGTTCTTCATGCGCTCCAGCTCAAACGTCCTGGCCACACTGGCCACGGCCCTCGTGGCTTTGGCTGCGGCCATCGCCCTCAACTTCATCTTCTGGTGGAGCCAGGGCCGCCCCCAGGACATTCCCGACGCACGCACCCCGCGCATCAAGAGCGCGTCCTTCAGCCCCTACCGCACCGGGCAAAGCCCCTTTGGCGCATCCTTCACGCGGGAGCAGCTGGAACAGGACATGGCCGTGGCCGCCCGGCATTTCTCGCGCATACGCACCTATTCCAACACCAACCAGTTCGCCCCCGTGCCCGAGCTGGCCCAAAAGCACGGCCTCAAGGTCATTCTGGGCGCCTGGGTGGGCGCCAACCTGGAAAGCAACGAGAAGGAAATCGCCGGGCTCATCAAGGCCGCCAACACCTATCCCGACGCCGTGGAGCGCGTGGTGGTGGGCAACGAAGTGCTGCTGCGCCGCGAGATCACCCCGGAACTGCTCATCGACTACATCCGCCGGGTCAAGGCCGCCATCAAGCAGCCCGTCACCTACGCCGATGTCTGGGAATTCTGGCTCAAGTACCCGCAGGTGGCCAAAGAGGTGGATTCCATCACCATCCATGTGCTGCCCTACTGGGAGAACAACCCCACGTCCCTGGAGCACGTGGTGGAGCACATGCTGACCGCCCATGCGGCCATTGCCCGCGCCTACCCCGGCAAGCCCATACTCATTGGCGAAATAGGCTGGCCCAGCGCCGGGCGCGTGCGCCAGGGCGCGGTGCCCAGCCGCGTGGGCCAGGCCCGCTTCGTCCGCCAGATCATCAATACCGCCGAGGAACAAGGCATCGACTTCAACTTGTTCGAGCTCTTCGACGAACCCTGGAAGTTCGGCCAGGAAGGCACCGTGGGCGGCAACTGGGGCATCATCGACGTGGACCGCAACATCAAGTTCCCCCTCACCGGCCCGGTGAGCGAAAAACCCTACTGGCGCGAGGCGTTTTTGGCGTCCTCCGCCCTGGCGGCGCTTTTGGCCGGGCTGGCCCTGCGCCTGCGCCCGCCGCGCGGCTTCGCCCGCACGGGGCTGCTTTGCCTGGCCGCCCAGGCCCTGGCCACCCTGCTCGCCGTCAGCGCGGAACAAAGCCTGCGTCTGGCCTTCGGCCCGGCGGGCGTCATCGGCGGCGCGCTCATGACCGGCGGCGGCGCGCTCTTGTGCCTGCTGGTGTTCTCCGAGCTGGCCGACCTGGCCGCCGGCGGCCCCGGCCCAAAACCGCTGGCCCCGGTCATCGCCCGGCTGGAGGCCCTGCGCTCGTTGCGTCTGAACCTCAAAAAGCGCGTGGAGCTCATCGGCCTGCTGGACCTCATCTTCGGGCTGGCCGCCCTGGCCCTCACCTTCGGCCTGCTGGTGGACCCGCGCTACCGCGACTTCCGCGTGGCCCAGTTTCTGCCCATCGGCCTGTGCATGACCCTGCGCCTGCTGGCCACGCGCGAACTGCCGCGGCCCGTGGGCTCCCCGCGCGAGGAATGGCTGCTCGTGGGCACCTTCCTGGTGGGGGCCGTGGTCATTCCGCTCAAGGAGACCCTGGCCAACCCCGCCGCCCTGGCCTGGGGCGGCACTCTGCTGCTCTTGGCCGTGCCCTGGGGCCTTTCCATTTGGCGGCAGCGCCAAGCCATACGCCAGGCGCAATGATGCACCCCGCGCGCGCCCGGCTCATCCACGACAGGCCGCAGCACCCCGGCCCGGTTCTGTACTGGATGCACCGCGAACTGCGCGCGCGCGACAACTGGGCCCTGCTGCACGCCCTGGCCCTGGCCGAGCAGCGCCGCCAGCCCCTGGCCGTGGCCTTCTGCCTGGCCCGGCGCTACCCCCTGGCCGCCCTGCCGCACTTCGCCTTCATGCTGCACGGCCTGCGCGAAACAGCCAGCACCCTGGCCAGCCTCGGCATCCCTTTCCTGCTGCTGCGCGGCGAGCCGGGCCACGCCGTGGCCGACTACGCCCGGCACGCCAAAATCGGCCTGCTGGTAACCGACGCCGACCCCACCCGGCCCAAGCGCGCCTGGCTGGCCGACCTGCTGGCCAGCCTCGCCTGCCCGGCCATCGAGGTCGATGCGCGCAACATTGTGCCCGCGCGCCGCGCCACGGACAAAGCCGAGTACATGGCCCGCACCCTGCGGCCAAAAATTCAGCGCCTGCTGCCGGAATTTCTCGATCCCTTCCCAAATCTCACCCCCGGTCTCTGCCTTGACGCTTCACCCGGGGCCTCCCCCGGCTCTCCCCCCGCCTGCGCGCTCACGCTGCCTCCCTGGCCCGCCGCCGCGCCCGCCGTGGACTGGCCCGCCCTGCTGGCCGAGTTCGGCCCGCCGCCGCCGCATTTTCCACCCGGCGAAACGGCCGCCCACAGCGCCCTGGCCGCCTTTTTGCGCACAGGTCTGCCCCGCTACGCCGATGACCGCAACACGCCCCTCGAACCGGCCTCCTCGCGCCTTTCGCCCTACCTGCACTTCGGCCAAATTTCCGCCCAGCGCATCGCCCTGGCCGTGCAAGCCTCCCCCGCGCCCCTTGAAGCCCGCCTGGCCTTCCTCGAACAACTCATCGTGCGGCGCGAACTGGCCGAGAATTTCTGCCTGCACACCCCGCACTACGACAGCACCGAGGCCTTCCCCGCCTGGGCGCGCGCAACCCTGGCCAAGCACCAGCACGACGCACGGCCCTTCCTGGCGTCCGAAAGCCAGCTCGACGCCGCAGCCACGCCAGACCCGCTTTGGAACGCCGCGCAACGGCAACTGCTCGCCACCGGGCACCTGCACGGCTGGCTGCGCATGTACTGGGCCAAGCAGATCCTGCTCTGGTCGCCCGACAGCGAAACCGCCCTGGCGCGCGTGCTGCGCCTGAACGATACTCTGTCCCTCGACGGACGCGACGTGAACGGCTACGCCGGGGCCGCCTGGAGCATCGGCGGCGTGCACGACCGCCCCTGGCCTGAACGGCCCGTGTTCGGCACCATCCGCTCCATGACGCCCGGCGGCGCGGCCAAGAAGTTCGACGTCAAACGCTTCGTCGAAGCCTGGACGCGGCCAAGCCTGCTGTGACACGGCAGGGGAAGGCAAGAGGCCGGGCCAGGCGGGCCGCGTCCAGTACGGCCACGACACGGCGGGCTTTCGCAACCTGAAGGTCGAGGCTGCCTCTTCGGGTCAGCGCGAGACACGCTACCACTACGAGCCGTCCGGCCTGCTGCTGACGGTTGATCTGCCGGACGGGAGGCGCATTGACTACGCCTACGACGCCAGGGGCCAGCGAACTGAAAAGCGCGTGAACGGTCGCGTGGTCGAGGCCTATCGCTGGCTGGACCTGCTGCGGTTGGAGGAGTTCTTCGACGGGCGCAAGTGGTGGCGGCTGGCGTACGATTCCGAGCGCCCTGGTCGCGGAAGCCATACGCCCATCGGCGTAACCAACAGCGAGGATTCGTATTTTTTGCTCTGCGACCACCTGGGCACGCCGCTGGTCCTTGCCACGCCTGAAGGCCATGTTGTACAGACAATGCAATACGACGCCTTCGGAAACCTGTTGCAGGTGCGGGGCGATGCTGTGCGCCTGCCAATCGGCTTCGCGGGCGGACTCTTTGACGCCGATACCGGCCTGACGCGTTTTGTCTGGCGCGACTACGACGCGGATATCGGCCGCTTCACCGCCCTGGACCCCATGGGCGAGAGAGGCGGCGACAAGGACTGGTACGGCTACTGCGTCGATGATCCGGTCAACCGGGTGGATGTGTGGGGGCTGGAGGAGTCGTGGTGGGACGGAGTTCATAAAATCGGTGATGGTCTGGGCCAGCTCTGGGACAAGGCCCCTGACGGGGTGGGACAAGCTGTGTCCGAAGGAGCCAAAGGCGCGGGAGAAGCATTGAGCAAAACGGCCGACGCATTCGCAACCAACGACGATTTGCAGAAATACACCGGCATCGCCATTGGCGCAGGGGCGCTGCCCATCGCCGTAGCTGGAGGCCTTGAGGCCGGGCCGATTATCGCCACGACCGTGGCGCGTAATCCGGAGAAGGTCGAACAGGCGTATGATTTCCTGTCTGGTGCGCTTGATCCTGGACCTCCGCCCATGACAAGAGGAGGGGCTCCCGGCGGGTTTGCGAGTGTACTTTATAACGAATGGAGTGCAAGCAAATGAGAGTGACTTTGGGTGAGATATACTGGGGCCAAGCCCTGGTGTTCGTCGGTGCGCTTTGGCTTGGAGAGGGGAGGGCGCAGTGGCGAGGTTTGCCCATACCGTTGTGGACCTCGTATGTTCTGCTGGCCGCAGGCATAGCCATCCCCATGCTCGCCTGGTACTTGCGCAGGCCCGGGCAAACTCCTGAGATCGACAAGCACTAAAACACAGCAAGGCGGTCTGGGCGTGGCTCAGGCCGCCTCGCTTGTTCTCAAGCCTTCGTCCCCATGGGCGAGAAAGGCGGCGACAAGGACTGGTACGGTTACTGTGTGGACGATCCGGTCAACCGGGTGGATGCGTGGGGGCTGATGGGAAGAAAAACGGGGCGTGGAGCGTGTTTGCTCCGCGCCCCGCTGGCATTATTTGGTAGTCTCGGCTGTTGGCTACAATGCTTCCCTTGCCCGAGTCCGGCGGCAGCGCCCCCTGCTTGCGCTTACAGTTCTTTGCCCAAGGCCTGAGCCAGGCCGGGAATGGTGTAGTCTTCCGGCTGGATGTTCGCGGTGAAGCCGAAACGGGCGAGGGTCTTGGCGGTAACGGGCCCGATGCAGGCGATTTTCACGTCCGGGTATTGGCGCAGGGTATCGGGCTTGAGCAGGGTGAAGAAGTTCTCCACGGTGCTGGAGCTGGTGAAGGTGATGGCCTGGATCTTGCCCTTGGCCAGGGCCTCGACGATTTCCGCAGGGTCCTGCTGGGTGAGGCGCGTCTCGTACACGGGCAGGATGCGCACGTGGGCCCCGGCCTTGACGAGTTCCTCGGGCAGCACCTCGCGGGCGACCTTGGCGCGCGGGATGAGCACGTTCTTGCCCGCAATGCCGCGCTCAAGCAGTCCGGCCACAACTTCCTCGGCCACGTACTTGGGCGGAACGAAATCTGGCGTAACGCCGCGCAATTTGAGTTCATCCGCCGTGGCGGGGCCGATGGCGGCCACGCTGAGACCACCCAGGGCGCGGGTATCCAGGCCGATTTCGCCAAGCTGGTTCCAGAAGTGCTTCACCCCGTTGACGGAGGTGAAAATGAGCCAGTCCACGCCGCCCAGGGTCAAAATAGCCTTTTCGACCTCTTCGTAGTCGTCCAGGGGCTCCACGGTGATGGTGGGAAATTCGTAGACGCAGGCGCCCATGTTCTTGAGCACGTCGGCCAGGTCGGAGGCCTGCTCACGCGCGCGGGTGACCACAACGCCCTTGCCGAGCAGGGGCTTTTTCTCGAACCAGGCCAGCTTGGAGGCCAGGGAGCACACGCCGCCCACAATGATGATGCTGGGGGCGGCGAACTTGCGCTTTTCGGCATCGGCGGCGACGTTTTCCAGGGTGCTGACCATGGACTGCTGGTTGCAGCGGGTGCCCCAGCGCACCAGGGCCACGGGCGTGTCCTTGTCGCGGCCGTTCTGCATCAGGTTGCCCGCGATCATGGGCAGATTCTTTACGCCCATGTAGAACACCAGGGTGCTGTTGCTCTTGCCGTACACTTCCCAGTTGTGGCCGCTCTCCTCCTTGGTGGGGTCCTCGTGCCCGGTGATGAAGCAGACGCTGGTGGTGTGGTCGCGGTGGGTGACCGGGATGCCCGCGTAGGCCGGGGCGGCCACTCCGGCGGTAACGCCGGGCACCACTTCAAAGTCTATGCCCGCCTCGACGAGTTCTTCGGCCTCTTCGCCGCCGCGCCCGAAGACGTACGGATCGCCGCCCTTGAGGCGCGCCACGCTCTTGCCCGCCTTGGCCTTGTCGATGATCAGCTGGTTGATCTGGTCCTGGGGCAGGGTGTGGTCGCCGCCCTTTTTGCCCACGTAGATGATCTCGGCGTCATGCCGGGCGTATTTGAGAAATTCCTTGTTGGCGAGATAGTCGTAGACCACCACGTCGCAGGTTTCGATGAGCTCCTTGGCCCGGATGGTGAGCAGGCCGGGATCGCCGGGGCCTGCGCCGATGAGGTGGACGGTGGACATGTGGTTCTCCGGGCTAGTCGCCATATTGTTTGGTTGCGGCGGGTTCAAAGAGCATGACGCGGCACTCGTCCTGGCAGACGGGCTTATGCTCCACCCCGCGCGGAATGATGAAAAACTCGCTGGGTCCGATGTGGATGTCCTTGTCGCGCAGCTTGATGGTGAGCAGGCCTTCGAGGACCCAGAACATCTCGTCCTCGTTCGCGTGGGCGTGCCACTCGAACTCTCCCTTGAGGCGCACGAACTTCACCAGCTGGCCATTCAGTTCGCCCGCCACGCGCGGGGTCCAGAAGGCCTCGATGGCCCCGAACTCCTCGGCGGCGCTCACCTTGCGCAGCACGGGCTTCATAGCGGGCTCCATGGCGGGCTCCTAGGCTTCCTCGGCCAGGGCGCTCTTCAAACGCTCCTGCAACTCGGCCAGCTTGGCCTTGGCGTCTTCAAGGCCCGCCAGCTTCTCGCGCTCCGCAGCCACGATGTCCGCCGGGGCATGGTTGGCGAAGCCGGGGGCGGAGAGCTTGCCGTTGAGCGCCGTCAACTGTTTGTCCAGCTTGCCCAGCTCCTTGTCCAGGCGGGCCACCTCCGCGCCGAAGTCCACAATGCCCTTAAGCGGCACAAAGATGCGCGCGCCCTCCACCACGGCGGTGCCGCTGGCGCGGGGGCCGCTCTTGCCGGGGCCTATGTCCGCCGCCTCGATGCGGGCCAGCTGGGCGATGAGGTGCGCGTTGCCGGTAAGCACGGCCAGGGCGCTTTCGCCCGCGCCTGCGGTGTCCACAATCAGCGGCAGCTTCTTGGCCGGGTCGATGCAGAGCTCGGTGCGGATGGTGCGCACGGACCCGACCACGCCCTGGAAGAAGGCCATGTCCTTGGCGGCGCTGGCGTCGCGGCAGTGGGGCCTGCGCTCCGGGTAGGGCAAAAGCGCCAGCTCGCGGTCCGCAATGCCGGGCAGCACGCTCCAAATCTCCTGGGTGACGAAGGGCATGACCGGGTGCAAGAGCACCATGGTTTCGGAAAGCACGGTCAACAGCACGCGGCGGGTGGCGTCCTTGGCCTTCTCGTCCTCGGCGTACAGGTCGCCCTTGGCCATTTCCACATACCAGTCGCAGAACTCGTTCCAAATGAACTTGTACAGCCCCTGGGCGATGTCGTTGAAGCGGTATTCGAGGGAGGCGCTCTCCACCTCGTCCTTCACTTCCTCCAGGCGGTGCAGAATCCAGCGGTTGGCCAGGGGCGCGCCGACAAGGGCCTCTTCCAGCGTGGCCTTGGGCTCGCCCGGCAGGTTCATGAGGGCGAAGCGCGCGCTGTTCCAAATCTTGTTCACAAAGTGGCGGTAGCCCTCAATGCGCTTCTCGGAGAGCTTGATGTCGCGCCCCATGGCGGCGAAGGAGGCCAGGGTGAAGCGCATGGCGTCGGTGCCGTACTTGGCGGTCATGGCCAGGGGGTCGATGACATTGCCCGTGGACTTGCTCATCTTCTTGCCCTGCTCGTCCCTCACCAGGGCGTGCAGGTACACATGCTTGAAGGGCGGCTGGCCCATGAAGTGTATGCCCATCATCATCATGCGCGCCACCCAGAAGAACAGGATGTCGAAGCCGGTGACGAGCACGCTGGTGGGATAATAGGCCTGAAGCTTGGCCGTGGGGGCCTCCGTGGCGCCGCTCCAGCCCATGGTGGAAAAGGGCCACAGGGCGGAGCTGAACCAGGTGTCCAGCACGTCGTCCTCCTGCTTGAGCGCGCCGCCGCACTTGGGGCAGCCGTGCGTCAGGTCGGCCGGGTCCTCGGTCTGCACAAGCATTTCGCCGCAGGCCTGGCAGGTCCAGGCGGGAATGCGGTGCCCCCACCAGATCTGACGGCTGATGCACCAGTCGCGGATGTTGTCCAGCCACTCGAAGTAGGTCTTTTCCCAGTTGGCGGGGAAGATCTGCGTGCTTGCAGGCACGGCCTCGCGCGCGGCCTTGGCCAGAGGGGCCACCTTCACGAACCACTGCTCGCTCACGTGGGGCTCGATGACGCTCTTGCAGCGGTAGCACTCGCCCACGCTATGGTCGTGGTCGGCGATGTCCACCAGCAGGCCCTGGGCCTCCAGGTCCTCCACCACCTTGTCGCGGCAGGCGGCCTTGCTCATGCCCCGGTAGGCGGCAGGCACGTTCTCGTTCATGTCGCCCTTGTCGTCGATGACCGGGATGACCTCGAGCTTGTGGGTGCGCGCCAGGGCCCAGTCGTTCATGTCGTGGGCCGGGGTGATTTTGAGGCAGCCGGTGCCGAACTCGCGGTCCACGTAGGCGTCGGCTATGACCGGAATCTCTTTGCCCACCAGGGGCAGAATGACCTTTTTGCCCACGGCGTGCGTGTAGCGCTCGTCTTCCGGGTGCACGGCCACGGCCACGTCGCCCAGAAGCGTTTCCGGCCGGGTGGTGGCCACGATAAGTTCGACCATCCCATCAGGAAGGGGGCCGTCGGCCAATTTGTAGCGGATGCGGTAGAGCTTGCCCTTCTTGGGCGCGTGCTCCACTTCGTCGTCGGCCAGGGCGGTGTGGC
>DIVX01000030.1 GCA_002422505.1 Desulfovibrio sp. UBA6121
AACTTTTTCCAAAAAGTTCCCTCCCTCCCCCGGCAAACCCACTCTTCTCAAGGAGTACCCATGAAAGGATTGCAGATCGTGGTGCTCGGGTCCATTGTGCCCGACCCGTTGCAGACCCTGGAGCCGATCACCGGGCCCGCCGGTCCGGCGCTTAAGAACGAGCTGATGCTGCCTGCGGTGCTGGACCCCTGGGCGGGCCATGCGCTGTACGAGGCCGCCAACCTCGCCAAGAAGGTGGAGGGCAAGGTGTACTTGGTGGCCCTTGGCCCCAAGGCCAAGCTGCAGCAGGTAATGATGAACGTGGCCCAAAAGGTGCCTTTTGAGATCGTTGTGCTCGACGGACCCGCTGGCGGCTTTACCGACGCGGCCGAGACGGCCAAGGCCCTTGCGGGCGCGGTGGAAAAAATCCCCGGGCTGGACAAGGGCAAGCTGCTCGTGTTCGGCGGCTGGCAGTCGGCCTCGCGCGGGACGGGCGCGGTGCTGCAGATGGTGGGCGAGCTGCTCGGCATCACCGACCAGTTCCAGGGCGTTGACGAGCTGGTGCTGGCCGAGGACGGCAGCTTCACGGTGCTGGAGCGCATCGAGGGCGGCTGCTACCAGAAGTCCGCCTGCCAGGGCCTGCCCGCGCTTCTTGGCTGGGCCACCGGCAACCTGCCGGAGCCCCCGAACAACCCGCAGGTGGGCATGCAGAACATGCGGCTCATCATGCCCGCCCTGGCCAAGGCCACGCCTGCGCCGCTCAAGGGGGAAGGCCTGCGCTACCAGAGCGTCGAGGTGCCCAGCCAGCGCCGTGACACGCGCATCGTCAAAGACGCCCCGGTGGACGACATCGCCCGCGAGCTGGCGGACTGGATCCGGGCCTAGGCCTGGTTGAGAAGGAGCGATAGAATGAATGTGCTTTTCCTTGCGCATACGGAAGAAGACGGCAGCCTGGGCAAGGCCGCCTGCGAGGCGCTCACTGCGGCCAAAGGCCTTTCCGATGGGATGGCTGGCGCGTTGACCGTGGGCCTCTACGGGGCCGAGGTGCAGCAGGCGGCCGACCAGATCGCCGCGTGCGGCGCGTCCAAGTTCCTCGGCGTTGCCGGGGCGGACTTCGCAAGCGCCCGCTACGGCTCCGACGCCTCGGCCTGCGAGGCCCTGGCCAAGGCCGCCGGGGCGGAGGTCATCGTCATGCCCGCAACCTCCCGCGCCAGCCGCGTGGCCGCTGGCGTTGCCCAGCGCCTGGGCGCTGCGGTGGATACCCGCCTGACCGGCCTGGACGTCGCGGGCGGCACAATCGTGGCCACCCGCTGGTTTTACCGCCAGCGCATGCTGGGCAAGATTGAGCGCGACGCCAAGCCCTGGCTGGTGACGGTGGATTCCGGCTGCTTCGCGGCTTGCGACGCCCCAGGCTCGGCCTCGGTGGAGCTTTTGAGCGTGACCCCGGCCACCCGCACCACGGTCACGGGCATCATCGCTCCGGCGGCAGACGCCCAGACCATCCGCCCGGACGCCAAGCTGCTGCTGGTGGCGGGCGCAGGCTGGGGCAAAACCCAGCCCGACGGCCAGAAGCACCTGGACGACGCCAGCTCGCTCATTCTGGGCCTGCTTGCCGCCACCCAGTGTTCGCTCGGCAGCTCCAAGTCTTTGGTGGACCAGAGCGGCGAGGGCGCGGCCCTGCCCTTCCTCACCCACATGCACCAGGTGGGGCAAACCGGCTCCACCCCGCGCCACGCCAAGGGCCTAGCCACCTGCTGTCACGGCGAGGAACCCCACGTGGTGGGCTGGCGCTTCATCGGCGAGCGCAGGGCCGTGAACCTGGACGCCAACTGCGGCTGGGCCCAGGGCAAGGCCGATGTGCTCTACGTGGCCGACGCCTTTGCCGTGACCAAGAAGCTGGCCGAGCTGTTGAAGTAATCCGCAGGGATACCCTGATACCTCTCAGCCGGGGCGGAGCCGCAAGGTTCCGCCCCGGTTTTTTGTGCCCAAGCGTGGGGGCGGGCGGCGGCATTGACAGCCCGTAGCGCTCCCGGTAGTCCTTGCTACGCTGCACCTTGTGGGCGAACAGCCATTGAAAACATCGATTCCTGCAATCTGGAGGACAAATATATGAGTTCCATCATGCTGGACTGCCGCGGCCTGGCCTGCCCCGGCCCGGTGCTGCGCTGCCTGGAGTGCATCGAAAAGGACGCGCCCCTGTCCCTGAACGTTGTTGTGGACGACCCGGGCGCGCACGAGAACGTGTTGCGCCTGCTTGGCAGCAAGGGCTACACCGTGGCCAGCGAGCACGACATGGACGTGTGGACCATCAGCGCCAGCCGCGAGGCGGACCAAAATGCCCCCGCAGCCGCGCAGCAGCAGGACGCGCCCTGCGCCATCCTTGGCGCGCCGGGCAAAACCGTGGCCTTCATCACCAGGGAGACTCTGGGCAGCGGCGACGACGAATTGGGCGGCAAGCTGATGCTGAACTTCCTGGCCACCCTGCCGGAGCTTGGCGGCGGGCTGTGGCGCATTGTGCTGGTGAACGGCGCGGTGAAGCTGTCCACCGAGGGCCACCCCTGCCTGGAGAAGCTCACGGCCCTGGCGGCCTCCGGCGTCAGCATCCTGGTGTGCGGCACCTGCCTGGGCTTCTTTGGCCTTATGGAAAAAAAGCGCGTGGGCGAAACCACCAACATGCTCGATGTGGTCACCAGCCTGGCCGCTGCGGGCAAGGTCATCCAAATTTAGCCCCGCCGGATCTGCCTGATCTGCCTGATCTGGTTGACCGGCCTGATTTGCCTGTTCTGCCTGATCTGCGCCGCAGCAAAGGCGCGCCTGCTTGCGGGCTGCGCCTGGCTGCGGTACGCCCGCCCACCACACCCGCCTACATTTTTGAAGCTGCACTGCAATTCTGAAGCGCTTTGTCTGCACTGCTCGCACGCAACAGTCACGCATCTCAATAATGTCGTGACGGCGCACCCCGCTGCGCGCCATTTGCGCACACGATTTTCTGCAATTTTCCACAACATCGCCGCCTGTCCTGCAACGACAAACACGAAAACTATAGTGCCCGTGTCTGGTATGCATATTGCTCAACTTGCACGTAGCATAATGATCATGATGCACGTCGCGTCGGGCGCGCACGGCCCGCGCCCCAGCTCCCGACGCCCGGGCCCCTGGCCGCGCCATTGCAGGCAGGCGGCCCGCCCCAAGCCGCTTTTTGCTTACGCCACCCCCAACCTAAACGGAGGCCCCATGCGCAACCCGGCCATCACCCTGAAGAAACTGTCCCAGACCCTGGCCCTGGCCTTGGCCCTGTGCCTTACCCCGGCCCTGGCCAGCGCGGCCGATCTCACCGTGTCCGCTGCGGCCAGCCTTACCGATGCCTTCAAGAACATCAAACAGGCCTTCGAGGCCGCCAACCCCGGCACCACCGTCATCACCAACTTCGCGGCCTCCGGCCCGCTGTTGCGCCAGATCGAATCCGGCGCGCCCGTGGACGTCTTTGCCAGCGCCGACCAGAAGACCATGGACCAGGCGGCCTCCAAGAGCCTCATCGTGCCCGCCAGCCGCGCCAATTTCGTGCAGAACGCCCTGGTGCTCATCCAGCCCGCCGGGTCCAAAATCGCCCTCAAGGGCATGAGCGACCTGACCCAGCCCGGCGTGAAGCGCATTGCCCTGGGCAACCCGGAGACCGTGCCCGCAGGCCGCTACACCAAGGAGGCCCTGACCACCGCCAAGCTTTGGGACACCCTGACCCCCAAGCTGGTGCCCGGCGAATCCGTGCGGCAGACTCTGGACTACGTGGTGCGCGGCGAGGTGGACGCGGGCTTCGTGTTCTCCACCGACGCCAAGAGCGCCGGGGCCAAGGTGCATTTGGTGAGCGAAATCCCCACCAGCACAGTGGTTTCCTACCCCATCGCCGTGGTTGCGGCCAGCAAGAACCCCAAGGCCAAGGCCTTTGTGGACTTTGTGCTTAGCCCCGCCGGACAGAAGATTCTGCAGGCTTACGGCTTCAAGAAGCCCTAGCGCCGAAACATCATACAACGGCACAGGGCCGGGGACGTTTGCTGCGTCTCCGGCCCTTTCTTGTTGCGGAAAAGAATCGTTTTGCGGGGTTGCGGCCCTTAGCCGTCGGTGCGCACCACGCGCCGCGCGCCGATGTAGCGGTCGCGCCAGTAGGGCAGGTCCAGGGAGTCCTCGCGCACGCGGCCACCGCTGCGCGGGCTGTGGATGAAGGTGCCGCGCTCCGTGGCTATGCCCACGTGCATGTTCTTGGGGTTGCCCGGCAGGCGGAAGAACACCAGATCGCCGGGGCGGATGTCGCGCCGACCCACGGGCTGGCCCACCTCGTACTGCTCGTAGGAAATGCGCGGCAGGTCCACGCCAAGCTGGCGGTAGGTCCACCAGGTGAAACCGGAGCAGTCGAAGCCGGTTTTCGGGGAATCGCCGCCCCACTTGTAGGGCGCGCCTGTGAGGGAACGCGCAGCCGCCACCACGGAATTCTGGCCCGAGGCAGGCAGCGGGGGCGCGGGGTCCATGGGAATATGCGCGGGCGCGCAGCCGCCCAGGCCCCAGGAAAAGATACCCAGGAGCAGCAGGAGCGCCGCCCGTGCGGCCTTTTTGCGCGCGCTGGCTGCGTTCATGGCGAACCTACTTCACGATGCGCACGTAGTTCTGAACGGTGCGCACGCCTTCCACGCTGTTCACGTGGCGGATGATCGCGTCGGCGTCGCGCTGGCTGGCCACCAGGCCCAGCACCACGGCGTTGCACTGCACGGTCTTCACGTCCACCTGGGTGGACCAGATGTCCGTGTCCTCCACCAGCAGCTTCTTGATCTTGGCGTACAGCGCCAGCTCGTCGGTGGTGCCGCAGGCCGGGTCGTCGCGTTTGGTGAAGGGCACCACCGTGACCTTGCGCACGCCATCCACCTGGCGCGCCAATTTTACGGCGCGCATCTTCTGCGCGTCGGACTCGAACTCGCCCACCACGTAAACCGTGCCCAGGTACGAGTTCACCGACACGTCGCGCAGCTTCACGATGGAATCGTTGACGTACATGGCGCGCACCGAGGACTCGATGCGGCCGTCATCGACGAAAGTGCCCACGTCGCGCTGGTCCACGGCGGCCTTGTAGACCGTGCCGCAGCCCGTAAGCAGGGGCAGACAGACGAGGCAGAAAGCGATGAGTATGCTCTTGCGCATGCGCAAAACTCCTTGGTGCTTGTGTTTCTGTGCGGGGTGCAAGACCCGGTCGCACAAACATTAGCAAAAACTGGTCCAGTCCGCGCCCTCCGGGGCTTACGCTATGGGCGAGTCTCCGGCCAGGGCGGCTTGCAGCTCGCGCAGCAGGCCTTGCGGCAGAGCAAAGGGCCCGGTCCAGGGCGGCGGCGCGAACAGGGCGCGCTCCGGCAGGCGCAGGCACAGGGCGTGCAGCAGCATGGGCAGGCCGCGCACCTTGCGGCCATATACCGCGTCGCTGATGACAGGGTGCCCGCGCAGGGAGAGCTGCACGCGGATCTGGTGGGTGCGCCCGGTGAACAGCCGCACCTGCAGCAGCGTGGCCTGGCGCTTGCGCAAAAGGGGCCGCGCCTCGGCCTTGGCGAACTTGCCCTGGCCTTCTTGCGCTTCCAAAATCTTCTTGCGGCCCTTGAGGGCCTCCCCGGCTGCCAGCTCCAGGCGGTCCAGGCGATCCTCCATCAACTGCGGCTCTGCGCCGGGCCAAGCCCCGTCCACCCAGGCCAGGTAAGTCTTGCTCACCCCGCCGGTGGCGAAAAGATCATTCAGGCGGCGCAGCTCGGCGTAGCTCTTGGCCGCCAGCAAAATGCCGGAGGTGTCCTTGTCCAGCCGATGGGTAAGCACCGGGGCGAAGGGCGCGCCCGCGTACATGGCCTTCAGCCGGTCGGCCACGGAGTCCTTGTGCCGAGTGCCCGCGTGGGAGCACAAACCGGCGGGCTTGCGCACGGCCACGTAGCCCGGCGTCTCCAGCAGCAGGTCCAGCCCAGGCGCGGCGGCGGCCTCTGCGCCGTTCTGACCCGTACCCTGGGGCGTTGCCGGTTCGGCCTGAGCCGCCGCAGGCTCCGCGATTCCGCTCAAGGGCGGCACGCGCACCTCCTGGCCCACGGCCAGGCGGAAGAACGGTTTCTTGCGCCCGCCATCCACGCGCACCTGTCCGGTGCGGATGACGCGCAAAAGCGCGGAGCCGGGCACCTCGCGTCCCAGGCGGCGCTGCAGGAACTGCAGCAGCTTCTGGCCCGCCTCCTCCGGCGTCACCACCAGTGGTGCGCGCGCCGGGCCGCTGGCGGCTGGCCGTTCGGCCTGAGCGGCGCCGGCAAGGCCCTCAGACGTGTCAGGCGTGTCGGTTTTGCCGGGCGCGCGGGTGCTGTCGGAATGTTGTCCTGAACTAGGCGGCGTGGCGGTCATGGGGCTGCCTTGGGGGCAAGGGAAAGGGAGGAAAAAGCGCCGGGCCGGAAGACGCGCTTCCGGCCCGGCGGAAACTGTCTATTTATCAACGTCGAGGTCGTAGGTGATGATGACGGTCTTTTCGTTGCTTGCGCCAATGGCGCCGGAGAAGGTGTTGACGCAGACCACAAGCTGCTTCTTGCCTTCGTTCTTCAGGTCTTCCAGGGCCAGGTCGACCACGGTGCCCTTGATACGCCGCGTCTTCCAGGCCAGGCTCATGCCCACGCCGTCCCAGAACAGGGAGTGCACCTCGCCCTGAGAGAAGCGGCGGAATTTCTTGAACACTTGCGCCGCCACCGAGATGTCCTTGTTGGCCAGCAGCTCATACTTCCCGCGCGAGTCGAAGCTCACCGGAATCATGCGGAAAGGCACATAGTAGAACTCCGCCGTGGCGTCGTCGCGCTTGCCCATGTCCATGCCCGGCAGCCGCTCGTCGATAACGACGTAGTTGTTCGAGCTGTTGTAGCCCTCGTCCTGGGCGTACTGGGGATCCAGATCAGAGGTGAACACCTTCATGTAGCCGTACTCGTTCAGCATCACTATTTTATAGGTGGTGCCATCGGGCAAAAAGGCGATGTTGAAGAGGTTGCTCTTGGGCGGCAGGCGCAGCAGGCGCACGCCCTGGAAGCTCCCGTTCTGGTAGATCATCTCGCTCACGCCGTTTTCGTCGAAGGGCGAATGCGAGCCCTTGGCCTGGCCCAAAAGCGTGGGCTGATAGGTGGGCGGCGTGCGCACCACGGAGAGGTACATCTTCTGCGGGGCGACAAAATCCTCGAACTTGCCGTTGGCGTAGCGCAGCACATAGGTGCGCGGCGTGGCGTTGCCGTCGGGGTCGTCCAGGCCGGAGGCGATGATCTCGGCCTGGCCGTCGCGGTCCAGGTCCATAAGGCTCACGCGCAGCACCCGGAACCGCGCGCCAAGAAGACGCTCGCCCAGGGGCTTCAGGGTATTCTGGAAGAACTCGTAGGCGTAAAGCGTGGTGGAGCTGGCCACGATGACGCGGTTCTTCTTGTCGCCCACGATATCGCCCACCACCATGTTGGCAGAGGCATAGCGCAGGCTTTGGCTCTGCCAGCGGCCCGGGGTCTCGGCGCCGCCCTCGTAGCGGAACTGCGGGTTCATCACCGGCCCGCCAGCCGCGCCCATGGGGGCTTCGCCGGTATCGCCCACAATGAAGTCCGCGTTGCGGGGCACAACCGCCTGGGTGGAGGTCTCCTTGCGCGGTTCCTTTTGCTCCGCAGCCTTGGCGTCTTCCCCAGGGCGCTTGAACACCTCGGTGCGCACATCGCTGCTCAGGCGCTCCAGCGCGGGCAGCAACCCCTCCAGGGGCACGCGGGAACTCTTGTTCCAGCTCTTGCCCAGGCGGTCGTACACGTTCAGGGTCACGTTGACCTGCTTGTCTCCCTCCTGGAAGTCCAGCACGCCAGCCACGAGGAAATCCGCGCCGATGGCGCCCATGATGGACTGGGCGTCCGCCGGGCTGGCGGGAAAGCGGCTCCCGGCGCGGGCGATCTTTTCTGCCGGGGCGGGCTCGAAGTAGCCCAGCCAGGTGAGGCGGTTGGACACCGGGGACTGCGCCCCCCGGCTGAGGTACTGCATTTTTTCGCTGTTGACCTTGAAGGGCAGCACGGCATAGGTGCGCGCGCCCTGGGCCAGCGCCAGCGCGGGCGCCGCCAGCGCAAGGCAGAGCAGAAACAGGGCGGAAAGTCGCTTCAAAGACATACGGGGATTCCTCCTCAAAGGGGGGCGATGGGTTGGCTCTTCAATTTCAGGCATTCGAGCAGGCTTCGCTGCTTCCACCCATGCAAATAGCACCAACGGTTGCGGCATGCAAAAGAAACCTGCTGGCGTCCGCCGGGGCCGGCACGAGATTTCTTTCCCCCCGGCGCGTTGCCAAGGCCGCGCGGGCGCGCTATTGCCAGCCCATGCAGACCCGCACCTTTCGCATCACCACCCATCCGCAGGAGCGCCCCCTGGTGGAGGCCCTGCTTATGGCCCAGGGCTTCGCCTTCGAGCCGGAGCCCTATTACGCCGCAGCCCGCAGGCTGACGAGCGAACCCTTCCCTCTGGGCTCGTCCCTGGCGGCCTATTTCGGGCTCATCTACATCCAGGACCGCTCGTCCATGCTGCCCCCGGCCCTTTTGGGCGCGCAGCAGGGCGACGTCTGCCTGGACATGTGCGCCAGCCCCGGCGGAAAAACCGGCATCCTGGCGGGCGAGGTGGGGCCGCACGGCTTTGTGCTCGCGGCGGAGGCCTCGCGCGAGCGGCTGGCCACCCTGCGCCAGAACCTGCGCCGCACCGGCGCCATCACCGCCGCCACCATCGGGGCCGAGAGCCAGCACCTGGAGCTTGCGCCGGAGTGCTTCGACGCCATTCTGCTGGACCCGCCCTGCAGCGGCTGGGGCACCGTGGACAAGAACCCCAAGGTGCTGGAGCTCTGGACGCCGGAAAAGGCCGAAACCCTGGTGCGGCTGCAGCGCGAGCTGCTGGCCCGCGCGGCGCAGTTGCTCAAGCCCGGCGGGCGGTTGATGTTCTCCACCTGCACCACCAACGTGCGCGAGAATGAAGACCAGGCCGCCTGGGCCCTGGCCGCCCTGCCCCTGGAGCTGGACCCCCTGCCCGAACCACCCGGCTTTGCGCCCGTGCCCCTGGCCCGCCCGGGCCTGGAAGGCGTGCTGCGCGTGGGCGGCCCGGCCCAGGAAGAACGCGGCGCAGACGACGTTGGCGGCCAGGGCTTTTTTCTGGCCCGCTTTCGCATGACCTCCGGCGCAGCCGCGCCCACCGGGCAAACCTATCCGCCCCTGGCCGGACGCGAGCTGGCCCGCAAGGACTTGGCCCAGGCAATGGAGGCCGGGGTGGACTTCGGCGCGCTGCCGCCGGGAGAGCTGCGCGAATTTGGCGGCAAGGCCTATTTTCTGCACCAGGCCGCCCTCGACCTGTGCGCCCATGCGGGCCTGGGCTCCGGCGCGCAGCGCTGGCAGGGTTTTCTGCTGGGGCAAATGCAGGGAGCACGCTTCGCCCCGGCTGCGCGCGCCCGCGCCCTCATGCCCCCGGCAAGCGCCCTGCCCGCCAGCGCCAAGCTCGACGTGGACAAGCCCGCGCTGATCTGCGATCTCTTGGCCGGGCGCAGCCTGGAGCTTCCGGCCGCTCCGGCGGGCAAAACGCGGGCGAAGACTGAGAGCGCCGGGATAATCGGCCTGTATTTTCAGGGCCTTGCCCTCGGCTGGCTCACGCGCAAAGGCCGCCGTCTGCTTTGGTCCGACAGGTAGAAAATGGGGCGCGACAGAGGACAAAATGAAATTTTTTGCAAAAATCCTTTGACAGGCCCGGCTTAAGATGACAAAGGGTTTTCTCCGTGGCGGGCAGCCAAACGAAGCGCGATCGGGACAGCCCCGAAAAAGCTTCTGAACAGAGCGCTCGAGGAACTCCGGGCGGATAGCTCAGCTGGAAGAGCATCGGCCTTACAAGCCGGAGGTCGCAGGTTCGAGCCCTGTTCCGCCTACCACGATCATACAGTGCGGAGCGGTAGTTAAGTTGGTTATAACGCCGGCCTGTCACGTCGGAGGNNGGTTCAAGTCCCGTCCGCTCCGCCAGCCCGCACTGAGGGGTGAGTTCGCAAGAACTCACCCCTTTTGATTTTCAGCGTAGAGGCTCGTGTCCGAAAGGATACGGGCCTTTTGCTTTGCTGCGTCACGGGCCACGCGCGCAAGAAGGGCGCGAAAGCAGGATCCCGGTTTGCACGCCCCCCAAACAAGCCTTCCGCCCTTGCCACCACCTTGTTGGAGGAGTAGTCCCAACGGTAGGGAAAGAGACCACGGAATTACCGTGGTTATGATGTACTCTGATGCGGAGGAGCCATGCGCAGAAAATCCTTTTTCATCCTCGCCTGCCTGTTGCTTTTGGGCGTGGGCCTTGCGTTTGCGCTCCACGCCGAGGACAATCGCGGACGCAGGCAGGCAAAACGCGGCAGCTTTGCGCAAAGCGCCCCGCCCAATGCGGAATACGCAGCAGCCTGCGGGGAGTGCCACTTCGCCTATCAGCCCTGGCTGCTGCCCGCCGCCTCCTGGAACAGGCTTTTGGCAGGCCTGGACGACCATTTTGGAAGCCCCATCGCCCTCACACCCGCGCAAAGGCGGAACCTGGGCAGCTACCTTGCCGAAAACGCCGCCGACACAAGCCCGAACAGACGCGCCCGCAAGATGCTCCAAGGCATTGAGGGCCAAACGCCGCTGCGCATAACGGAACTTCCCTGCATGCAGCGCAAGCACAGTCGGCTGGACGCCACAGTGTTGAAAAGGGCTGCGGTCGGCGGGCTTGGAAACTGCCCCGCCTGTCACACCACTGCGGCCCAAGGCGATTTCGACGACGCCAACGTGCGGATTCCGCAGTAGGGCAACCCGCCACGGGGAACTTCAGTCCGTCGCGGCGAAAAGCCTCCCCCCTGCATCACGCGGCCTCGCTGCGGACGAACCGCCTTTAGGCCTTGCGCCCCGCCCGCAGCATCCACCAGCGCACCCCGGCATAGCCCAGGCCAAGGGTGAGCAGATGGTGCAGGGCCAGCCAGCTGTGCCGCGCCAGGCAGATGAACGCCCCGTATACGGCAAAGGGAATCAGCACCGAGCGCCACTGCCGCACCAGGGCGGCCAGGGCTCCGGCCATGGCGAACACGGCGTTGCTGGAACCGTAGTCCACCTCGGTCAGGGTGGCGGCCCAGGCCTGCGGGGCCGACCAGGACAACAGCCCCCAGCACACGGCCTGCGTAAGCGGGTTGGATAGCCACAGCCCCGCCGCAAGCAGCAGCAAATACGCCCTCCGCCCCAGCAGCAGCTCGATGAGCGCCCCGAAGACCAGAAACGAGAGCTGGTCGCCGATGAGGTGGAACCAGTGGTTGTGAAACAAGGGGCCCAGCAGCGCCCCTTGCCAGGTGACGTTGCCCGGCACGTAGCCGGAAGCGCGGAACAGCTCGTCCAGCGGGGGCCAGAAAAGCCGCCCCAGGTGCAGGGCGAAAAAAAGCGGCACCAGGGCGCAGGTAAGCCAGGTGCGCTGGAACAGCTCGGCCAGGGTTCGTGGAGCCAGGCTGTGCGGGGCCAGATCGCACGCGGCGGGGCGCCCCGGCGGTGCGGCCAGCACGGACGCGGCCTCCGGCCGCAGGGTAATGTCCAGGCTGGCGGCCAGCAAATGAATGGCGGGCGGCAGCAGCCCCTCCGGAAAGTGGGCGCGCAGGGCGTCGGCCAGGGCCGTGGCCAGGCGCGGGCAGGTGGAGGCCAAATACAGCGGCTCCCAGGCCGTGGGTGCGAACTTGTCTTTGAACTCGGCCACGGAGCGAAAGTTGTAGCCCCAGCGCCAGTGCCGGAACAGCAGCCCCAGCAGCCCGCCCCCGGACGCACCGGGGGCTATGCGCGCCAGCGGGGCCATGCCCAGGCGCGCCTCAAGCACGCCCTCCTCCGCCAGCAGGCGCAAGGATTCCAGCAGCAGCAGCTCGCCAGCGCCGGAGCGGGCGTTCGGCCTGCGCGGCATGTCTTGAAAGTAATAGCCCGCCACGCGGCCTTCCCGACAAAAGGGCGCGGCGGCCACAAAACCCTGCAACTGCCCGCGCACGCGCAGCAGAAAATAGCGCTTGGCCTCCTGCTGGGCAAAAGGCTCCACCCGGGCCAAAAAGCCCAGGGGCAGGCAATCCTTGTCCGCCAGCCACAGGGCCGTCACCTCGTCCATCTCCGCACGCACGCGCGCCGCCTCATCCTTTGGCAGAGCGCGCAGCTCCACCTCGCGCACCTCGGCCCCGCGCCGCCCCAGGGCCTGGGCCACCCGGTGCCGCGCGTACGCGTCCTGCCCAGGGCCAAAATACTCCGCCAGCCGGAACACCGGCTCACTGCCTATCTGCCAAACATGAAAGCCGTGCGCGGCCAGTTCCTGGGCCAGGGCGCGGCCAAGGGGCATGGCCACGCAACGCTTGCCCCCTGTTTGCGCCGCCAGGGCGGCCAGAAGCTCCGCGCGGTGCTCCGCCGGGGCAAAGGGCTCGCTGGCGGCCACCAGAGCGCCTGGGGTATCCAGCACGCGCACCAGGCCCACCCCGCCCGCAGGCGCGCGGGTTTCAAACTGGCCGCCCAAGGTGGCTAAAGAGCTGGTGCGGTCGCCATGCAGGCGGAAGACGTCAAAAAGGGCCGGGAGGTTCAGAGGCAAGGGCTGACGGTCGTGCATCCTCGCTCTCATACGTACAAGGCGGCAAGGGCGCAAGGCGGCAAGGGCGCAAGGCGGCAAGGGCGCAAGGCGACAAGGGGCGCAAGGGACGCAATCACGCGCTGCGGCTGTATTGCTTGCGCCTGGCGCGGCGCTATTGCTTCAGAAAGCGCAGAAGCGCGGCCTCCAGCCGGTCCACAGGCACGGTGGTGTCCAGGCAGGGGCCGTTGGGGCGCTCGTTCAGCACGCCGAACACCGGCAAGGGGTAGGTGTCCTGAATGCCGCTGGAGAGATCGCGGTAGCAGGCCACGGCGATGATGATGCGCGGGCGCTTCTGCACCACGATGCGCCGGGCGATGGTGCCGCCCGTGGCGATGGCCAGGTGCACGCCGTAGCGGTCGCGCAGGTCCAGCAGGCCCGTGATGGGGCACAGCCCGCAGCGGCGGCAGTTGTCGATGTCATAGGTCAGCCGCATGTCGCAGCGGCTGTTCTGCAAGCAATGGGGCATCAGCAGCAGAATTTTTGAGGGCTCGAAGCGGCCCATTTCGCGCAGCACCAGCTCGTTGTTGACTTTGATGAAGGAGGTGTGGATGTCCTCTTTGGAGAAGCCCAGCGCGCGGCCAAGCAGGCTCATGAGCGGCAGCAGCAGCTTCACCGTCACCCCGCGCACGCGGCCCACAAGGGGCAGTGGCCGGTGGATGACGATGCTCAAAAGCAGGCCCAGGCAGGCCCACAGCACCAGCACCAGGGCCAGGGCCACCAGGGCGCCCAGCACCCAGGGCGCAGCCGGGTGCAGGTTGCGCAGGCCAATATACGGCACCACCCACAGCAGCACCAAAAGCGAGCACACCAGGGCGCAGGTGCCCCCGATGAGCCCGATGAACAGCCGCTTGCGCGAGGTGCTGCCCGTGCCGTCCACGTTGTCCGTCCCTTGCCGCTCCGGGCGCATCAGCCCTGGCAGGTCTTGAGGTAGCCGCAGGCGAAGGCCGCGGCGTCCTGGGGCTTCTTGCCGCGCGGGGTAAGGCGCGCCACCAGGTAGAGCTTGTCCGCCGTGGCGATGGCCAGACGCGGCCCGGCCCCGGTTTCGCGCAGGCCCAGGATGGTTCCCGGAGCCACGCCCGCCGGAACGTCCTCGCCGATTATGCCCGGCTCGATGTTGAGGCGCAGCACCTTGCCCGGCGCCTGCTCCCAGTCGAAGAACGCGCCCGGCCAGGGGTGCATTGCGCGGATGTGATTGTGCAGGGGCTCGGCCTCGCGGCTCCAGTCGATGAGCCCCTCGTCCTTGCGCAGCTTGGCGGCGTGGGTCACCAGGGCTTCGTCCTGCGGCAGGCGCATAATCCGCCCCAGGGGCAGGCGCGCCAGGGCCTCCAGCAGGGCCTCGGCCCCCATGTCGGCCAGTTCATCGTGCAGAACGCCCGCGTGGTCGCCCTCGGCTATGCGCAGGGCGCGCTGCAAAAGAATCGGGCCGGAATCAAGCCCCAGCTCCATTTTCATGATGGTGATGCCGGTGACCGCATCGCCCGCCTGGAGCGCGCGCTGAATGGGCGCGGCCCCGCGCCAGCGCGGCAGAAGCGAGGCATGCACATTCACCGGCAGCAGCCGGGGCGCGTCCAGCACGGCTTGGGGCAAAATCAGCCCGTAGGCCGCCACCACCAGCACGTCAAAATCCAGGGCGCGCAGGGCGGCCACGTCGGCCTCGTCCTTGAAGTTCAGCGGCTGGCGCACCGCTATGCCTGCGGCCAGCGCGGCCAGCTTCACGGGCGAGGGCGTGCACTCCTGCCCGCGCCCGCAGGGGCGGTCGGGCTGGGTATACACGCACAGCACCTCGGCCCCCGGCCAGTCGATGAGCGCGCCCAGGCTCTTGGCCGCGAAGTCCGGCGTGCCCATGAACACCACGCGCAAGGGCGGGGCGGGCACGGGAAAGGGGTTCACGCTGCCGGGCACGAACTCGTCGTCCAGCCCGGTCGGCTCGTCTAGTCCTTGCGCCATTTTTTGACCTTGCTGTCGTACATGGTGCGCTTGAGGCGGCTGGCGTGGTCCACCAGGGTCTTGCCCTCCAGGTGATCTATCTCGTGCTGCAAAATCACCGCCAGCAGGCCCTCGGCCTGAATCTCCACGGCCTCGCCCTTCTCGTTCAGGCCCTTCACAGTAACGCGCTCATAGCGCTTCACCTTGCAGGAGAACGTGGGCAGGCTCAGGCACGATTCCTCGGACTCCTTGACGCCGACCTGTTCCACAAACTCCGGGTTGACCAGCACCGTGGGGTTCTTGCGCTCCTTGGGGCCGGTCTCGTCCAGGGTGATGAGCCGGATGCTTTTGCCCACCTGGGGCGCGGCCAGGCCCACGCCGTCGCTCTCGTACATGGTCTCGATCATGTCCTTGATGAGCGTCTCGATCTCCGGGGTGATCTCCGCCAGGGGCTGGGCCTTTTGGGCCAGCACCGGTTCCGGGTAGGTGACTATGGGAAGCTTGGCCATTTACGCCTCGTCCTTTTTCGCTTCCACGGCGGCTTCCGCAGCCTTCTCGCGCAGGGCTATGCCCAGCTCGCGCAGCTGCTTCTTGGCCACCACGTTCGGGGCCTCGGTCATCAAGCAGGTGGCCTTCTGGGTCTTGGGGAAGGCGATGACGTCGCGGATNNCCAGGCCGAAGGCGATGCCGCCGTGCGGGGGCGCGCCGAACTTCAGCGCCTCGATGAGGAAGCCGAACTTCTCCTCGGCCTCGTCGTCGGCAATGCCCAGGGCGGTGAACATGGCCTTCTGCGCAGCCGGGGTGTGGATGCGGATGCTTCCGCCGCCGATCTCGCTGCCGTTCAGCACCAGGTCGTAGGCGCGCGCCAGGGCCCCGGCGGGGTCGGTGGCGATGCTGTCCATCTGCCCGGGCTGGGGCGAGGTGAAGGGGTGGT
>DIVX01000002.1:0-12189 GCA_002422505.1 Desulfovibrio sp. UBA6121
TGATGATGGAAACATTGGCCGTCATGCCGGGCTTGAGCTTGAGCTCGGTGTTGTCCACGGCGACGATGACCGAGTAGGTGACCACGTTGGACACGGTGGTGGCGGCGTTGCGCACCTGGGTGACCGTGCCGCTGAAGTGCTCCTCAGGGTAGGCGTCTACGCTGAAGGTGGCGTTGCCGCCCTCGTGCACCTTGCCGATGTCCGATTCGTCCACCGTGGCGCTGATCTGCATCTTGGTCAGGTCCTGGGCGATGGTGAACAAGGTCGGGGTGGACATGCTGGCGGTCACGGTCTGGCCCACCTCAACCACGCGGGAAATGACGATGCCGTCCACCGGGGAAATGATGGTGGTGTAGTCGAGGTTGGTCTTGGCCTGGTCGTATGCGCCCTTGGCCTGGGCCACGCTGCCCGCCGCCGCGCCCACCGCCGCCCGGGCCGAGGCCGCCGCCGTGGCGTAGGTGTCGTAGTCGCTCACGGAAACGGAGCCGTCCTTGACCAGGTTCTGGTAGCGCTTGAGGGTGCGCTCGGCGTCCACCAGGGTCACCTTGGCCTTGTCCAGGTTGGCCTGGGCGTTCAGGTAGCTGCCCCGGCTCTGCTCCACCAGGGCGCGGTAGCTGGCCGGGTCTATCTGGGCGATGACCTGGCCCTTTTTGACCAGGGAGTTGTAGTCGGCAAAGAGTTCTTTGATGATGCCCGACACCGGCGTGCCCACGGTGACCGTGACCACGGGATTGATGGTGCCCGAGGACGTGACCGTGGCCGCGATGTCGCCACGCTCCGCCCTGGAGGTGCGGTAGGAGGTTTCGACCTTGGAGCCGCGCAACTGTTGCCAGCCCACGCCGATTCCCAAAAGCAGGATACAGCCCAGCAGGACCAGGCGCTTTTTTCCTGTAAAAAACTGCTTGAAGTTCAAAGGGTTCTCCTGGCTGCTCGCCCGCCGAATTTGGTTTAGGTCGGGCGGCTTGGCGATGGTGTGGCCCGGAGCGCGGCCGCGTTGTCGCGTGTCTTTTATTGCGCGTGCCGTCGTTCAAACGCTTGTTTGCGAGTTCCGTGCCAGTTTGAAAGACGAGCATCTGCGCCATTTGGTTACGAAAATGGCCCCATGATGTGCAACTGTATGCACAAGATTGTGCAGCTTTGCGCTCTGGGAGAAGGCACGTTTGCGCAGGAGCAAAGCACTGTTGAACCCTCGACACCGGGCGTCAAAATTGCCACAAGGGTTTCCATGAGCACCACACCAAGCTTCCGCGAGTTTTTCCGCTACTGGCTGCGTCTGGGCTTCGTCAACTTTGGCGGGCCCGCCGGGCAAATCGCCATGCTGCACAATGATTTGGTGGCCACGCGCGGCTGGGTTGAGGAGAAGGTGTTTTTACGCGCGCTGAACTTCTGCATGGTGCTGCCCGGCCCGGAGGCGCATCAGCTGGCCGTGTATTTGGGCTGGCGGCTCTTTGGCTGCCGGGGCGGAGTGGTGGCGGGGCTCTTTTTCTTGCTGCCCGCCGTATTTTTGCTGTTGTTTTTGAGCTGGCTTGCCGCAGCCCACGGAGATGTTCCCCTGGTGGCGGGCGTGTTCCGGGGCATAGCCGGGGCGGTGGTGGCCATTGTGGCCCAGGCCCTGTGGCGCATAGGCAAAAAATCCCTGGGGCACCCGGTGTTTTACGGCTTTGCCGCCGCCAGCTTCCTCATGGGCTATGCGCTGCGGCTCAAGTTTCCGGGCATTGTGGTGGCGGCGGGGCTCATGGGCCTGTGGCTGGGCTCTGTGCGGCCAGACCTGTTCTGCCCTGGCGGCGCGTGCGAGGATGCAGAACCGCCCGCGCATTTTCAGGTCGGCTCGCCCTGGCGGCGCGTGGGGCGCCTGGCGTTGATTTTCGCGGGCATCTGGCTGGCCGTGGCCCTGCCGCTGAACCTGCTGGCCGAGCCGGGCTCGCTGCTGCCCAAGCTGTTGACCTTTTACACCCGCGCCAGCTTTGTGACCTTTGGCGGGGCCTACGCCGTGCTGGCCTACGTGTCGGACATGTCGCTGCGGCTGGGCTGGCTGACGCAGGAGCAGCTGGTACTGGGCCTGGGCCTGGCTGAAACCACGCCGGGCCCGCTGATCATGGTGACGCAGTACACGGGCTTTTTGACCGCCTGGAATCACCCCGGCGCGCTTGCGCCGCTGACTGCGGGCATTGTGGGCGGCCTGCTGGCCACCTTCGGCATGTTTTTGCCCAGCTTCTTTTTGGTCTTTGCGGGCGCGCCGCACATAGAGGCCATTGCCGCCCACCCCAGGGTGCGGGCAGCGCTCACGGGCATCAGCGCCGCCATCGTGGGCGTTATTTTGAAGCTTGGCGTGCTGTTCGCCACGGCCAGCTTCTGGCCCGGCGGCTTTGGCGCGGGGGCGGATCTTTTCGTGGTGGGGCTGGCCGTGCTGAGTGGTTTGGCCCTGTGGCGCTGGAATTTGGGCGCGCATGTGCTGGTGCTGGCCTGCGGCCTTGCGGGCGCGGTCTGGACGCTGCTGCTCCCGCTCTGACGGGAGAAGCGTATTCGAGCAGTCATAAGCGTCTGCTTCGGGTTCGCGCAAGCCCGGCTGGCAGCAGGAAAACCGGGGGAGCCTCCTGCCGGGCCGGAGCGCCTCCCCGTTCGCCGGACGCCCCAGTGTGTCGGCTGTCCCGGCGCGCCGGAGAGCGCAGGGGAAAGACCGGGGACCCGGCAGCAGAGCGCGCTTTGCCCGCCTCGCGCAGCCTTCTGCCTGCTTAATCGCGCCTGCCGTCCACCTCTTTGGCCACGCCCTTGAAAGGCGCACCGTCCTGCTTCTGGTCCATGAAACGCCCTGTCTGCGCATCGCGCTTGGTCCAATTGCCGCTCTGCGGATTCTGGCTTTGGGTCCGGTCGCAAACCGTGCCTTTTCTGTAGTTATCACCAGTGTTTTTGGCCATTGCTAGACTCCTTTAAGATATTTTCTGGATACGTAATGCGTAGGTGGCGGGAGTCAAGGACAAGGGGCGAAAAAGCACAAACAAGTCGTCCCAAATCGTCCGAAATCGTCTGGTGGACGCCGCCTCGCTGAAACCTTGCGCGAAATTTCGCCCCTGCCATGCCCCAGGCGGGTATCAGCGTTCTGAAATTGCATTCCCGAACACCTTGGGCTAGGGTGCGCCCTGTTTGGGAGCACCCCTTCGCGTTGCACGAGGGCGGGTGGATAAACTGCGGAGAGACCAATGCGTCACGCACCTCGAATCCTCGGACAGTCCCTGGGCATTCTCGCCCTTTCCGCCGCGCTGGCCTTCGGCGTCAACGCCGCGCGCACAGACGGCCTGCCCCTGGCCTATGCCGCCGCCAAAAGCGCCGTGCAGCTCGATGCCTCCGGCGGAGAGATCTCCGTCAAGGATGCGGCCCTGCTGCTGCTTACCGGCCGCGCCGTGGCGCTTGATGCGCGCTCGCAGCTGGAATACGAGATGGGCCACATCCAGGGGGCCCTTTGGCTGCCCCCGCGTGAGTTCGCCGCTCAGTTCCAGGACATCAAGCCCCTGCTGGCGGGCAAAGAGGCCGTCATTACCTACTGCGACGGCGAGCACTGCCCCTTGGGGCACAATTTGGCCCAGCACCTGCGTGGCGCGGGCGTCAAGAACGTCTTTGTGCTGAAGAACGGCTGGGCGCTCTGGCAGGCGGAAAAGCTGCCCGTGACCAAGGGCCCGGCCATGTCCAGCCTGCCCACCAAGGGCCAGGAGGGCATATGCAGGGACTGCGGCAAGTAGAGCGCCAGCCTGCCCGGCAGGAAGGTTCTGCTCCCTGGGAGTCCCTGGCTTGGCTGCTGCGCTTGCTGGTGGGCTGCATGCTCATCTACGCCAGCGCGGACAAGATTCTGCATCCGCAGGACTTTGCCAGCATAGTAAAGGATTACCGCCTGTTGCCGGAGGTGCTGCTGCACCCCGTGGCCATTTGGCTGCCCTGGTTCGAGCTGCTGCTCGGCGTGTGCCTGTACACCGGCTTTTGGCGCCACGGCGCGCTGTTTCTGGCCACGGCGCTGCTCGGCGCATTCTGGCTGGCGCTCATCGTCAACTATTTTCGCGGCATCGATGTCGGCTGCGGCTGCTTCACGTCCACGCCGGGCGAGGCCTCGCCCATGTTGTGGTACATTGGCCGCGACGCCCTGCTGCTGACCCTGCCCCTGGCCGCCTGGGAGGCGGGCCGCCGGGCGGAGGCCCAGCAGGCCTGACCAGCCCGCCCCGCCCCGCCACAGTCTCCCCCGGTCGTATCCGCCACCACGCAGAACGCCCCGGCAGTCGCAGGACCGCCGGGGCGTTTTGGTGTGCGCGTGGGGCGCGGGGGTTACTTTTTGCCCAGGGGCTTGGTGTCGGTGTCCTTCACCGGGCTGCCGGGCACCCAGCCGCGCAGAGCGTCCTGGGCCGCCTCCTGGGGCGGCAGGCCGCGCGTGCGCAGAATCGACAGCCATACCGACCCGCCGATGATGGCGGCGGTGGCCAAAAGCGCCCACTCGGTTTCGATCACCGGGCCAAGGGCCGCGTTGATGACCATTTTGACGCCTATGACCACCAGCACCACGGACAGGCCGTACTTGAGGTAGTGGAAGCGGTGGATGATGCCCGCCAGGGCGAAGAACAGGGCCCGCAGGCCCAGAATGGCGAAGACGTTGGAGGTGTAGACCAGGAACGGGTCCTTGGTGATGGCGAAGATGGCCGGGATGGAGTCCAGGGCGAAGACCACGTCGGAAAACTCCACCAGCACCAGTACGATCAAGAGCGGGGTGATGTAGCGCACGCCGTTTTTGACCAGGGCGAAACGCTCTCCCTCGTAGCCTTCGGTGACGCGGAAGTGCTTGCGCATGAACTGCGTCACCCGGTTGCCGCTCATGTCCGGCACGTCGTTTATGGTCATGAGCATCTTGATGCCCGTGAGGATGAGGAACGCGCCGAACACGTAAATGACCCAGTGGAAGGCCGAAATGACCGCCGCGCCAGCCAAAATGAGCGCCGCGCGCATGACGAGCGCGCCCAGCACGCCCCAAAACAGCACCGTGTGCTGCGCCTTCTTGGGCACCTGGAAGTGGGTGAAGATGAGCACGAACACGAAGATGTTGTCGATGCTCAGGCTTTTTTCGATGAGATAGCCGGTGAGGAACTCGAAGCCCGCCTGCCGTCCCTCGAAGTGGAAGATGATTCCGGAAAAGCCAAGCGCCAGCAGAAAGTAGCCGAAGCTGAGCCACAGGGATTCCTTGACGCCCACCTCGCGGTGGTTCTTGTGCAAAACGCCAAGGTCGAAGGCGAGCAGGACGAGGACCAGCAGGTTGAAGCCGATCCAGTGCCACAGGGTTGTCATGCGTTGTACTCCTTGGACCTCCGTCAGGGGGTCGCAGTCTGCATTCATATGCGCTGCGCCGATTCTGCGCAAGGGGGCCAAAGGGGGCGCGGCCATGGGCGTTGACTCCGCGCGGGCCGGAGCGTAGCCAGGGCCATGCCCGTAAACGCTCTCAAACGTCTTGGCGGCGGCCTGGCCCAGGCCCTTGCCGCCTTGCGCCAGGCTCACTCCTGGCGCTGGCTGACCTATGGCATCGCCGTGGGCGCGGCCGCCGGGCTGGCCGCCTGCGGCTATTTCGCGGCCATAGAATGGCTGCAGAACTTCTTTCTTACGCGGCTGGCGGGCCTGAGCCTGCCCGCCCCCGCCGGGGAACACCTGTTCCACATGGAGCCGGGCGCGTACCGGCCCTGGCTGGTGCCGGTGTTCACCTCCCTGGCCGGGCTGGTCACGGGCTTTTTCATCCAGCGCTATGTGCCGGAGACCGTGACCAGCGGCACGGACGGCACCGACGCCACCACGCGGGCCTTCCACCGCCAGGGCGGGCTGGTGCCGCCGCGCGTGCCCCTCATCCGGGGCCTGGCCTCCATCCTCACCATCGCCACCGGCGGCAGCGCCGGGCGCGAGGGGCCCATCGCCCAGATCGGCGGCGGCATAGGCTCCTGGCTGGCGCAACGCCTCAAGCTCTCCGCCCGGGAGCGCAGGCTGCTTTTGCTGGCCGGCGCGGCGGGCGGCATGGGCGCCATTTTCCGCGCGCCGCTGGGCGGGGCGCTCACGGCGGTGGAGGTCATCTACCGCGAGGACTTCGAGGCCGAGGCCATTTTGCCAGCGGTCATGAGCTCGGTGACAGCCTACAGCGTGTTCACCTTCTTTTTCGGCACCCAGAGCATCCTGGCCGCCCCGGCCTTTCAGTTCACCGACCCGCGCGAACTGATCTTCTACGCCGTGCTGGCCCTGGTGTGCTCCGGCGCGGCCTACCTGTTCATCGGCACCTTCCGGGCCTGCAAAACGCGCCTCTTTGCCCCCGTGCGCGAGCGCCTGGGCATCATGTGGACCTTGGGCCTTGGCGGGCTGCTGGCCGGAGGCATCGGCGCGCTGTTCCCCCAGGCGCTTTCCGGCGGGTACGGCTGGCTGGAACTGGCCATTCTGGGCCAGGTGCCCACCCTGATGCTGCTGGCCATGGTGCTGGGCAAAACCCTGGCCACCAGCATGACCCTCGGCTCCGGCATGAGCGGCGGCATGTTCGCCCCGGCGCTGTTCGTGGGCGGGCTTTCCGGCGGGCTGGTGGGAAATCTTGCGCACGATTTCTGGCCGAATATTGCGTCGCAGCCGGGCAGCTACGTGCTGGTGGGCATGGCGGCGTTCTTCTCCGGCATCGCCAAGGCGCCCATAGGCCCGCTGGTGATGGTTTGCGAGCTCTCGCGCGGGTATGGCCTGCTGGCCCCGCTTATGCTGGCCTCGGCCCTGTGCATAGCCCTGTGCCGCAAGGTCTCGCTGTACGATAATCAGGTGGAGACGAAGTTTGACTCCCCGGCCCACGCGGCGGACGCCACCGTGAACCTGCTGGAGAAACACAGCGTGGACGAGCGCTTCATCCGCTGCCTGCCCGTGGTGCTGGAGGCCGGGTCCACCCTGGGGGTGATTGCGGACTTGATGCGCAACAGCGAGGCCCGCAGCTTCCCGGTGCGCGGGCGCGGGGGGCGGCTTGCGGGCATGCTCGACATCCACAAGGTGCGCTCGCTGGTGTTCGAGGAGGAGCTCTTCGACCTGGTGGTGGCGCAGGACGTGATGGGACCGCTTTTTTTCGTCACCCCGGACGAGGACCTGTACGCGGCGCTGCTGAAGTTTGTGCAAAGCGGCTATGCGCAGCTGCCGGTGCTGGCCGCGCCGGACGCTGGCGCGGAGCTTGTGGGCGTGCTGAACCGCCGGGCCGTGTTTGAGGCCTACGCCGGGGGCATAGACCGCGTGCGCGCCCAGCAGGACGCAGGCCAGGCGATCTGCGGACAGGAGTGACGCCGGAGCGATGCAGGGGCGGGGGGCGCACCCAGGCAAGCCAGGGTAAATGCTCTGGAATCTCCCGGTATTTCCGCTAGATCACAGCCCGTTGGAGCGCCAGGGGCGGCCTACCACCAGTATTCGGGGTAGCGCCTGCCGGGGGTGAGGGCGTTGGTGGCAAGCGCCACCACAAGCAGGATGGCCGCGCCGCTGAGGGCCGGGCACAGCACGTACAGGTAGCCCAGGGCGGCTATTTTCGGCCCGCCGGTGACGGCGATGAAGGCCGTTGCCCCGCCGGGGGGGTGCAGGGTTCCGGTCAGGTGCATTACCGCTATGGCCGTGGCCACGGCCAGGGCGGCGGCCAGCCACACGGGCTCTGGCAGGGCCAGGCGGATGGAGACGCCGATGAGGGCCGAGAGCACGTGCCCGCCCAGCAGGTTGCGCGGCTGGGCCAGCGGGCTCTTGGGCGCGGCGAACAGCAGCACCGCCGAGGCCGCGAAGGAGCCGATGAGCAGCACCTTGTCCGCCGGGTCGGCCAGGGTGGCGTGCAGGTAGCCCAAGAGGCCCATGCCCGCAAGCGAGCCCAGGAAGGACGAGAGGATTTCTGTACGCCGCACGCGCGGCGGACTTTTGCCCGCCCCGCGCATCTTTGCGAAAAATTCCATGCAGCTACTCCGAAAGGGTGATGGCCTGGCAGGCGCGCACCACGTCGCCACGGGTGATGATGCCCACGAGCTTGCCCGCCTCGGCCACGGGCAGGCGGTTGATGCCGCGCCCCTCCATGAGCTTGGCGGCCTCGCCCACGGGAATGCCGGGGGCGATGGTCAGGGCCGGGGCGGTCATGAGCTGGCGCGCGGTGACGGCGGCGAAATCGCCCGCACCGTGCAGCGCTCCGCAGACCAGACCGGCCACCAGGGCCATGGGCGTGGACTGCTTGGGCAAACCCAGGCGCGGCAGAAAGTCCTTTATGCTGACCACCCCGACGACGTGTTCCTCCTCCAGCACCGGCGCGCCGGAAACGCCCGTACGGGCCAGCAGCTGCGCCACCTGCGCGGCGCTGTCCTCCGGGCGCAGGCTGTGCACCGCGCGGGTCATCAGCTGGCCCACGGTGACGCGCAGGCGCACGCGCTCCAGGGCGTGGCTTAAGGCCAGGCGGTACAGGGACAGGGCGTCCGCCGGGGTGATGTCCAGATAGCCGTCGGCCTGGCTCATGGCGGCCAGGATGTCGTCCACGTCAACGCCTGCGGGCTTTTCGTCGTGCTTCATGGCAATCCTCCGCGCGTGGTGGCCTTGCGCGTTTGGGCTATGGCACGCGCAGGCCGGGCTGGCAATGGGCTCTGGGCCCGGCCAAACGCGAAACCGCCGCCGCTTCCGTGCTTTGCGCTGCGGAAACGGCGGCGGTCGCCGTGCGTGTGCGTGCTGCATAATCCGTCTGCTACACGATGCGCTGCTCCACGCTGGCCCCAAGGCGCAAGGCCCACATGTCGCGGCGCTTCAGCCAGGCAATGGCCACAAACAGGGCCACGTAGGCCGCGCTGAAGAGCTGGTGCAGGCCGTCCGTGCCGTTGCCCCAGGGCAAGTTCGGCAGGTTCAGGCCCTCCACCACGTAGGGGCTTAAAAGCTGCCCGGCGAACATGCCGAAGAGCAGCAGCGCTGCGCCCGGCCCCAGCGCAAGGGAGGCCAGCAGCGCCACGGCCATCAACGACTGGGCCGCCGTGAGGAAGATCTCGTGCAGTTGGAACGGGCCCAGGGGCAGCGGGTGCTCGAAGCTGCCGCTGGAAAGGCCGTACACGCCGGGAATCATGCCCACCAGCAGGGTCCACTGGTTGAGCTTGCTGGATATGAGGCTGCCCATGGCCGTGGCCGCCTGCCCGCGCAGCACGAACATGATGGCCACGATGAATTCCGGGGCCTCGCTGGCGATGGGCGCCAGCCACTGCACCAGCAGGAATTCGTTGATGCCGTAGACCTTGCCCGTGGCCACCAGATTCTCGCTGAACAGCTCTGCACTGGCCAGAATGACTCCGGCGGCAAAGAGGAACAGGGCCACGGTGGCCTGCCTGCGGCGCACCTTGGGCAACGCGCCGATGATCTCGGCAGGGCCTTCCAGCTCGCATTCCGAGCACGGGCGCTGGCTGGCCAGCCGGATGTACCAGACGTAGAGCGCCAGGAACACCAGCCCATCGTACCAGGCCAGGCTGCCCTTGATGGGGATGAAGAAGGCGTAGGTCGTGGCCAGGCCCAGGAACAGCAGCTCGGTGCGCTGCTCCACGTCGAGCACCACGCGGCGGCGGGTCTTGAACCAGTGCAGCCCTGCGATGGCCGACCAGGCCACGCCGATGAGCAGCCGGTTCGCGCCGGTCATGTTGGCTATGGCGTAGTGGGCGTAGTCCGATTCCGGGTGCTGGCCCGCCTGCCATGTGAAGTACATGTCCACGGCGTATTCCGGCAGCACGGCGATGAGCGCCACCACGGCCAGGGCCAGGGTTTGCGGAATGTCCATCTGGGCCACGTCGCAGGCCCACAGGAGCAGGAACGAGGCCCCAAGAATGGCCAGGCCGGAGAGCAGGGCGGCGGGCGGCGGGGCCAGGTGCGCGCCAGAGAGCTTGAGCCACAGCCCCGGCAGGGTGATGAGCACCGCCAGGATGAGAGGCAGGAGTTTGCGCATGGCTCAGGCTGCCTATTCGTCGGCCAGCAGGCGCTCGGCCACGGCGAGGTCGTACAGGGTGGTGGGGTCGCTTTCTTTGCCGCTGGCCTTGAACATGGCTGCGGCCTGCTCAATGACGGCGTAGGGCAGCCAGTTGTGCTTCTCCCACACGCCCGCGTCCTCGCGGTGCCACATGCGGAATTCTACGCGCCCGGCGTAGCGGCGCACGTACATGCGCGCCTCCGGGTGCTGCGGGGCGGGGTAGTAGAAAACGCCAAGCTCGTCTTTCATCGTCATAACTCCCGTTAAGTTGGGCAGGTGGGCCTGCGCTAGGTCCGCCAGAGGGGGGCTGTGCAGAGGGGGTCTGGTTGGACGCGGAAGCCCAGGCGCGCGTCCGGGCGCAGGCTCAAACCTGCGGCGGCAAACAGGGCGCTGGCATCACGTCCGAAAAAGAAATCGTGGTATTCCGGGCCGATGTTGGCCAGCTGCGTCAGCTTTTGGCGGAAGGCCTGGTCGCACAGGGCCATGCGCGTCAGCTCTTCTTCGGCCTTTTTCGCCTGTGGACCGCCCGCCAGGAAGGCGGCGGCGAGCCCGGCTATGCGCGCCACCGGCACCAGGGCCTCGTGTTCGGCCATCACCGCCAGCACGGGGTGCCCCTGCGGCAGCAGGTCGCTGCGGCGCAGGCGGGCCTTGTCGTACATTTCCGCCAGGGCGGAGGTGTCACGGCAGGACAGGGTGCGGCATTCCAGCGGGCGGCGCTGGTACAGGGCGCAGGCGCGGGCCTTGTGGTTGTAGTGGGCGCAGGCCGTGGCGCCGGGCAGGGGCCGCAGTTTGAGCATTTCCCGCTCAAGGGGGGCGATGCGCCCGCGCACTTGGTCGTGCACAGGCTCCCCGGCGCGAAAAGTCACCACGAAAGACAATTCCAGGGCCTCCGGCCCGTGGAACAGCGAGGCGTCGGCCTCGTGCAGGCCGGGGCCGCCTTTGAGGCAGCAGGCGCCGCAGCGCTGGCATTCGGTGTCGTTGGAAGTACGATTGTTCAAGATAGTGATTGCCTGGCAAGCCGGGTTTGGGGTATTGCTTTGAAGCAGGCTCAAGGACCGTCCGCTCACCCGGACTTCCGGGCAAGCCTGCTTACCCCGGTGCGGGCCGGAAATCAACCACGCGCACACGTGACGACCTCGTGCAAACAATCGCATGAGAATCGCCTCAATCCGGATTTGTGTTGACAGAGACGGTGGAATTTCCGTAACAGATGAGGAATCATGCGCTGGAATTGGTTGGCTGGGCTGTGCCTGTGTGAGCCAATTCACAAGCGCCTCGCCAGATGGAGGAAAGACATCCGGCGACGGCCCGCGCGCCAGCGGGCGCATGCCGGGTAGTTTAGGAGTGTGGCAACATTTTACTTCAAACAACGGAGGTTAAGGGAATGGCGAAACACAAAACCCCCTTGTTGGACCAGCTGGAGAGCGGCCCGTGGCCCAGCTTTGTGTCCGACATTAAGCAGGAGATTGAGCACAGATACGCGAATCCCAAGGGCGTCGATTTCCAGGTTCCCGCCGAGTGCCCTGACGACCTGCTGGGTATCCTCGAGCTGTCTTATGTTGACGGCGAGACCCACTGGAAGCACGGCGGCATCGTCGGCGTGTTCGGTTACGGCGGCGGCGTCATCGGTCGTTACTGCGACCAGCCCCAGAAGTACCCCGGCGTGGCCCACTTCCACACCGTCCGCGTTGCCCAGCCCTCCGGCATGTTCTACAAGACCGAGTTCCTCCGCGAACTTTGCGACCTGTGGGAACTGCGCGGCTCCGGTCTGACCAACATGCACGGCGCCACCGGCGACATCGTGCTCATCGGCACCAGCACCCCGCAGCTCGAAGAAATCTTCTTCGAACTGACCCACAAGATGAACAACGACCTGGGCGGCTCGGGCTCCAACCTGCGCACCCCGGCCTGCTGCCTCGGCGAAAGCCGCTGCGAGTACGCCTGCTACGACACCCAGGAGCTGTGCTACCAGCTGACCCAGGAGTACCAGGACGAACTGCACCGTCCCGCGTTCCCCTACAAGTTCAAGTTCAAGTTCGACGGCTGCTCGCTGGGTTGCGTGGCCGCCATCGCCCGTTCCGACATGAGCTTCATCGGCACCTGGCGCGACGAGATCCGCGTCGATCAGAAGGCCGTTGCCGCTTACGTTGGTGGCGAGCTTCCCCCCAATGCCGGCGCTTACGCCGGTCGCGACTGGGGCAAGTTCGACATCC
>DIVX01000002.1:12209-12891 GCA_002422505.1 Desulfovibrio sp. UBA6121
GTGCGTGCGCTGCATGCACTGCATCTGCGTCATGCCCCGCGCCCTGAAGATCGGCAACGACCGCGGCCTGTCCATCCTGGTCGGCGCCAAGGCCCCGATCCTCGACGGCCCGCAGATGGGCTCTTTGACCATCCCCTTCATCAAGGCCGAAGCCCCTTACGACGACATCAAAGAGTTCATTGAAGCCACCTGGGATTGGTGGATGGAAGAAGGCAAGAACCGCGAGCGCATCGGTGAGACCCTGAAGCGCCTCGGCTTCGCGCGCCTGCTCGAGGTCACCGGCACCACCGCCGATCCTCGCCACGTGAAGGAACCCCGCCACAATCCGTACATCTTCTGGAAGGAAGAAGACGTGAAGGGCGGCTGGCAGCGTGAAATCTCCGATTACCGCGCCAAGCACCAGCGCTAACCTGAAGGAGGACTAAAAAAATGGCCTTCATTTCTTCCGGATACAATCCCGCGAAACCGATGGAGAACCGTATTACGGACATCGGTCCCCAGCACTTCTCCAAATTCCTGCCCCCGGTTCTTGCCAAGAACAAGGGCGCCTGGGACTATCACGAAATCCTCGAGCCGGGCCTGCTGATGCACGTCGGCCTCTCCGGCGACAAGGTCTTCACCGTTCGCTGCGGCGGCGCGCGTCTCATGACCGTGACCCACATCCGCGAGATCTGCGACATCG
>DIVX01000012.1 GCA_002422505.1 Desulfovibrio sp. UBA6121
TGCTGGCCTTCATGATGGCCGTCATCGCGCTTTCGCTGCCGGAGATGGTCATTCTGCGCAAGGTGCTCAAA
Source organism: Desulfovibrio sp. UBA6121 (assembly GCA_002422505.1). Classification (GTDB taxonomy): domain Bacteria; phylum Desulfobacterota; class Desulfovibrionia; order Desulfovibrionales; family Desulfovibrionaceae; genus Humidesulfovibrio. The sequence goes on from DIVX01000012.1 coordinate 72, forward strand.
ATGCGGCTCATACTGGTGTTCGCCGGGGTGGTGGGCGCGGGCATCATGCTGGTGGGCTTTTTGTTCAACACCATTTTGTAAGGGGGCGCGCATGGTTCTTGAGGTGCTGTGGCAGCGTGTGACCGTGGACGCGCAGACCTGCGAGCGCTGCGGCGATACGGGCGGCTCCGTGCGCCGGGCCGTGGAGCGCCTGCGCCAGGTGCTGGCCCCGCGTGGCATGGCCGTGGCGCTTACGGAAAAGACCCTGCCGCCCTTTGCCGTGGCCGAGAGCAACCGCGTGTTCCTGGGCGGCGTCGCCCTTGAGCAACTGCTGGGAGCCGAGGTGCTGCTGAATCACTGCGCGTCCTGCTGCGAGCTGTTGGGCGCGCAGACCGACTGTCGCGCCCTGCGCCTGGAGGGCCGGGTGTACGAGGCCCTGCCCGAGGAGCTCATCGTGCGGGCGGGGCTGCTGGCGGCGCAGGCGTTGGCCGCAAACACGGCGGCGGCGCGCAGGCTTTAGGCACAATCAACCCCCGCCGCGCGCGGGGACATAAGGAGAAGAGACGCATGGCCGAAACGGCGCGCACCTTCAGCAAAGGCGAGTTCATAGGCGGCATTGTGGCCGCGCTGGCCGTGGGCTTTTTTGTGGGCAGCATGTTCATGGAGCTGCGCCTAGGCTCCCAGCCCGTGGCGCAAGGCTCCGGCGCGGCGCAGGTGGCCCAGAGCCCGGCGGGCGCACCGGCCGATGGCCAGGACCACGCCGAGGAGCTGGCGCGCATCGGCGAGCTGGAGATAGCCCTGGCGGGCAAGCCCGGCGACCAGGGCGGCTGGGTGGAGCTGGGCAACCTGTACTTCGACACCCACCAGGCCCGCAAATCCATACGCGCCTATGAAAAGGCCATCGCCCTCGGCCCGGTGAGCGCAGACGTGTGGACCGACCTGGGCATAATGCACCGCGAGGCGGGCGAGCCCCAGCTGGCCGTGGAAACCTTCGACGCCGCCCTGAAGCTTGATCCCAGACATCAGAACGCCCTGTACAACAAGGGCGTGGTGCAGCTGCACGACCTGAAGGACCGCGCCGCCGGCATCGCCACCTGGGAGCGCCTGCTGCAGGCCAATCCCCAGGCGCGCAACCCGGAAGGCCGCTCTTTGCAGGGCATCATCGAAGAGCTCAAAAAGGGCTAACGCCCGCAACGAAGCAAGGAGACGCGAATATGGAAATCAAGGTCCTGGGGCCGGGCTGCCCCAAGTGTCAGGAGACGGAAAAGCTGGTGCGCGAGGCCGTGGCCGAGGCCGGGGTGCAGGCCCAGGTGCTCAAGGTTTCTGATTTTCAGGAAATGGCCAAGCTGGGGGTTTTCGCCACCCCGGCGGTGGTGCTCGACGGCGTGGTAAAATGCTCCGGCAAGGTGCCGTCGAAGAAGGAGCTCCTCGCATGGCTGGGAAAATAGCGCGCTTCGCCCTGGCGGCGCTTTTGCTGGCCCTTGTGGCCTCGGCCGCGCTGGCCGCCTCCACCCTGCCCAAACCGGCCCCGGCGGTGCCCGTAAAGGGCATGGTGACCATGGTGGACCTTGGGGCGGGCTACTGCGTGCCCTGCCGCATGATGGAACCCGTGCTCAAGGAGGCGGAGCGCGAATACCGGGGCCGCGCCGCCGTGGTTTTCGTGGATGTGACCAAGTACGCCAGCCTGGCCACCAGCCTGGGCATACGGGCCATTCCCACCCAGATCTTCTTTGACAAGAACGGCAAGGAGATTTCCCGGCACGAGGGCTTTCTGGACAAGAAGTCCATCTCCGCCCAGCTGGACAAGCTGCTGGCCCGGTAGCGGGGCGCACGCATGTTCGAGGCGTTCTTTCTGGCCGCCAACGGCTGGATGACCGGGGGAACGGCGGCGGCCTATGCGGGCAGCTTCCTGTGGGGGCTTATCAGCGTGCTGTTCAGCCCCTGCCATTTGGCGAGCATTCCGCTCATGGTGGGCTACGTGGCCGGGCAGGGCAGGGTCATAGAGGGGCGGGAGGCCGCGCGCTACGCCCTGGCCTTCACCTCCGGGCTGTTTCTCACCATCGCCCTGGTGGGGCTGGTGTGCACGCTTCTGGGCCGCATGCTGGGCGATATCGGCCCCTACTGGACCATCGCCATGGGGCTGATGCTGGTCTACTTGGCGCTGGACATGCTCGGCGTGGCCTCGTGCAGGCTCTCCGGCGGGCTCTTGTCCCGGCTCAAGGTGCGCGGACTTTCCGGCGCGCTCATCATGGGCCTGGGCTACGGGCTCTTATCCGGCTCGTGCACCTTCGGCTTTCTGGCCCCGCTGCTCGCGGTCATCACCGTGCAGGAGCAGTGGCTCACCGGTCTGGGGCTCATTCTGGCCTTCGGCCTGGGGCACTGCCTGCCCATTGTGGTGGCGGGCAGCTCCGCCGCCCTGGCCCGGCGCATGCTGGAGGGCTTTTCCGGCGGCAGCGTGTTGGTGCGGCGCGTTGCGGGCGTGTGCGTGGGGCTCTTGGGCGCGTACTTCATCGCCCGGCCCTTTCTGGATACCGGCATGGGCTGAGGCGGCCCGCACCGCCCGCCCGAACCATCAGGAGGCGTCATGACCACCGAGTCCGTGACAAAGAAGCTGTCCTTCCTCGACCGCTGGCTGACCCTGTGGATCTTCGCCGCCATGTTCGCGGGCATCGGCGCGGGCTTCGCCTTCCCGGACCTGAAAGAGACCCTGGGCGGCATGCAGAGCGGCACCACCAACGTGCCCATCGCCATCGGCCTCATCCTGATGATGTACCCGCCCCTGGCCAAGGTGCGCTACGAGCTCATGGGCCAGGTGTTCACCAATGTGCGCGTGCTGGCGCTCTCCCTCGTGCAGAACTGGGTCATCGGCCCGCTGTTGATGTTCGGCCTGGCTGTGGCCTTCCTTTCCGGCAGCCACGCCTACATGACCGGGCTCATCCTCATCGGGCTGGCGCGCTGCATCGCCATGGTCATTGTGTGGAACGACCTGGCCGGGGGCGACCGCGAATACTGCGCCGGGCTGGTGGCCTTCAACTCCGTGTTCCAGGTGCTGTTCTTCCCCTTCTACGCCTGGCTGTTCCTTACCGTTCTGCCCGGCTGGCTGGGGCTTGAAGGCGCAATGGTGGACATCTCCATGGGCCAGATTGCCGAGAGCGTGTTCATTTACCTGGGCATTCCCTTTCTGGCCGGGCTGGCCACCCGCGTCATCGGCCTCAAGCTCAAGGGCCGCCAGTGGTACGATACGGTCTTCGCCCCCAAGATCGGCCCTGTCACCCTCATTGCGCTGCTGTTCACCATCCTGGTCATGTTCTCCCT
>DIVX01000033.1 GCA_002422505.1 Desulfovibrio sp. UBA6121
TCGCCGGGGCGAATCGTCAGCTCAGACCGCAGGGACAAATCGCCGGTTTCGTTCGAAGGGGCGAGCCGTTGAGTCAGCTCGCAGGGGCGCGGTCACGGCGCTGCGCACAGAGGCGAAAGGCCAACACTTGGCCAACGCCCGGCCCGACCGTCGCCCGGGCTGCGCCGGGTCACTTCGGAGCGGCAGGCAGAACCGCAGTCCAGATGTCCTGCGGAGCCGCAGCAGCGGCGGCCAGCATGCTCCCAACCTGCAGCAGCACCCAGTCGCACTCGCGCCGCAGCGCCGCAGCAAAGGCCAAGGCCTGGGAACTGTCCTGGCTCTTCACGGCGTCGCCCACGGCCTTGGCCAGATCGCTCATGCCGTAGGCGCGCACCGCGCCGGAGATATTCACCAAAGAATGCAACGCAGTGCGCGCGCCCATCTCGTCCTGGGCGGCAAGGTGCCCATCAAGCTGGGCCATGCGTTCCACGGCCTGCACCTGAAACAGGGCCAGCATCTGCACCAGCACATCCTCGCTGCCGGAAAACGCCTCTTGAAGGCTCGAAAGGCTGATGCCCACCAGGGAACTTTTTCCTGTCATCGCCACCGCCAAAGCCGCTAAAGGTTGCTCAACTTCACATCCAATACGATGCCTGCCCCGCCCCCGCAAGGGGAATATGAAAAACCGCAGGTTCAAAGCATGAACTACGCCTGGCCGGTTGCATCCGGCGGCGGCAGCACGTAGTGTTCCCTGTGCAGGTGCAGCCCACCCGCAATAAAAGCCAAGGACAAACGCAATGCATACCGATGATCAGGCCTTTGCGCACCTGCTGGAAATCAAATTCGCCCACATCCGCGCGCAGCAAATCATGCCCGAGGCGCTCATCGGCCTTGTGGAAGGCCTGCTGCCCCTGCTGCACCAGGCCAAGGCCCAGGCCGCGCCAGCCCTGCCCGCGCCGGAGGCCTGCGCCAGCCCGGAGGCCATGTTCGCGGGCAATCCGCTGCTCCTGCGGGAGAGCTTCCCCTTCGACCTCGCCCAAGCCGTGGGCCTCATGCCCGCCCTGCTCGACCTGCTGGCCGCCTCCGGCGGTGACGCCGCCGCGTCGGCCTCGGCCCTGCGCGAGGCCATGGCCACGGGCCAGTTGCAGCCCGAAGCGGCCCTGCGCGCCCACCTGCGCGGCGACGACGCACTGTTCGGCGCCTGGCGCGAGCGCCTGCCCGGCAGCCCCCGCGCCCTGGACTTTCTGGTGACCTGCGCCCTTTCGCCCAGCCTGTCCAAGGCGGCGGAAGCCCTGGCCCCGCGCCTGCCGGAAAACCTGCCCCACGAGCACGGCCACTGCCCCCTGTGCGGCAGCCTGCCATACATCTCCCTGCTGCGCGACAAAGAGGGCAAGCGTTTCGGCGTGTGCTCCTGCTGCGGGCACGAGTTCCGCCTGCGGCGCATCGCCTGCGCCTACTGCGACGAGGGCGACCAGAACAGGCTCAAGCTGTTCCGCGTGGCCGAATACCCTGGCGTGCGCGTGGACGTGTGCGAAACCTGCTCCATGTACATCAAGACCCTGGATTACCGCGAAATGGACAAGAAGTACCTGCCCGCCCTGGACGACATGGCCACGGTGGCCCTGGACGTGCTGGCCCAGCAGCAGGGCTACAAGCGTCCCACCCTTTCGGCCTGGGGCTTCTAGCTCCGCCCGGCAATCGCCCCCCTGCCCGCCCCTTTCCAAGCGTCCGCGACTGTCGTACCAGAGAGTCATGGACACCAAGGACAAGGCGGCGGGCAAGGGCGGCGGGCCCTCCACCGAGCCATGCATCGAGCGGCGCATCGCGCACATCGACATGGACGCTTTTTTCGCGTCCGTTGAACAGCTGGACCACCCGGAATGGCGCGGCAAGCCGCTGGCCGTGGGCGATGGCCCGCGCAGCGTTGTTTCCGCCGCCAGCTACGAGATTCGCGCCTACGGCGTGCGTTCCGCCGTGCCGGTGGCGCAGGCCAAAAAGCTCTGCCCCCATGGGCTTTTCGTGCCCGTGCGCATGTGGCGCTACAAAGAGGTCTCGCGCGCCGTCATGGCCGTGCTGCAACGTTTTTCGCCCCTGGTGGAGCAGGCCAGCGTGGACGAGGCTTACCTGGACGCCACCGGGCTTGAGCGGCTCTTCGGCCCCCCGCAGGAGTTCGCCCAAACCCTGCGCGCCGCCGTCAAGGCCGAAACGGGCCTCACCTGCTCGGTGGGCATCGCGCCGGTGCGCTTCCTGGCCAAAATCGCCTCGGACTTCAACAAGCCAGACGGCCAGACCATCATCCGCCCGCAGGATGTGCGGGCCTTTCTGGACGCCCTGCCCGTGCAGAAGATTCCCGGCGTGGGCGGGCGCACCCTGGAAACCTTGAACCGCCTGGGCGTGACCAACGCGGGCGACCTGCTGCGCCGCCCGGCCGAGTTCTGGCGCGGCAAGCTGGGCGAGCGCGGCCCCTGGCTGCACGCCCTGGCGCACGGCGTGGACGACCGCCCGGTGACACCCTTCACCCCGCCCAAAAGCTCCAGCGCGGAGAACACCTTTGACCGCGACACCCGCGATCCGGCCACCCTGCGGCGCTGGCTGCTGCTCCAGGCCGACCGCGTGGGCGCGGACCTGCGGGCCCAAGGGGTGCGCGGCCGCACCGTGACCCTCAAAGCCAAGTATGCGGACTTCAGCCAGGTGACGCGCTCGCGCACCCTACCGGAAGCCATCTGCGACACGCAGACCATCTTCGACACCGCCGTAAGCCTGCTGGCCGAGCTGAATCCCAGGCAGGACCTGCGGCTCATCGGCGTGGGGGTAAGCCAGTTTGGCGACAGGCCCCGGCAGCTTTCGCTGTTTGCGCCCCAGGCCGAGGCCCGGCCCAAGGGCGCGCTGGACAGCGCCATGGACGCCGTGCGCGGGCGCTTCGGCAAGGGGGCCATCATGCGCGGCGATCTGCTGGACTTCGACGACTAGGGACGCGCCCATACAGAAACACGGCGCGCCTGGCTGGGCAAACGTCGCAGAAAACAACGCCTCCAGCGCGGTGTGCACAGCCACGAAAACCGCAAGCGCGACACGGCTCCGCCGCACGGGCCTCGGCTTGCCAGCCCTTGGCCCGCAGAGCGGCAGCACGAACGCTCCCACGCCAGAAAACAATCACAACTGACGCAGCCGACGCCAGAAGGCAAAAGCCCTGCCCGCCCTTGCGGCCACGCCGTTTTCGCCTTTTGCTGGCGGAGGCCCAGGCCAGGGTTTGCCTTTTGCGCAAAAGCAGGTATGCTGGCTTCAGCACAACAACATTTTTCAGGAGAACGCTTGTGAATCCGCAGCAGCACGCCCAGCACAACCGCAAAGGCGACGAGGCCTCCATGTAAGCGCGCTGCACCGCAACGCCCGCATGCAGGCCTCCTCTTCCGAATCAGCGGAAGGCGGGGCCTTTTTCTTTGCCCGCGCAGCGCATGGGCGCAGCGCAAGAACACCCGGCACAAACACGGCCCGCCCCGCGCAGGCGGCCGCAAACCTTGGAGCAGCACAATGAAACGCACCACCCTTCTGCGCGTTGCCCTTATGCGCCTTGGCCGCCCCGGCCAGGCCTTTGGCGCGCGCAGCAAGAACCGTCCGGGGGGACGCAGCTCCCGCCTGGGCCGGGGGGCCGTTTTGTAGCGCTTCAGGCACAGCGCCAGCAACACGGCCCCATTTTCCCGATCGTCGGGAGATGGGGCCTTTTCTTTTGAAATCACCAACACAAGGAGTTTGCAATGACAGCGGAACAGCTCTCCCGCTTGCGAGAAGTCGTCGAGGCGGAAATACAGGACATCCACGCGGCTTTGGAACAATGGCGGGCCTGCAACGGCCTGGACGAGAACGGCCGCCAGCGCGTTGAGGAAACCGCCGTGCGCATGCTGCACCAGGACTGGAAACACAACACCGACAGGCGCATGATGGAGCTGCTGCGGCTCCTGGGGCGCATGGAGGAGGAGGACTTTGGCGTATGCCAGGAGTGCGGCGAGGATATTTCTTTGCGCAGGCTGGAGCTTGTGCCCACAACGGCCTTTTGCGCCGTGTGCATGGAGCGTTTGGAGCAGAAGGAGCAAAAGCTGGCGGGCCGCGTTGCAGTATAGGGGCGCGTACAACAAAAAGCGGGGGCAGACCAACGCCTGCCCCCGCTTCATCATTTCCTCAAAATTCGCCTGCCCGCCTCAATCCTTCCAGTTCCACCACTTGAGCTTTTCCGGCTCCGGGTCGGGCGTTTCGGCAAAATACACCGCGCAGCGGTATACATAAAGCACGCAACGGTCCACGTGGGTTCCGGCCAGGGCTTCCTGCGCCGCGTACAACTCCTGCGGGTCGCGGCCGCGCAGGTCGCGTATGCCGCGCAGCCCCAGGTTCCACAGGTCGAGCGCGGTGGTGCGCCCCACGCCGGGAATGCGCCGGAGCTCCTTGAGCACCAGCGGGTCCGGGGCCTCAGCTGCGGGCATACACCTCGTCCAGAATGGCCTTGCCGCCCTTGGCCAGCACGGCCTGGGCCAGCTGCGCGCCCAGATCCCAGGCCTTTTCAGCCGGGCCGGAGGCCGTAAGGCGGATGGGGGTTTCCCCATTCACGCCCGCAACAAAGCCGGTCAGGGTCAGGTTCGCGCCCTCAAGCTGGCTCCAGGCGGCGATGGGAACCTGGCAGCCGCCGTCGAGGCCGGTGAGGAAGCCGCGCTCGGCGGCCACCTGGGCAGCGGTCTCCGGGTGGTTCAAGAAGGCGAGCAGCTCGGCCATTTCCGGCCGGTCGCGGCGGTACTCGATGCCCAGCGCGCCCTGGGCCACGGCGGGCAGAAAGCGCGGCGGGCCCAGAATCTCCACCTTGGGCGCGGTAAGACCCAGACGGTTCAGGCCTGCGGTGGCCACCACAATGGCGTCGAACTGGCCTTCCAGCAATTTGCGCACCCGCGTATCCAGGTTGCCGCGCAAGCTCTCGATGACCAGATCGGGCCGCAGGGTGAGCAACTGGGCCTGCCTGCGCAGGCTGCTGGTGCCCACCTTGGCGCCCTTGGGCAAGGCGTCCAGGCCGTCGAAATGCACGGAAAGCAGGGAGTCGGTCGGGGCCTCGCGCACGGGGTTCACGCCCACGATGAGCTCCTCGGGCAGCTCGGTGGGCACGTCCTTCATGCTGTGCACGGCCANNCCTTGACGAACAGGCCCTTGCCGCCCACCTTGGCCAGAGGAACATCAAGAATCTTGTCGCCGGTGGTCTTGATTTTGAGCAGCTCGACCTCAAGGCCGGGGTAGCGGGCGCAAAGCAGGGACTTGATGTGCTCGGCCTGCCAAAGGGCCAGCATGCTGCCGCGCGTGGCGATGGTGACGTTCTTCATGTGGCGCGGCCTAGTGGCAGGTGGAGCANNGGCCTGGCCCACGGCGTCCGAATCGGACCCGCCGCCGACCTTGCCACGGCAGGCGCTCATGAGCTTTTCGGTCTTGGTGGAGCCGCAGGAGGGGCACACAGCCTGCTCGTCCTGGCCGAACACCAGTTCCTCGAACTGATTTTTGCACTTCTTGCAGACATATTCGAAAATAGGCATGGCGGTCTCCTCGCTGCTGGGCTTTTGCTGGCCCGCGCACAGGGCGGGACGGGCGTTTTCGTAGCGCAATTCGCGCCCGCTGGCAACGCCGCCCCGCCCCGCTTGCAGGTTATTTGCCGTTCTTGGCCGTCTTCTTCGTGGCGGGCTTGGCTGCCGGCTTGGCTGCCGGCTTCGCTGCCGTTTTCTTGGCCGCAGGCTTCGCCGCCGGTTTCACAGCCGCCTTCTTGGCGGCTCCGGCCTTTGCCTCAACCTTGGCTTCGGCCTTCGCTTCAGGCGCGGCCTCGGGGCTGGGGGCGGCCTGCGCCTTGTGCGCCCGGCCAGACGACTTGACCAGGGGCCACACCTCGTCCACGCGCTCCACGAACTTGATGGTGATCTTCTTGCGCAGGTCCTCAGGAATGTCCTGCAGGTCCTTCTTGTTCTGGCTGGGCATGATGACGCGCTTCATGCCCTGGGCCACGGCGGCCAGAATCTTCTCCTTGATGCCGCCCACGGGCAGCACGCGGCCGCGCAGGGATATCTCGCCGGTCATGCAGGTGTCCGCGCTTACGGCCTTGCCGGAGAGCGAGGAAATCAGCGCCGTCACCAGGGTCACGCCCGCGCTGGGGCCGTCCTTGGGGGTGGCGCCTGCGGGCACGTGGATGTGGATGTCGCGCTTCTCGTGGAAGTCCTTGGGAATGCCGTACAAATCCGCCTTGGCGCGGCAAATGGAAACCGCCGCCTGGGCGCTCTCCTTCATCACGTCGCCCAGCTTGCCCGTGAGGATGAGCTTGCCGGTGCCGGGCATGGTGGAAACCTCCACGTGCAGAATCTCGCCGCCGTACGGGGTCCAGGCCAGGCCGGTAACCACGCCGGGGGGCAGGGTCGTTTCCTTCTCGTCCTCCAGGAAACGCGGCACGCCAAGCAGCTTGTGCAGGTTCTTTTCGGTAACGTGGAAGGGGCCCTTTTCGCCCTCGGCCTTCTTGCGCGCCAGCTTGCGGCACACGGAGCCTATCTCGCGCTCCAGGTTGCGCAGGCCCGCCTCGCGGGTGTACTCGCGCACAATCTTGGCCAGCATGTCGTCGTCCAGCTTGACCTCGGACTCCTTGAGGCCGTTGTCCTTGGCCTGGCGGGGCATAACGAAGCGCCGGGCAATCTTGACCTTTTCCTGCTCGGTGTAGCCGGGAATGCGGATGACCTCCATGCGGTCCAGAAGCGGGCCGGGAATGGTGTCCAGCGTATTCGCGGTGCAGATGAACATGACGCCCGAGAGGTCGAACGGCACGTTCAGGTAGTGGTCGGTGAAGCTGAAGTTCTGTTCCGGGTCCAGCACCTCAAGCAGGGCCGAGGACGGATCGCCCCGGAAATCGGTGCCGAGCTTGTCCACTTCGTCGAGCATGATGACCGGGTTGCGCGTGCCGCAGCCCTTGAGCCCCTGCACGATGCGGCCGGGCATGGCCCCGATGTACGTGCGCCGGTGGCCGCGAATCTCGGCCTCGTCGCGCATGCCGCC
>DIVX01000022.1:0-818 GCA_002422505.1 Desulfovibrio sp. UBA6121
CGCTACTGCATGGTGGCCTGCCCGTTCAACGTGCCCGCGTACGAGTACGACGATCCGCTGACCCCGCGCGTGATGAAGTGCACCATGTGCCACGACCAGATCGCCAAGGGCGAGCTTTCCGCCCCCGGTTGCGTTGGCGCCTGCCCCAAAGAGGCGCTGACCTATGGCAAGCGCGACGACCTGATCGAGATCGCCCGCGAGCGCATGCGCAAGAACCCGGACCGCTACGTGAAGCACATCTACGGCGAGAAGGAGATGGGCGGCACCAACTGGCTGTACATCTCCGGCGAGAAGTTCGCCGACATCGGACTGCGCGAGGACCTTGGCACCAAGAGCGTGCCCGAGATCAGCGCTGGTCCGCTCTCCGTGGTGCCCATGGTTGCGGCCCTGTGGCCCGCGCTGCTTGGCGGCGTGTGGGCCATGAACAAGCGCAAGGAGAAGGTGGCCGAGGAAGAACAGAAGGCCGCCGTGAAGGCCGCCAAGGCCGCCACCAAGGCCGAGGCCGAGGCCAAGCTGGCCAAGGCCATGGAAAGCGCGGAGCGCGACAAGGCCCAGGCCGTTGAGCGCGAAGTGAAGCGCGCCCTTGAGGAGGCCGAAGCCGCCCGCAAGGAAGCCGAAGCCGCCAAAACCGACACCTCCGACAAAGACGGGGAGGGGGCCTAAATGACTACCGACAAAAAGTCTCTCATGACCCCGGCGAACATCATCACGGCGATCATCCTGGCCATCGGCCTGGTCATCACCGTGTTGCGGTTCACCAAGGGCCTGGGCGCCATTACCAACCTGGACCAGAACAACCCCTGGGGCATCTGGATCGG
>DIVX01000022.1:844-12215 GCA_002422505.1 Desulfovibrio sp. UBA6121
CTGCACTACGACGTGGGCCGCCCCTACCGTCTCGTGTACCCCATCTTCCTGCAGCCGGGCACCACGTCCCTGTTGTACGAAGTGGGCCTGTGCGTGTTCCTGTACGTCACGGTGCTGGCCATCGAGTTCAGCCCCGCCGCCCTGGAGTGGCTGGGCATGAAGAAGCTGCGCAACACCGTGCATAAGCTCACCCTGGCGCTTACCGTGTTCGGCGTGGTGCTTTCCACCCTGCACCAGAGCTCGCTGGGCGCGCTGTACATCGCCGCCCCCAGCAAGATGCACCCGCTCTGGTACTCGCCTTACCTGGCCGTGCTCTTCTTCGTGTCGAGCATTCCGGCGGGCCTGTCCATGGTCATCTTCGAGGGCACCCTGGCCCACAAGGCCTGGCACCACATGATGGACAAGACCCACCGGGACGAGAGCGAAGGCGTCATCCTGGGCTTCGCCCGGGGGGCGTCCATCGCCCTGGCCGCCTACTTCTGCGTCAAGCTGGTCGCCGTGGCCTACGACAACAACTGGCACTACCTGGCCACGGGCTGGGGCGCGTGGTGGCTTGTCGAGGTCCTGGGCTTCGTAGCCCTGCCGAGCCTCTTGTACGCCATCGGTTCCCGCGAGAAGAACATCACCCTCATCAAGTGGACGAGCGCGCTTACCGTGTTCGGCATCATTCTGAACCGCTTCAACGTGTCCATGGTGGCCTTCAACTGGCAGCTGCCCGCTGATCAGCGCTACTTCCCCAGCTTCCTTGAAATCATGTTCTCCATCTTCGTGGTGACGCTGGGCGTGACGGTGTACCGTTTCATCGTCAGCCGCATGCCCATCTTCTTCGAGCACCCTGAATACAAGGACGCCCACTAAAGGAGGCGCATCGTGGAATACTACGTTTATCACGACTTCATGATGCATACCAAGAGCATCACCTACATCCTCATGGGACTGTTCGTGCTTGGTTTTTGGGGTATGTGGGCCTTTATGACCTCGCGCGACGAGGAAATTCACAAGTTTCCCGAGCACGACAAGGAGTAAGCCATGTACCAGATCATTACCGGACCCCTGCTGTGGCTGACCTTCCTGGTATTCGTGGGAGGGCTCGCCTGGCGCGTGTACACCTACATCAAGGGCCTTGACTGGAAGCTCGACCGCGTGGCCTACGGCACCCAGACCGCCTACGGCGTGCGCGGCGCCGCCCGCAGCATCGCGGCCTGGATCGTGCCCTTCGGCTCCCAGGGCTGGAAGGTGAAGCCCATCTTCACCATCCTGTTCTTCGTCTTCCACATCGGCATCGTCATCACCCCGCTGTTCCTTCTGGGCCACGCGGTGATCTTCAAAATGCGCTTTGGCCTCAGCTGGCCCGCCCTGCCCATGGTCGTGGCCGACACCATGACCGTGGCCATGATGTGCGCGGGCGCTTTCATCATCGTGCGCCGCATCGCCCTGCCGGAGGTGCGCATCATCACCAGCTTGTACGATTACCTCCTGCTGGCCATCACCATCGCGCCCTTCTTCACCGGGTTCATGGCCGTGCACCAGCTGGGCGGAGACTACAAGTTCTGGCTCTACGCGCACATTCTCTCTGGCGAGTTGATGCTCATTGCCATTCCCTTCACCAAGCTGTTCCACGTGGTGGGCTTCTTCCTCTCGCGCGGTCAGCTGGGCATGGACTACGGCATCAAGCGCGGCGGCATGAAGGGCACGAATATGGCTTGGTAGGCTTTACGCCGCCACGCCCCCCAAAGCAGTCAAGGAGACGAAGACAATGCCCGAAGGTAAGTTCTGCAATCGCACGCCCGTGAATACCCAGGAGGACCTTGAGGCCCTCCTGGCGGACAAGGGCGGCAAGCAATACTACGAGGAAATGGAAGTCCTGGACGTCGACAAGGCCAAGCTCGCCGCGTCCATCAAGAACACCTGCAAATCCCGCACAAGCACCTGGCTTGAAATGTGCGCCCACTGCGGGCTCTGCGCGGATTCGTGCTTCCTGTACCTGTGCAACAACCGCGACCCCAAACAGGTTCCGGCCTACAAGATACAGTCCACCCTTGGCGAAATCGTCAAGAAAAACGGCGACGTGGACAACGCCTTCATGCGCAACGCCATGGAAGTGGCCTGGAGCCAGTGCACCTGCTGCAACCGTTGCGGCCAGTACTGCCCCTACGGCATCGACATGGGCGTTATGTTCAGCTACCTGCGCGGCCTGCTGCACTCCCAAGGCTTTGTGCCCTGGGAGCTCAAGATTGGCGCGGGCATGCACCGCGTGTACAAGGCGCAGATGAACGTGACCGACGAGGACTGGACCGAGACCTGCGACTGGATGGCCGAGGAGGCCCAGGACGAGTGGCCCGGGCTTGAGATCCCCATCGACAAGGAAAATGCGGACATCATGTACACGGTGAACGCGCGCGAGCCCAAGCACTACCCGGAGGACATCTCCGAGGCGGCCGTGCTCTTCCACGTTGCCGGTGAGAACTGGACCGTGCCCAGCTCCGGCTGGGAGCAAACCAGCCTCTCCATGTTCGCGGGCGACTGGGAAGCCTGCACCATGCAGGTGAAGCACGTGTACGCCGCCATCGACCGCCTGAACCCCAAGCGTTGCGTCGGCACGGAGTGCGGCCACGCCCACCGCGCCACGGTCATTGAGGGCCCCTATTGGGCGGGCCGCCCGGACGGTTTGACCCCGAAGCCCTACATACATTATGTGGAGTGGCTGGCGGAGGCCCTGCGCCTGGGCAAGATCAAGATCGACCCGGCCAAGCGCATCAAGCAGCTGGTGACCTTGCAGGATTCCTGCAACTACATCCGCAACCACGGCCTCAAAAATATCACCCGCGAGATCATCAGCTACATTGTCGAGCCCGGCTATTTTGTGGAAATGAGCCCCAACAAGGAGCACAACTACTGCTGCGGCGGCGGCGGCGGCTTCAACGGCATCGGCCGGTTCCGCAAGCAGCGCAACCGCGCCCTGATGATGAAGCGCGACCAGATCTTGGCCACCGGCGCCAAGCTGGTCATCGCCCCGTGCCACAACTGCTGGGACGCCATCCGCGACCTTGAGGAAGAGTTCAAGATCGGCATCAAGTGGAGCTTCCTCAAGCCGCTGGTCATCAGCATGATGGAAGTGCCCGAGCACCTGCTGCCGCAAGAAGAAGAATAAGTCCGAGCCATTGACGGGGGGAGGGGCGCACGGCGTCCCTTCCCCTTACCCTATCACATAACCGCCCCCAACTCGGAGAGTCCATGCGCCTGAGCACAAAGAGCCGCTACGGCACACGAATGCTCATCGACATCGCCGAGAACTACCACGACGGCCCTGTCTCGGTGGCGGAGATAGCCTCCCGCACCGGCATAAGCGAAAAGTACATGGAGAAGCTCATCCGCCGCCTGAAAAAGGCCGGACTGGTGCTTTCCAAACGCGGCCCCAAGGGCGGGCATGTGCTGGCCAAGCCCGCCGCCAGCATCACCGTGGGCGACATTGTGCGCGCCCTGGAGGAATGGGTGGTGCTCAAGGGCTGCTCGCTTTCCAAAGACACCTGCGCCTCCTGTTCGCGGGTCGCATCCTGCCGCACCAAAGAGGTCTGGGAACGGGCCAATGCCGCCATGTTTGAAACGTTGGACGGCTACACGTTGCAGAGCCTCCTTAAATGATTCTCCACCTGCCGGAAAAGACACGTCATTTTTTTCACACAACCCTTGTGTGAGCCGCCGCTATGGGCTAAAGCTTGCTGTGCTGGAAGCCGATAGACAGGAATCGGTCGGTTTCGGACTGGCCTTCTTCGAGTGTAGATGTATAGTGTCTGAAATCAGGTCGAGGCCAGTAAAACTCAGTCCCGGGCGCGCTTTGGCGCGGCGGGCGACTTTGCCTTGCGGAGGGCCCCATGCTTAAGAATCTCAGCCTGCGATTCAAACTGTTGGGTGGTTTTCTCATCGTCGCCGCCATCACCCTTGTCGTGGGAGGGCTGGCCTTCTTCCAGCTTAGCTCTCTGGCGAGCAAAAGCGCGAAGATAAGCACGGTGGACCTGCCCGGGGTTCAAGAGTCCCTGAGCATCAAGGTTGAGATGTACGCGGTGGGCCAGGCCTTGCGCACCCTGATGAGCGCGGAGGTGCCCAAAGAGGACCGCCTGCGCCAGTTCGAAAACGTCAAGAAAGCGCGCGAGCGCGCCACCGCGTCCTTTGAGGCCTACTCCAAGCTGGACGTGGACGAGAAGGCCAAGGCCCTGTTCGAGGATTTGAAGGCCAAGAACGCGGCCACGCGCGACGCCAACAATCAAGCCATGGAAATGGCCAAGCAGCTCATCGACTCCGACCTGCTGCGCCCGGACGAACTGCAGGGCGACTTGCAGGGTTTCCGGGGTGATCACTACAAGGTTGCCTCCCAGGTGGCCACCATGCTGCTTTCCGGCAAGAGCTTCGAGGGCGGCGAGGACCACACCGCCTGCGGCTTCGGCAAATGGCTGGCCGGGTTCAAAACCGAGAACAAGACCGTTTCCGAGGCCCTGGCCGCAGTGCAGGCTTCGCACCAGCGTTTCCACCAGTCCGTGGCCGAGGCCAAAAAGCTTACCGCTGGCGGGGCCGGGGGCATCGCCAAGGCCAAAACCCTGTTCTTCGAAGTCACCGGTCCCTCCGCCGAGCAGACCTTTGAGCAGTTCCGCAAGATGCGTGAAGAAGCAACCAAGAGTCAGACGCTGTTCAAGGACGTGGCCGGGGTGCTGTTTGGCGAGTCGCGCACACGCATGAACGACGCCCTCGCCGCCGCCGACGCCCTCTCCACCTACCACAAGGCCGAGGCCGAGGCTGCGTCCAAGGAACTCTCCATAAGCTCCGCCGTCAGCCGCACCGTTGTGCTGGTGGGCGTGTGCATCGGCGTGCTCATCGCTCTCATCCTGGGCGTGGCGCTTACCCGCAGCATTACCGGCCCCGTGCTCCAGGGCGTAAGCTTCGCCAAGCGCATGGCCGAGGGCGACTTCACCGGCCGCCTGGAGATTGACCAGAAGGACGAGATTGGCGTGCTGGCCCGCGCCCTGAACGACATGGTGGCCCGCCTGCGCGTGGTGGTGGCCGATGTGCGCAGCGCCACGGACAACGTGGCCTCCGGCTCGGAGGAGCTTTCCGCGTCCAGCGAATCGCTTTCCCAGGGCGCAACCGAGCAGGCGGCGGCCATTGAGGAAGTCTCCTCCAGCATCGAAGAGATGGCCTCCAACATCCGCCAGAACGCCGACAACGCCCAGCAGACCGAACGCATCGCCCTGCAGGCCGCCAAGGACGCCCAGGAGGGCGGCGTGGCCGTGGGCAAGGCCGTGGTGGCCATGAAGAACATCGCCGAGAAAATCTCCATCATCGAGGAGATAGCCCGCCAGACCAACCTGCTGGCCCTGAACGCAGCCATTGAGGCCGCGCGCGCAGGCGAGCACGGCAAGGGCTTCGCCGTGGTGGCGGCGGAGGTGCGCAAGCTGGCCGAACGCAGCGGCAACGCGGCGGGCGAGATCAGCGAACTCTCCAGCTCCACCGTCTCCGTGAGCGAGAAGGCGGGCGAAATGCTCATGAAGCTCGTGCCCGACATCGAACGCACCGCCGAACTGGTGCAGGAGATCGCCGCCGCCACCGGCGAGCAGAACTCCGGCGCGGAGCAGATCAACAAGGCCATCCAGCAGCTTGACCAGGTGATTCAGCAGAATGCCTCGGCCTCTGAGGAAATGGCCTCCACCAGCGAGGAGCTTTCCAGCCAGGCCCAGCAGCTGCAGCAGACCATGAGCTTCTTCCGCGTCGATGGCGCCACGGCCATGCGCGTGGGCAAGCCCAAGGCCCTGCCCGCCGGTCCTTCCGCCGCGCCTAAGGCGGCGCCCAAGCCCGCCCCGCGCCCCGCGCCCACGGCGCACGCCGCAACCAAGAAGGGCGGCATCGAGCTTGACTTGAGCCCTGACTCGGAGGATGGCGAGTTCGAGAAGTTCTAGCGCGCCCACAACAGGCAAGCAGGAGACGCATCATGGCAGAGAACAACGCCATCGAGATCAGCCAGCATTTGACCTTCACCCTGGGCAAAGAGGTCTTCGCCCTGGACATAGCCAGCGTGCGGGAGGTGCTTGAACTTACGGCAATCACTAAAATCCCGCGCACGCCGGACTTCATGCGCGGGGTCATCAACCTGCGCGGGCACGCCGTGCCCGTCATGGACCTGCGGCTTAAATTCGGCATGCCCAGGGCCGAGGCCACCGTGGACACCTGCATCATCATCGTCGAGGTGGACTTCGAGGGCGACCGCATCATCATGGGCGGCATGGTGGATTCCGTGCGCGAGGTGTTCGAGCTCCCGGCCGACCGCATCGAGACCGCGCCGCGCATGGGCACCTCCATCAGCACCGACTACATCAAGGGCATTGGCAAGCAGGACGACGTGTTCATCATCATCCTGGACATCGCCCGCATCTTCTCCGCCGCAGAGCTGGCCCTGGCGCGCGAGGCCCAGAAGGACGCCGCCTAGCCATTCACAACGTCAAAAGGCCGGGGGGGCGCAGGGTCTTGAACCCGTCGCTTCTCCGGCCTTTCGCGTTTAAAGACACGGCAGGCGTGCCCGCCCGCGCCGCAGGCACCCCGGGAAAAGAAGCCGCCGGGCCCTGCGCCCAGAAAAGAAATCCCCCTGCACGCGCCAGCGCAGCCTTTCGCAAACGCTTGCGCCCGCCTATGCACGCGTTAAGGCCGCCGTCTCCCCGTGCCTGGCCCTGAAGTCCACGCCGCGTTCTCGTCGCGCTCCCGGCGCGCCGTCGCAGGCGTTCAAGGCGCAGCAACCGGAGGCATGGGCCAGCCGCCGATCTGATGGCGCAGTCCGCCTGCCCCCTGCCGGGTCTCAGGCGTTAGGCCTCGTCCTTGAGCAGGCGCACCTCGCGCTGCGGGAAGGGTATGCTCACCCCGGCCTCGGCAAAGGCGTCCCAAATGGCCAGCAGCACGTCGCTGCGCACGTTGCCGGTGCCGTTCTCCGGGTCTTCTATCCAGAAGGTCACAAAAAGATTCACGCTGGAGTCGCCAAAGGCGTCCACTCTCCCCTTGGGGGCGGGATCGGCCAGCACGCGCGGTGCGCTGGCCGCCGCCCGCTCCATAAGGGCAATGGCCTTGCGCGGATCGTCGCCGTAGGCCACGCCCACATCGGCCCGCAAGAGCAGGCGCGAGTCGCTGTAGCTCAGGTTGATGACCTCATTGCCGATGAGGCTTTCGTTGGGGATGAGATAGGCCTTGCCGTCCAGGGTCTCAATGGCTGCATAGCGGGCGTTGATCTGGGCGATGCGCCCCTGCACCCCGCCCATTTCAATGACGTCGCCCGGCTTGAGGGACTTGTCCATGAGCAAGATGACGCCGGACACGAGGTTGGAAAAGATCTTTTGCAGGCCGAAGCCCACGCCCACGCCCACCGCGCCGCTGAAGACCGTCAGGCTGGTGAGGTCCACCCCCACCGTGGACAGGGTGGCGGTGACGGCCAGGGCATACAGGCCGAAGCGCGCCCCCTTGGCGAACAGCGTTTGCGCAGAGGGCGAAATGCCCTCGGCCGCGCGCAGGCGGTCATCAAAGATGCCTGCGGCCAGGCGAGCGGCCTGGATGAGCACCACGAAAAGCGTGAGCCCCTTGAGGACCAAGAGCAGCGTTATGCGCGTGCGGCCGATGTTCAGGGCCAAATCGTCCAGGAATTCCGTGGCGGTATCGAACAGCCCCAGGGCGTGCAGCACGGCGAAGAGCCAAATGACCCAGGCCACCAGCCGCCCCAGGAAGCGGCTTTTTATGAGCGCCCCGGCCACGTGGGCCACCACCCAGGCCAAGGTGATGGATGTGGCGATGGAGAGCACCTGGTGCCGCAGTTGGAAGTGCCTGGCGGCGGCATCGGCGAAGAAGAGCAGGGTTCCGGCCACGCCCGCCCAGGCGCAGTGCCGCAACTGGTGCAGCATGGGGGCTATCAGCGCGTCGGACTTCCAGCCTGTGTCGGGCGTGTGTGGGGTGCGGCCCAGCTTAAGGGCGCGGCACAGGGCCCAGGCCAGCAGGCACAGCGCCACGGCCAGCAGGGCCTGCCATAGGGCGGCCTCGCTGATGAGATGGTGGCGCACCCACTCGTGGCCGCGCGCGGTCCACTCGGCCGAATCGCCGGAAAAAACAATCTCCGCCATGCCTGCGCTCCTTTGGCTAGCGGCCGTACATCCAGCGGGAGCCCAGAAGCAGGTCGGCCCAGGCTCCCAGGAACACGAACACCGCGATGACGCCGTTCAGGGTGAAGAAGGCCACGTTGACGCGCGAGAGGTCGTCTGCGCTGATGAGCTTGTGCTCCCACACCAGCACGCCGCCGATGACGATGCTGACGCCCAGGAATAATAGCCCCAGCCCGCCGGAGGCCCCGGCCATGGGAAAGAGCAGCGCGGCGGAGGCGTGGGTGGCGGCGGCGGTGAACAGCGCGCGCGGCACGCCCTGGTGGGCGGGCAGGGAAAACAGGCCCTGGCTGCGGTCGAAGGCTGCGTCCTGGCAGGCGTAGAGGATGTCGAACCCGGCCACCCAGAGGGTGACGGCGAAGAACAGCAGCACCGCCGGATAGCCCAGGTGCGTGGGCGAAACCGCCAGCCACCCGGCCACCGGGGCCAGGCCCAGCACGCTGCCCAGGGCGAAGTGGCACAGGGGCGTAAAGCGCTTGGTGTGGCTGTAGAAGGCGCTCCAAAGCAAGGCCACGGGGGAAAGCAGCAGGCAGGTGCTGTTCATGGCCGCGCAGGCCGCCGTGAAGATGATGGCGCACACGAACAGAAAGCGCTTGGTGAAGGCCGTCGAAAGCTCGCCCGTCACCAGGGGCCTGCCCTGGGTGCGCGGGTTCAGGCGGTCTATGTCCAGGTCGGCCAGGCGGTTGTAGCCCATGGCGAAGGAGCGCACGGCCACCATGGCCACCACCAGCGGAACAAGCACCCGCCAGGAGGGCGCGCTCCAGCCCGGGCCCGGCCCCTGGGCCAGAAAGGCCCCGGTGAAGGCGAAGGGCAGGGCGAACACGGAGTGCTCGATCTTGACCATGCGGCACACGGCCCCGATATCGCGAAACAGGCTCATTGTCGGCTTCCCCTAATATTCGTTGACGAGAACGGCCCCGGCGAAGAGCAAAAGCACCCCGGCCATGCGCTGCCAGGAAATCTCGCGCACGGCGAAGCCGATGGCGCCGGTGTGGTCCAAAAGCACGGAGGCCACCAGCTGCCCGGCGATGATCCAGGCCATGAGGCCCGTTGCGCCCAGCTTGTAGGCCAGAATGACGGTGACGGCCACGAAGAACGCGCCAAAGGCTCCGCCGAACCACGACCACCACGGCGCGCTTGCTGCGGCGGCCAGGCCGGGCCAGGGGGTGCGCGTGGCCAGAATGAAGCACAGCAGGGCCACGGTGCCCACGCAGAAGCTCACCAGCGAGGCCAGGAGCGGATCGCCCAGGTGCAGGCGCAGGCGCGCGTTGACGCCCGCCTGTACGGGCATGAGCGCCCCGGCCAGCAGGGCGGTGAGCATGATCATCGGACGCATGGGAACTCCTTGGCTGTGCTGTGGCTCTTAAGGTTTGGGAGCATCGGGCGTTGCGGGGGCGGTGGGCGCGGCTGGGGCTTCGCCCTGGCCGGGCAGAGCGAAAGGCTGTGCGGGGGCCTCGCCGCCGGTCTTGTCGGCCGCAGCGCCGCCCGGCAGTTCGCTGCCCGCTTCGGCGTTGGCCGCCGCCGCGCTGGCGTTGTCCACGGGCTGCTCCAGGGGCTCGTCCTTGGCGCTCATCACTTCGTCAAAGCCCGCCACGGCCACGCCCCGGCGCACCATTATGGAGTGGATGAGCCCTGCGCGGAAGGTGACGTACTTCTGGTTGCCCACGGCGCTGAAGCGGATGGGATTGGGCAGGACCGAGGCCAGGCGCGCGGCCTCCATGCTGGAAAGCTGGCTGGCGGACTTGTGGAAATAGTGGCGCGAGGCGGCCTCGATGCCGAAGATGCCGTCGCCCCATTCGGCCACGTTGACGTAAAGCTCCAGGATGCGCCGCTTGGAGAGCGTGTTCTCCATGCGCCAGGTGAGGATGGCCTCTTTGGCCTTGCGCGTGAGGCTTTTCTCCGGTGAAAGGAACAGGTTTTTGGTCAGCTGCTGGCTGATTGTGCTGGCCCCGGCGGCGAAGCGGCCCTGCTTGAGGTTCTTCTCAAAGGCCTGCTCCAGCGCCTCGTAGTCAAAGCCCTCGTGCTGGTAGAACTTGTCGTCTTCGCCGATGAGAATGGCCTTGATGAGCAGGGGCGACACGGCGCTTAGGGGCACCCAGCGCTGGGTGATGCGCTTCTTTTCGCCCTTTTCGGCCCATTGGGCCTCGCGCCATTCCATGAAGGCCGTCTTTTCCGGGTTCTTCTTGGCCAGCTGGCCCACGTCCGGGTAGATGAAGAACGAGCCCAGGTAGGCCAGGCCCGCCACCACGGCAAGCGCCGCGAGCTTCAGAATCGGTTTGCGCACCGCTGCTCCTTGGTTGCCAAAGGATGAGAACGTGTCCTGTCTAGCCGGAAAGGCCGCGTGCGTCCAGGCTGCCGACCGGGTGTTGCCTGCCGCGCCAGGGCCGTCGTTCAGCCCGCCGTCGTTCAGCCCGCCGCCAGCACAAGCGGCGCGGCATAGCAGGCGCACGTGGCGGCGAAGAACACATCAAGCACCAGCGAACGCGGGGCAAAGGGGCGGAAATGCGTGAACTGCAGCCCCAGGCGCAGCAGCCAAAAACAGGCCAGCCCCGCGCACAGCGCCCGGCCAAGCGGCGTTTGCGCCAGCGCACCCGCAAAATTGAACGACAGACTGGCGAAGACCAGGAACAGGAAGCTGACGCACAGGTTCAGCACCTGCAGCACGCCCCGATTCAGCGCATCCAGCCCGGCCAGGGCGCGGCCCCAGTCGAACATGCGTGGAAAACGCAGGTGGAACGCGGCCCAGCACACGTGCAGCACCCCTCCGGCAATGATCAGAACCTGCGGCTCCAAGCCCATGTTCGCCTCCTTGTTTTTGCAATGCCCGAACCTAGCCCAGGGGCCTGCCCTTGTGCAAGGCGCGCCTGCACAGCCCTCGGCCCGCCCGGCCCGCAGGCCGGGACAATCTCCCGCTGGTGCGCCCCGCAGCCGCCCAAGGCTTTACAGATGCCTGCGGCCCGTCTAGAATGCTAAAAGTCCGCAAAGACCGTCCGTCCTGGCGGGCGCGCGCCGGAAGAAAGCGCCGCGACCAGCGTTTGCTTCCCGCCGCAAAACAGCAGCGCACCCACAACATGTTCAAGGAGGCAGCCCGTGAACATCCCCATCTTCAATTGCCGCAACGCCGACGACGTTCTCAAGGCCGTCAAGGAATACGACATCAGCTTCGTGCAGTTCTGGTTTGTCGATATTCTGGGCAA
>DIVX01000085.1 GCA_002422505.1 Desulfovibrio sp. UBA6121
CGTTGGTGGATTTCACCTCGAAGACCCCGTCTCCCAGTTCGAGGATCGAGATATCGAACGTCCCTCCGCCCAGGTCGAAGACGGCGATCTTCTGGTCATGCTTTTTGTCAAGGCCATAGGCAAGTGCCGCCGCCGTCGGTTCGTTGATGATGCGCAGGACGTTCAATCCCGCGATCTTCCCGGCGTCTTTTGTCGCCTGGCGCTGCGAGTCGTTGAAGTAGGCCGGAACCGTGATGACGGCCTCGGTGACGGGCTCGCCCAGGTAGGTCTCGGCGTCTTTCTTGAGCTTTTGCAGAATGAAGGCGGAGACTTCGGGCGGGCTGTACTTCTTGCCCGCAATCTCGACCCAGGCGTCGTTGTTCTTGCCCGCCACGATCTTGTAGGGGCAGTGCTCGCGCCACTTCTTGACCTCCGGCGCATCGTACTGGCGGCCCATGAGGCGTTTGATGGCGTAGATGGTCTTGTCCGGGTTGGTCACGCTCTGACGTTTGGCGATCTCGCCGATCAGGCGCTCCTTGTCGGTGAAGGCCACGATGGACGGCGTGGTGCGCCCGCCCTCCGGGCTGGTGATGCATTTGGGATCCTTGCCCTCCATGACGTACACGCAGGAGTTGGTGGTGCCCAAGTCGATGCCGATGATCTTGCCCATAAAATGAACCTCCGGGTGAGGATGATGTTTGCTGATGCCTTTTGAAGTAAGACCGCTTTTTCCGTTGTAAAGGCCAGACCTTTACGCGTCCGTCGTCTTGTTCACCATGACCTTGGCCGGGCGGATGACGCGGCCCTTGAGCACGTAGCCCGCCTGCGCCACCTTGGCCACGCAGCCTTCGTCCTGGCCGGGCTGGCACACTGTGCCTATGGCCTCGTGCACGTTGGGGTCAAACACTTCGCCGCAGGCGCCCACGCACTCCAGGCCATGCTTCTTGAGCGTGTCGAGGAAGATCTTGCGGGTCATGTCTACGCCCATGACGAGGTTCTTGCAGGCCGGGGCGTCGCCCGCGTGCTCTATGGCCAGGGCCAGGTTGTCCAGCACGGGCAAAAGGTCCGCCAGCACCGATTCCGTGGCGTAGCGGCGCACTTCCTCTGTCTCGCGCTGGATGCGGCGCTTGAAGTTCTCATTGTCCGCCAGGGCGCGCAGCTTCACGTCCTCGGCCTCGGCCATCACGGCGCACTTGGTGCACACGTGGGCCTTGCACAGGGCGGCAAGCTCCTCTTCGTTCAGGTTCACCTGCCCGGCGCCATCGTGCCCGGCCCCGTTCTCTCCGGCTTGCTGCGCTGCGGCCATGGCCTGGGTTGCTGCTTCATCATTTTCTTTGTGCGACATGTCCATCCCGTCCTTCTGGGTCGCCCTCCGGGGCGTTCGGTCCGACACAGGCGACGCCGGGCAGCTCGTAACAAAGCGCGCCCGGCGTCGAGGTCAGTCACATTTGTAAGCACGGAACAGGTGTTGTCAACACGGGGCGCGGCGGGTTTCCCGTTTGGGAGTGCAAAAAATGGCGCACTGCTCAGAGCAGGAACTGGCCGTCCTCATATATCGCGCGGCTGCCGCCCCCGGCCAGCACGGCGGTAACGCGCTTGGGCCCGGTGTTCACCAGGTCCCAGTGCAGGCTGGAGGCGTTGAAGCCCAGCTCTTCCGCGCGTTCCTGGGTCAGCTCCTGGGGCGGCCCGGCAAAGCTGGCGGCGCTGGCCCCGCCCAGGGCGATGTGGCAGTTGCCCNNCGTCCAGCAGGGTGTGGGCCATGAAACGCTCCACGCGGGAGATGCGCCTGTCCGTGAGGGAGAACTCGCCCACGCGCCTGGCCCCGCCATCGCAGGCCATGCGCCCGGAAAGAAAGGCGCCGCCCTGGGCCGCCTGGGCCTCCACCGCGACGCCGCCATGAAACTCCAGGCGCACCTGCGATACCAGCCTGCCCCAGCGGATGCTCGGCTGGTCGGCGTAATATACGCCGGACACGGTGCGCCAGTCCGGCGCGAGGTAGAGCTCGTAGCCGGGGATGTTGCGCCCGGTGACGCCCACGAAGCGCCGCTTTGCGCCGGGAGCGAAAGACAGGTCCAGGTGTTCGCCTTCAACACGCAGGCGTTCTATCTTCAGGCTGTCCAGCCAGTTGGCGATCTCTGCCAGCTCGTTTTTGACGCGCTTCCACTGGGCAGCCGGGCTCGGGGTGAAGAGCAGGCAGGCCCGGGCCAGACGTTCGGCGTATTCTGAAAGCTCCATGCCGCTGGCCTGAGCCAGGGCGCTTGTGGGGTACAGGCACACTGTGGAGCCCAGCAGCCCGGCCCTGCGGCGGCGGTCCAGCACGGCCAGGGCCTTCTGCTCGGCCTTTTCGCCCTGGGCGATGCTGCGCGGGTCCACCTGCCCCAGCGCGCCCAGGTTATCGGGCGCGAGGATGGTGATGACCCCGGCCGTGGCGCGGTGCAGGTCGTCGAGCCCTGGCTGGGCAAAGGTGAGCTGGCCGAAGCTGGAGTTGCCGAAGTGCTGGGCCTGCATGAAGTCCGTGGGTTGGGCCAGGGGCAGGGGGTGCAGGTGCGCGTCCAAAAGAGCGGCGTAGACGGCCTCGGCCAGGGGCAGGGCCTGGTGCTCGTAGCGCAGCAGCACCAGCTCGCCGTTTTTGAAGGGCACACTGCGGCTTGTGCGCAGGGCCCAAAGCAGCACCTCGGCGTAGGCGGAAAGGTTGTCGGGGGAGAGGTGGGACACAGTGTTCTCCACGGGCCTGGCGCTGCGGGGAAACGCCCCTTGCGTTGAGGCGCTGCCGCGCGGCGCGTGC
>DIVX01000139.1 GCA_002422505.1 Desulfovibrio sp. UBA6121
CACCATTCCCAACGACCGCCTGCTGCAAATGGCCGCCAAGAAGGCCGGGTTCGGCGTCATGCTCAAAAAGGCCGACGAAGTGCTCTACTACGCGGTCAAGGGCATCGCCGACCTCATCACCGTGCACGGCCTCATCAACCTGGACTTCGNNGGCCCTCATGGGCACGGGCATCGCCTCCGGCGAAAACCGCGCGCGTGAGGCCGCCCTCAAGGCCATCACCAGCCCCCTGCTGGAAGACGTGTCCATCGCCGGTGCGCGCGGCGTGCTGTTCAACATCACCGCCAGCGAGGACATGAGCACCGACGAGATCCAGGAGGTTTCCGACCTCATCGCCAAGGAAGCCCACGAGGACGCCAACATCGTCTTCGGCGTGGTGGCCGATCCCAATGCCGGTGAGGAAATGTGCGTCACCGTCATCGCCACCAGCATCGACCAGCGCGAAGCCGCGCCCAAGCCGGAAAAAGAAGTGAAGCAGCTGCTGAACCCGGTGCCTGTTACCCAGCGCGCCGCCACCCGCCGCAGCACCATCTCCAGCGTCATCGCCAGCTCCAACCGCGACCTGCCCGCCTACGTGCGTTATGGTGCGGCGAAAAACGGCGAGGAACGCCAGGGCCATGCCTCCCTGCGCGCCATGGGCGCGGGCGAAGAGGAATTCCTCTTCGAAGACGAGGCCCTGGATACCCCGGCCTTCATCCGCCGCAACGCGGACTAGGCGCAGCAGATGAAACGCCCTTCCGGGGCGGAGCGCAAGCGCGCGCATACGCGCGGGCGCATCCCCCGACCCGGAACGGCCCAGCCGCCGCCGCCGGACCATGGAGGCCGCCTTCCCGTGGCGCTTCTGATTCCGGGCGACGAAGGCATGGGTCTCTCGGCTTTGGGCTGGCAGGTGGTGCATCGCCTGCTGTCCCAGGAGCCGGAAATGGCCGTGGAGCGTTTCTTCCTCGGCAAGGGCTTCCATGCGCCCACGTCGCACGACAGCGGCAAAGACTTACAGCTCTTCCCCTTGATGGCGGCGAGCGTCTCCTTTGAGGAGGACTTCCTCCCCCTCCTCAGGACGCTCGCCGCAGCGGGCGTTCCGCCTATGCGGGCGGAACGCCCGGACTACCCCCTGGTGCTGGTGGGAGGACCGGTGGCCTTCATCAACCCTGCGCCCTTGGCCCCCCTGGCCGATGCGTTCTGGGTGGGCGAGGCCGAAGCGGGCCTGACGGAGTTTTGCCTGGTCATGAAGCGCGCCGTGTTCGAGGGCGTGCCCAAGCAGGACTTTCTGGAAGCCGTGAAGAACATGCCCGGACTGTATGTTCCGGGCCGCACAAAAACCCCGGTGCGGCGTGTCGTCGCCCTGGACGGGACGGACACGACCCTGCTCTCCTGCCCGGCCGCCTCCGGCTTCACCGGGCCGCAGGCCGCCTTTCCAGACGCGCTGCTGCTGGAAATCAACCGGGGCTGCCCGCACGCCTGCCGCTTTTGCGCGGCGGGCTTTGTGTACCGCCCGCCACGCCACGCCCGCATGGACGAGCTTGTGGCCCTGGTGGAGGCGGCCAATCCGCCCAAGGTGGGGCTTGTTGGCACCGCGCTGACGGACTGGCCCGACCTGCTGCCCTTTCTCCATTGGCTTGCGGCGCGCAAAACCAAATTTTCATTGTCCTCGCTCCGGGCCGACGGTCTGAGCGAAGAGCTGCTGGCCTTCCTGCGCCAGTGCGGCATCCGCACCATCACCCTGGCCCTGGAGGGCGCAAGCGAGCGCCTGCGCCGCGCGGCCAACAAGAAGCTCGACAGCGAAGTGTTTTTGCAGGCCGTGGAGCGCTGCGCCCGCCTGGGCGTGAACCACCTGCGCCTGTATCTCATCCTGGGCTGGCCCTTTGAGGGCCCGGAGGACTACGACGAGCTGGAGACCTTCCTGGGGCGCATCATCGCCGCGCGCGACGCAGGCCACGGAGCCAAGACGCGGGAGTTCATGCGCATCACCCTCGGCGCAAGCTCGCTGGTGCCCAAGCCCTTCACCCCCCTGCAATGGGCGCCCATGATGGGCGAGGAAAAGCTCATCGCCGCGCAAAAGCGCTTGACGGACATGACAAGAAAGCTGCGCGGCGTGGCGCTCAGCGTGGACGCGCCCTTCCAGGCGCGGCTGCAGGGCGTGCTCTCGCGCGGGGGGGAGGATGCCTTCCGCCTGGTGCAGCTGGCCGCAGCTGAAGGCGGCTGGAAAAAGGCCATGCGCCGCTACGAGGCCGAGACGGCGGAGATTCTGGACCGCGAGCGCGGGGCCGACGAGGTGTTCCCCTGGGAGGTCATCGACATCGGCGTGACGCGCACATCTTTGCGGCGGGAGTACGAGCGCGCCGCCCGCGCCCTGCACAGTCCCAGCTGCCCTGCCGGGGGCTGCAAAGACTGCGGCCTGTGCGGCATGGACGCCTGGCTGAAGCTTGCGCCCGCCCTATAGCCCACGCCCTTTGCTCCCCCGCAGACAATGCCCGGGCCGGGCAGCCAACGGCCTGCACGGCGGCGGCGCTCCCAGCACAGGCTGCGGGCCTTTCTGGAGACCGCGCCACCACAGGCGCAGCGCCAAAGCCCGTGCATGTGCAGCCGTAACCCCTTCGTCACGCATGCCTTTGTGCAGTCTTGTGCAGCAAGGTGCACACAACCTGCGTAAGGGCTTCGCCTAATATCTTTATATAAAACACTAAACACTCTTGGCACGACTGATGCTTTCTGTGTTTCAAGCAAAGCGTGCGCACGCCTATTTGCGCAACAGCCAACACAGACCAAACTTCGGAGGAAAGAACAGTGAAGAAAAGCATTATCGCCCTCGTGGCCGTGGCCTCCCTCGTGGTGCTCTCCGCCGTGGCCTTCGCCGGTCCCAGGGGCGGCAGGGGCCAAGGCCAGAACCAGCTCAGCGCGGAACAGCGCGCCAGCATCCAGAAGATCGTCGACGCGCACCAGGACAAGCTCTACGACCTGCGCGAGAAGATCTGGGCCAAGCACACCGAGCTGCAGGCCCTGTCCAACTCCGGCAAGGCCGAGAAGGCCGACATCCAGGCCCTGGTGAACGACATCTCCAAGCTGCGCGATTCCCTGCACAAGGAGCGTCTGGCCATCGGAACCGACATTGAGAAGCAGACCGGCCTTAAGGGCTACGGCTATTACCATGGCGGCAAGGGCGGCATGGGCTACGGCTGCGGCGACGACTGCGGCCCCGGCGACGGCGGCAGAGGCATGGGACGCGGCATGAACGCCTGCACCGGCGGCGGCTGCAACTAGACAACGACCTTCCCCGCGCCGCCAGGTCCGCACCCTGGCGCGCGGAAGGCGCATTCTGGGGCGGCCCGGACCGGACCACGCGCTCCGGCCAGGCCGCCCTGCTCGCGTCTCTCATACCGCCAAGCGGGCGCGCGGTTGACACCCGCCCCGGAAGCGTCCTAGCAGAACATAAAGCGGCATCGCCCCCCCCACACACGCACGAGGATAGACCCGGAACATGGAACTGCGCACCTTCAACAGGGACAAAGGTCCGATCCTGGCGGCTGTGGTCGCCCTGCTGGCCTTGGGCCTGGGCAGCATGTTCCTCACCTGGCAGAACATCCGCCTCCAGCGCGACCTGGTGGACCAGCACATGCAGCTTGCGGGCGGGGCCGTGGTGCACGGGGTGGAGGCCAACCTCATGCGGGTGGTGCATTCCCTGCGCCGCATGCCGGATGCCGCCACGAAATTCTTCCCCAGCATCCACGAAGTGTTGAAGGAGATGACCGCCTCCGGCGAGGTGGTCTTTGTGGGCGTGTTCGACGAGGACGGGCACCTCATGGTCTCGTCCTCCGAAACCGAAGGCCCGCACGACCTCGTCCTGCCGGAAGAAATCATCGCCGCCCTGGAAGTGGAAGGCCGCTGGTCCGGGCCGCTCTACTACAAGGACAAGCCCGCCATTTTCTCCGCCGTGCGCGCGCGGCCCAGCCTTGCCGTGCTGTGCGAAAGCGCGCGCCTGGGCTTTCCCTACCCGCCGGAAAAATTCATGCCCGACGACATGATGGGCCAGCCGGGCCAGCCCCGCAAGGGGGGCAGGATCCCCCCGAACGGCGCACACGCAAACGGCCAGCCGGAAAGCGGCATGCCGCCGGGGCCGCCGCCCGGCGCGGAGATGTTCGATACCCCCGGCGCGCCGCGGGTGCCCGGTCTTGGGCGCGCCTCGGAGGCCCCCTCCATGTTTCTTTTGGCCGGGCTGAACCCCCAGCGCCACCTGGACCAGTTCCAAACCTACCGCCGCGCCGCCCTGCTGCAGGCGGGCTACGTGTTCGGCGCGGCCAGCCTCTTGTGGGTGCTGGCCTTCGCCTACCTGCGCCGCCGCGACCAGGCCCTCAAGGCCGCGCGCCTGGAGCGCTTCCAGTCCAAGCTGCTCGACAACATGCCCGACGGCCTGGTGACCCTTGGCGCGGACGGCTCCGTGCTCTCCGCCAACGGCTCGGCCACGCGGCTGCTGCTGGCCGAGGGCGCGGCGGCCGAACCGGCGCCAAACGCCTCTGCCCTGCTGGGCCGCAACTGGGCGGAATTCCCCTTTGCCGACCTGGACACCGGGCCGGGCCAAACCGCCGCCGAAAGCGTCGGCCCGTACCGATGGCGGCAGTACGACCACGCCGGACGCGTGCTGGAGATTTTGAGCCTGCCCCTGCAGGCCGACGCCTCCTCCGAGGGGGCGGGCGGGGAGCGTATGGTGCTGCTGCGCGACCGCACCCGCTTGAAGACCCTGGAGGACGACCTGGCCGAGGCCAAGCGTCTGGCCACCATCGGCTCGCTGGCGGCGGGCGTTGCGCACGAGATACGCAACCCGCTCTCCTCCCTGCGCGGCTTCGCCCAGCTCTTCGCCACCAAGCTCAAGGGGCAGGAGCCGCTGGCCTCGTACGCCACCACCATGGTGCAGGAGGCCGACCGCCTGAACCGCGTGGTGACGGACCTGCTGTTCCTGGCGCGCCCGCGCGACCTGGCCCCGTCCGAGGTGGACCTGCCGCGCCTGGCCGAGAGCCTGCGCGGGCTGCTGCGCTTCGACCTGGAGAACAAGGCCGTGACGCCGCTGCTCGACCTGAAGACCCACAGCGTGTATGCTGATGAGGACGCCCTCAAGCAGTGCCTGCTGAACCTGCTCGTCAACGCGCTGGACGCCCTGCCCGAACGCGGCGGCACCTTGACCGTAGCCTCCCGCCGCAGCGACCCGACCGAGGGCGGCGCGCCAGGGGTGTGGATCGACGTCATCGACAACGGCTGCGGCATGGAGGAAGCCGTGCGCAGCAAGGCCTTCGAGCCTTTCTTCACCGACAAGCGGCAGGGCACCGGCCTGGGCCTGGCCATAGTGCAGGGCATCATGCGCGGGCACAGGGGCCGCGCGCTCATTGAATCCAAGCCCGGCCAGGGAACCGCCCTGCGCCTGTTCTTCCCCGACCCCGATGGCCGCGAGAGCGGCGGAGGCCAGACAGATGACGCAAACGACTGACCAGCGCTCCGCACTGGTTGTGGATGACGAGCCCGGACACCGCATGCTGGTGCGCGCCGTGCTGGAGGACGCAGGCTGGCGCGTGACCGACGCCCCCAGCGGCGAGGCGGCCCTGGCCCTGCTAGACCGCGCCCAGCCCCATGTGGCCCTTGTGGATATGAAGATGCCCGGCATGGACGGCCTGACTTTGATGCGCGAGCTGCACGCCCGCATTCCCGCCCTGCCCGTGGTGCTGCTTACGGCCTTTGGCAGCGTGGGCACCGCCGTGGAGGCCATGAAGCAGGGGGCCTTCGACTATCTCACCAAGCCCGCCGACAACGACGAACTGACCGCCGTGCTGGAAAAAAGCTACGAGTACCGCCGCCTGCTGGAAGAAAACGCCCGCCTGCGCTCGGAACTGCAAGGCGGCGCCACCGAGGCCCTGGTGGGCGCAAGCCCAAGCATCCTGCGCGTGCGCGAGCTCATCGAGCAGGCAGGCCCCAGCGAGGCCACGGTGCTGATTCTGGGCGAAAGCGGCACCGGCAAGGA
>DIVX01000138.1 GCA_002422505.1 Desulfovibrio sp. UBA6121
GGACATCAAGGCCCTGGACGACCGCAGCATCCGCGAACTTTTGAAGGACGTGTCCAACGAGGAGCTGACCAAGGCCCTCAAGGGCGCCAGCGACGACCTGAAGGACAAGTTCCTCAAGAACCTGTCCGAACGCGCCGCAGGCATGATCCGCGAAGACCTGGAGATCATGGGCCCGGTGAAGCTTTCCGAGGTGGAGGGCGCCCAGCAGAACATCGTCAAGACGGTGCGCAGGCTCGAAGCCGAAGGGCGCATCGCCATAAGCAGAGGCGGCGGCGATGAGTTTATCTAATCCCCAGACCACGGCCCAACCGGGCGTGCCCGCACCCGCCCCGGCGGAACCGCCGCGCTATTCCGGTCGCGTGCTCCTGGGCTGCGACTCGCCCGGCGCGGGTTTCCTCACCATTCAGGAGATTGAAGGCAAGCGCCACCGCCCCGTGTGGGACGAAGCCACCGAGGCCGAATACATCGGCCGCTGCAAGCTGAAGGCGCAAGACCTGGCCCGGGAGATCATCAACCAGGCCATGCAGAAGGCCCAGGTCGAGGCGCAGCTCATCCGCGACACGGCCGAAGCCGAGGTGGCCGCCGCCGTGGCCCAGGCCAAGGCCGAGGCCGAGGCCGAAGCCCAGGCCCGCCTGGACGGCGAGGTGGACGCCCACGTGCAGGCCATGGCCGCACTGCTGGCCGGCCTGCAAACCCTGGGACAAGAAGTGTGGGAGGCGCGCCGCAAGGACTTCGCCACCCTGGCCAAGAATTTTACCCGCAAGGCCCTGGGCGTGGAGATGCAAACCCGCCGGGCCGAAGTGCTGGAACGTCTCATGGACGAGGCCTGCGCCCAGCTCGACGCGCACCGCGAGTTCACCCTCAAGGTGGCCCCGCAGGACTTTGAGCTGGCGGGCAGCCTGATGCAGACCATACAGACCAGCCGCCCGGACCTTGGGCAGTGGCGGCTTGCTGCAGACCCGGCCCTGACCCTGGGCGGCGTGGTGCTGGAAACCCCGGAAATGCTGGCCGACAACGCCCTGCACAACCGCGTGGCCCTGCTCGACCCCTACCTGGACCAGCTGGCCCTGCCCGAAGACCTGGCCCAGGCCCGCGCCCAGGCCGCGCCCCAGGCCCCTGGCGAGGCGGCTTCCCCGGCTGGCCCCCAAGCAGGCGAGGAGCACAGTGGCGCTTGATCCTGACGGCGTGAGCCAAGCCTTTGACGAGCTGAACCTCTGTCAAACCTTTGGCAAGGTCACGCGCGTGGTGGGCCTCATCGCCGAAGGCCAAGGCATCCGCCCCCCTGTGGGCTCGGTGTGCCACCTGCTGCCAGAGGACCGCGACTCCACGCCCATTCCGGCGGAGGTTGTGGGCTTCAAGGAAAACGCCTGCCTGTTTATGCCCTATGGCGACCTGCGCGGCGTGCGCCCCGGCAGCCTGATCAAGAATTCCGCTTCGCCCCCGCATTTTCCCGTTGGGCCCGGCCTGCTTGGCCGCACCCTGGACGCCTTCGGCGAAACCATCGACGGCAAGGGCATGTTCGCGCCCGAGGCCTACGTGCCGCTCTACCGCGACCCGCCCAACCCCATGGACCGCCCGCGCATCGACGAGCCGCTGGACGTGGGCGTGCGCGCCATAAACGGCCTGCTGACCCTCGCCAAAGGCCAGCGCGTGGGCATCATGGCCGGTTCCGGCGTGGGCAAAAGCACCCTCATGGGCATGATGGCCCGCTACACCAAAGCCGACATCAACGTCATCGGCCTGGTGGGCGAGCGCGGTCGCGAGGTGGTGGAATTCATCGAGCGCGACCTGGGGCCGGAGGGCATGGCGCGTAGCGTGGTCATTGTGGCAACCAGCGACAAAAGCCCGCTCATCCGCATGCGCGCGGCCTTTGCCGCCACCGCCGTGGCCGAGTACTACCGCGACCAGGGCCTGGACGTGCTCTTGATGATGGACTCCGTGACGCGCTTCGCCATGGCCGGGCGCGAGGTGGGCCTGGCCGCGGGTGAGCCGCCCACGCGCGGCGGTTATACGCCGAGCGTTTTCGCCCTGCTGCCGCAGCTTTTGGAGCGCGCGGGCAAAAGCGCCGTGGGCTCCATAACCGGCGTGTATACCGTGCTGGTGGATGGCGACGACTTTACCGAGCCCATTGCCGACGCGGTGCGCTCCATTCTGGACGGGCACATCGTGCTCACGCGCGAACTGGCCGACCAGGCGCACTTCCCGGCCATAGACGTGCTCAAAAGCATCAGCCGTCTGCGCAGCGAGGTGGTGCCGCGCGACGACATTGAGGCCGGGCGCACGGTGCTCCGGCTCATGAGCACCTTCAAGCGCGTGGAGGACATGGTGAACATCGGCGCATACCAGAAGGGCGCCAGCCCCGACGTGGACCGCGCCATCGCCATGGTCGCGCCCATCAACGCCTACTTGCAGCAGTACGTGGGCGACAACGTGTCCCTTGCGGACTGTTTCGCCAAGCTCAAGGAACTGGCCAAGGCGGGGGGGTAACAGCTCTGCACATTCTGAACAAACAGCTGCCGATGAAGAACCCCATTAAGCTATGAGCATTCAGCTGTGATTACTGAAACAAGATCATCAAACTCGTGCTCAATCTCAACGACATACTGATTAATCGCTACAGCCCTAACAACGCTCTCTTCAGCTTCTGCTTCTGCTGCGATACTCTTCGCAATTTTGTGATGGTTTTTAACATCGTTGCGTTCAAGTACCCAGTCAACATCCACGTCATACTGCTTAAGAATTGCTTCCTGGACACTCTTAACAGCAAAAACTTCAATCTCTGGTGCCCGTGAGCCTGGGAATGAATATATATGGTTTTTCACGTCCTGCCCAACATCTGCATCCCTTACAGCTAAAGCTTTTTTCCCGATTTTACGAAGGAAGATCACACATTCTCTTACAGCGTTCTTATCTCCGACATCAACAACTTCCACGACTTTTAAAAGGTCTTTACTCTTTATACGTAATATCTCGATGAGTAGAATTTTGGCAAAAATATCTTCAACACAAACATAGAGATCGCGGACACGTCCCGACGACAATATAGACCGCACTTGATTTGTTGAGATGCGATTTCTTATCACCACACCATCTTTATCACGCACTAAAAGTTTGCGCGCGACTGATGGTAAAGCGTCAAGGATTACGCTAGAGTGTGTTGATATAATAATTTGGTGCCTGCGACGATCACATACATCAAGAAGATATTTTGAAAACTCGTACTGGGCATTCTCATGTAAGGCTGTTTCCGGCTCTTCAATTATAAATAGGCTACGTTCAGGAGCAG
Source organism: Desulfovibrio sp. UBA6121 (assembly GCA_002422505.1). Lineage (GTDB taxonomy): Bacteria > Desulfobacterota > Desulfovibrionia > Desulfovibrionales > Desulfovibrionaceae > Humidesulfovibrio. The sequence goes on from DIVX01000138.1 coordinate 3,287, forward strand.
TTTCAAGCTTGTCAATTGTATAAAGAACTCGACCTTCGCCAAAACCCATATTGTTTTCTGAATAAGAATAACCAAGCCTTGACGCTATTCCTATCTCAGACTCTTTTGATTTATGCGACACTCCCTGAAAAAGCAAATCCTCGTATTTATGACCAATCACTCTTGCCATCTTAGCAATAATATCATTTTCAATCTTCCTTTTTTCTGTAAATTGGAGTGTCGCACCTCCATACACACTTAGATCTGCACGCTCCACCTTTGGTATATACACCGTGAATCCAACATAAAAGCAGTGTCTCTCTGGCTGCCTTTTATAACCCGACCAAGCAGAATTTGCTCGAGTTACCGTTACCTCTTGTGCCTTTTTTTGATCGCTAGTTTCATAATAGTATACAACCATTGCTTCATCTTCAATTGGTTTTGGATCTGCAAGTGAAATGGGGAAATAATCTTTAATGTACTTCCTTCGGTATGCAACAGCAGATGACGGTACTTTATACGCGCAGATGGCAAGTTGCCCAAGAGTTGTTTTTCCTGCGCCATTCAACCCAGATATTGCAATAACCGGATAGTCAATTTCAAGAGAAAGATTTCTGATTCCTCGAAAGCCATCGACAAATACAGAGCGCAGACATGCCCCAAAATTTGAATATCTATTGGAAGCAGAGTACTTTTCCGCCAACTTCTTTGCCACATCCGACATTATGCAATCCTCTACACTCAGTAGTTTAGCTCGGGAGCTCACTGTAGAATTGTGCGGCATAGCATTTCCCGCACGGTTCGACACCTTATGAGTTTACAGTAAGTCACATTTTGTGGCAACCAACCTATCGGAAATATTTCTAGGGCCGCCTTATCCCTCTCCCACATGGACCAATTCCTCAGCCCCCCTCTTCCTCTTCGCCCGGCCCGGCCAGCACCACCTGGTTGCGCCCGCCATTTTTTGCGGCATACAGCGCTTCGTCTGCTCTCTTCAACAGCATTTCCAGGCTGCCCCGGCTGGAGCTCACCACGCCGAAGCTGGCCGTGACCGGCTCTCCACGCGTGGCGGCAAAGCGCTCCGCCTCAATGGCCTGGCGCAGGCGTTCGGCCAAGAGCTGCGCCTCGCGCTCGCCCGTGTTGGGCGCTATCACTACAAATTCCTCGCCCCCGTAGCGGGCAAACACGTCCCCGTCGCGCAGGGACCCCTGGCACAAGGCGGCCACATCGCGCAGCAGTTCGTCGCCCGCCACGTGGCCCAGGGTATCGTTCACGTGCTTGAACCAGTCCAGGTCGAGCATGATGACCGCCACCGAGCGGCCCTGGGCGTAGGACTTGCGCAGGGCCTCGCCGCCAAGGAGCTCCAGCCCGCGTCGGTTCAGCACCTGCGTCAGGGGGTCGGTCTGGGCCATGCGCTCAATGCGGGAGGTCGCCACCTGCAGGTCGTCCTCCAGCATGGCGGAATTCATGGCGAAAACGGCATAAAGCTCCAACGCGGATTGCACGATGCGATAGAATACGGAATAGACCCCAAGGACATCGCCCTGGCCCATGGTCAGCATGGTGAAGCCGGGAACGCTCAGGGCGTTGAAGCCGCGCAGCACCTGCAGACCGGCGGTGATAAGATAGCTGAAGCACATGATCTGCATGCCGGGCAGGCGGCGCGCGCTGCGCCAGGGCAGCTCCAGGCCGATGCGCAGGGCCAGCAACAACCCGGCGAAAGAAAATATCACCACACGGCGCACCATGTTCGGATCGAACAAGGCATCGACCGTCTGCACCAGACACACAAACACTACAAACAGTGCATTTTGCAGCGTGCGCGCCCGCAGGTGCGGCATGCGGCCATATTCGCCCAGGCCATGATACACGAGCACCGAGGGGACCAGCAGAACGGCGTTGCTCAAAAACACCAGCAGCACCGTATCGCCCAGCTTTGCCCGCAGCAGGAGCACGGCTATGCCTGCAAACACCAGCACCGCCGCAAGCATGAGGGTGCGGAAACCGGGATACACCCGCCGCTGCGAGGCGTAGTGCCACATGGCCAGCACGCGCACCAGGGTGACGCCGAGCAGCACCGGCATGAGCGTGCCGAGTTGGAGCGCAAAGGACAAGGGATTCACAAAACCTCGCTATGATGCTGCGCTGCTTGTGCAGAATGTTGCATACCGCACAGTTTCAACATCATCCAGGAGCTACGCCTGCGCGTCAAGCAATCCAACAGAAATTCCTGCCAGAAAAATGCTGTGCCCCCGCCTATGCCGCATCTTTCCCAGAGTCTGAAACTTGCGCGCAGGGCGTGTCTCACTTCTGCCGTGCGCAGGGGGCCGCGCCTTCAAGAGCAAACAGGCAATGGCAAAGGGGCCCCTGGCGCGAATCGGCCAGGAACCCCTTAGTGCATTCTGTGCAGGTGGCTCACGCTTGCGCCCCAACCGGGCCAGCGGGTGCGCTTTGCCCCCGGCTAGGCGCCCAGGTTCTTGTTGCGGTGGTCCAGGTAGAGCAGGTCCTGCTCGTGCACGCGCAGCACAAAGTCCGCGTGGACCTTGAGCCGCGAGGAGAAAGCCCGGCCACGCGTATCGGTGGACGAACCGCCCACGAACTCCACCGCGCCGATGTGCTTGCCGCGCTCCTTCAGGTGGCGGATGGACGGAATGGCGTCGGCGTCGCCGGAAACGACCACGGCAACGTCGTAGTTGTCCTGCAGGGCCACCATGTCCACGGCCAGGGCGGTATCCAGGCCCTTTTCCTCCACCCAGCGATGCAGAAAGTTCACCTTCCAGTGCCCGGCCTCGCGGATGTCGATGAGATCCGAGGAGGCGCGCACCCCGGCGTAGAAGCGGCGCATGCCCTCTATGGCGCGCAGCTTCTGCACGTACCATTCGCGGAAGTCGCTGGCGCAGGCGTTCCAGGCGGCGTCTTCAAGCTCGGCCTCGGGCAGGTTCGGATTGTTGACGGACACGCGCGTCATCCACAGGGCGCGTATTTCCGCGTCGCGCACAAAGGCCGAACGCAAAGCCGAGCGCGATTGCGGGGCCGAGAGGTCCCAGTCGTCCACAGAACCAACGGCGTACCAGTACACCCGGCGCAACTGGGCCACCGCAGGCGTGGTCTGCAAGGTCACCTCGTGCCAAACCTTTACTGCTTCACGATAGATATGCGCGTATAATTGACCATAATTTGCAATTTCAAGATTCATGGTGCGCAGCGAACCGTACAGGTTCGAGCCATCGACAAAAAATGCAAAACGCTGCATGAATGCTCCTCTCAGATGTAACCTCTAAAACAGCTTCTTGACTCCATCCAACAGTCCGCCGGACTTCTTTTCCGGCGTGCCGCCCTGGTGCGACGACTTGCCGCCGCCCGTCAGTACATTCCCAATGCCCTGCACCACTCCGCCCACTGCGTCAAGCGCGCCCTTGCCTATGGTGCGCAGGTAGTCGGTGCTGAAGCTCAAATTATCATACGGGCCGGTTATGCGCAGGGGCACCACCAGGCCCAGCAGGCCGCTGCTGCCGCCCTGCCCTTCTGCGCTGGGCACCACGCGCGCGTGCAGGGTCATGTCCGTCTGCTTGGTGGCTATGTCCACCGTGCCGCGGCCATCCGCCCGCAGGAACGGGGCCTTGAAGTCCAGGTCATTTATGCTGGCCACCCCGGCATTGATCGCCGCCGTGGCGTCGATGCTGCCGAACCGGGTGGACTTTTCCGCGCCTGCCTCGGCCCCGGCGCTCAAAACCGCGTCCTTGGCCTTCTTGCCGGAATCGCGCACCACGCCCAGGATGTTCACGCCCGGGAAAACGCCGTCGCGCACCGCTATGCGCACCCGGCCCGAAACGCTGCGCTTGAGGGCGGGCAGCGAATTTCCCTGGCACACCAAGGGCGATACCGTGTCCAGGGTCATGGTGCCCGCAAACTGGCTCTCCTTGCCCGCAAGGTCGCTGAAGAGCGGCTTTTGCTGCACGCCCGCAAGCACGGCGGAAAGCGTCACAGCCGGGCGCTCGCCCTGCACGTCCACGCGCAGAAAGCCCTTGAGCGTGCCGTCGTACAGCCGGGCGTCCACCTGGCCCACGTCCAAAATGCCGTCCTGGGCCATTACCGGCAGGGTAAGACTGGTGAAGCGCAAGCCCTTGACCTTGAAGCGCTCCGCCGTGATCTTGCCGTCCAGCTTCATTTCGCGCAGGGCCTTGACCGGGAAGAGCTCGTCCTTGTGGGCCGCGCCGCCCTGCTGCGCGTTGGCCGCTTCCTCGGCCTTCTTGGAAGGCAAAAAGCGGTCCGCGTCCAGCCCGCTTATGCGCACGTTGAAGCTGTAAGCCTTTTTCTCCAGCCCGGTGACGCGGAAGCGCCCCTCCACGTGGGCGTCGTCCAGCTTGGCGGTAAAGTTAGGAATTTCCGTGTAGCCGGTGCCGGTCTTGAACTCCAGCGCGGCGGTGATGTGTTCGTAGGCGGCGCTGTCCGCCGTGTCCGGCGCTTTGCCTGTCAGCGCGGCGGAAAGCTGGCGGCCGTTAAAGTCCGGCACGTCGAGGCGGCCCTTCACGTCGGCCCCGTTCTTGATGTTGGTGGCCAGGAACTGGCCCGTGGCCTTGGCCCCATAGCCGGAAAGCGCCAAGCCCGTGCCCGTGGCGGTCTGCTTGTCCTCGTCTATTTTGAGCTCCGCCAGGGCGAACTCAAAGTCGCCCTTGCCGCCGGGCACGTCTTTGCCCGTGGCCGCCAGCTTCACCTTGAGATCACTGAAGATATGCCGCGCCTCGGCCGCGTTCAGCGTGGCCGTTCCGGTCAGCTCGGTCTGCGCGGAGAACTGCGGCTTGGCCGATTGCAGCAGGAAAGTGGCGTTGAATCCGCTGGGCCTGCCCTGGCCAATGGCCTGCAATTCCAGGTTCAGGCCGCTTAGGGCATAGCTTTCGCCCAGCAGGCGGTCCTCCCACAAAATGCTGGCGTTGGTGATGCGCACGCCGTCCAGGGTCACGTCGCTCAGGCTCCAGCCTGCGGGCTTGTTCGCGGCCTCCGGCTCGTCCGGTCCGGTGATGTCGGCCCAGCTGGTGCGGCCCTCGTCGTCCTTCATAAGGTGCAGTTGCAGGCCCTCAAGCGACACGCGGCCCACCTCCACCCGGCGCGAGAGCAGGGGCAGCAGCTTGATGCTGACGCTGGCGCGCTCCACGCGGGAGAACGGCTTGTCGTCGAAGCCCGGCGGATTGCTCAGGCGCACGCCCCCGGTTTCTATGCCCAGACGCGGGAAAAAGGTCAGCTTCACGTCGCCCTCGAACACCAGTTCGCGGCCCGTGGTTTCCTTTACCAGCGTGGCGAAATCGTTCTTGTATTTGTTGGGGTCCACCATGACGGCGAAGAGGACGGCGGCCAGCACGAAGCATGCTGCGACTGCGCCGCCAATGAGCACGAGAAGACGCATGTGCCCTCCTGATTGGGTGTGCTGCGGCCTAACCCAGCAGGTCGCGAATGGCTTTGAGTTCCTGTTGCAGGTCGGAAAGGACAAGGGCAAGGGCATCGGCCCGGGCGGTGGCGCGGGCGGCGGCCTGTGTGGCGGTGGCGACGTGCGCGGCTGCGGTGGCGCTGGCCTGGGCGGCGGCCTCCTGCGCGGCGGCAAGCTGCGCGGCGGCACGCCTGGCTTCGGCCTGGGCGGTGGCAAACTGCGCGGCGCTGGCCTGGGCGGCGGCGACCTGTTCCGGTCGTGCAAGGCCGGGCAGCGCGGGCTGGGCCTCGAAATGTTGCGCGGGCGCGGCCTGGGCAGGCGCGGGAGGTGCGGATGCAAGCGGGGCCTGGGGCGGCGTCTGGCCGCTTGGCTGATTGCCCGGCTGATTGCCCGGCTGATTGCCCGGCTGACTGCCCGGCTGACTGCCCAACTGGCCGCTCGCTTGACCCTTGGCTTGGTGCAGGCGCTTTTTCGCGCCCTCGATGGTCAGGCCTTCGTCGTAGAGCAGGCGCTTTATCTCGCGCACGAGTTCGACGTTGCCCTGGGTGTAGGCGCGCTGGCCGCTGGGGGTGCGCACGGGGACCAGCACGTCCTTGAACTCGCTTTCCCAAAAGCGCAGCACAAAGGGCTTCACGTCCAGCAATTTGGCCGCCTGCCCGATCTTATAGGTCTTTCCCCTCGCGCCTGCTTCCATTCTTAAAGTCATAGCAGAGGAAATGCCGGGGGGGAAGGGGGAGGGGGGAGGAGGAATTCAACTGTTCGTGAGATGTCCAATGCTCAATGCTGCAAGCCAGCTGTGCATATTACATGCTGAGCAAAACGATTGTTGAATCGTCTCATTTCATTTATCATTCCCCTGAGAGAGGTAATCAATTTGTCTCTTTTGACCGTATTCGTATTTGACTTAATTGCCTCCATCAGTATCCGCACTTTTGCGCACCTTCGAAAGGGGATATCCAGCTTACCATTGCGAATAGCCAGCCCAGTGATTAGCTTAACTGAGTTTTTCTTAAATTTCTTCATTTTATGGCATTCATAGCCATGGTCTTGAATAATACTCTTAACGCGCTTTTCAAAATCACTTCCGACGTATTTTCCAGAAAACATTACATCATCAACATAGACTGTCATAACTAAACCGAAATTTCTTGCCACACGCTCAAGAGAATTAAACATTGTCTCATTTACGAAAAACGAAAGGAGTGGGCTTAAACTTGATCCGGTCGGCAAATGTCCTTTATACGAGCAAACATTAGACAACAGAAAAGCAACATCTGGCTGGCAACACATTGTTTTAGCGAAGAAATTATATATTTTTATCCAGCCGATGCTAGGATAAAAATTCTTAATGTCAAGCTTAAGTGCTTCACTAGCAAACAAATGAGCTTGAACATTTGTTGCATAAGACCTTCCCTTGACAGCAGAGTGCAGATAGCAAGGGGTCTTCATATAACGCAACAAATGAAAAATCCTCTTGTGGATACGCGCAAGAGGAGGCTTGACTCGTTGAATTTCTCGCGCCTTTTTTATGAAGAGTGGATGCGAAAGTAGCGGGACGGGAGCAAGCTGGAATGTTTCAAATAACATGCTATTGTCTTTTGCAATATCAATCAATTCTTCTTGGGTCACACCAATCAAATTTGCGAGCTTCTTTTTTGTTGACACCTTGTATAAGCAACACTGATTTTTTGGGTAGCTACCCTTGCGTACAAACGGCATACAACAACCATCCCTAGAATTTTCGGAAGAGTTGAAGAGGGCATTAGTTACTTACCAACTCAAGGAGCTTGTTCAAGAGCTTCCAGAACTGGTCAGACAAAGCCAGGGCAATAAGCACCTTGCTCCACGTGTCCAGGGGTCCGGTAGCCTTAAGGTCGCGCTTAAGCGAAGCAAGCAACACCACGTAGCGAGATGGAGACATTTTGACGCGCATGAGCTTCACCACCTTTTTCGACGGCTGGCCAAAAGGCCGCCTCTCTCGCCGAAAGGTACTCACTGCGCTGGGGAGCTACGTGTTTGTCTGCCCTCCTCAACATATTCCGGCCTTCTCTCAGGCCGGTCTAAGTCTGCATAGCTCACTACCTAGTCGTGTCGTGGTACGAATACCACGTATACGCGGCACTGTGCATACGCTCGCTCGCCAGTCTGGAGGAGGCCTCTGCATTAGGAGGCAAGCCTCCCACGGGTTCCGAAGAACCCAACGGATTGAGAGCCTAATCAGCCCTATCCCCATCCTGATACCAAGATTACGTATATTGCAGTTTATTGTCAACAGATGCCCTTTCTCACATTGTGACAAGCATTCTCAAAACAATTGATTCATAAAAAAGAAAAGGGGAGCCCGTTCGGACTCCCCTCTCTTTTGCCCTGTAGCCAGAGCGGATATGTTTCGGAATAAGCGCTAGATGCGCACCGGCAGCTTTTGCGGCAGGCCAGCGAGCACCTTGCCGTGCTCCTTGTCCACTTCCTTGTCCACCAGCGTGCGTTCCGCGTGGCGGTAGGTAAGGCGGAAGGTCAGGTTGCGCTCTGCGGCCTTGCCGTCGGAAGCGGCCTTGTCCTCGGAAGCGGCCTCCGGCGCGTACACAGCCACCAGCGCCAGGCTCTCCAGGTTCTTCGGCTTCAGCTCGCGGATGGCCGCTTCCACCGCCTCCGCGTGCAGCGTGGCCGGGCAAATGACCGTCACATCGCGCCGCACGGGCGGGAACTTGGGCAGGCTCTTGAAGCTCGGCTTGGTGGCGCGGGAAAGCGCGCGCAGCAGGTCAACGTCCAGATCGGCCAGCCACACTTCCTTGCGGGCGTGGTAGGCATCGGCAATCTTGGGCTCCACGCGGCCAATGCGCCCCACCAGCTTCGGCCCGGCCTTGGTGGCCACCTCCACCCGCACGCAGGGCGCAAGGTAGGGGTGCTCCGGCTCCAGCACGTAGCTGCCCGCGCCCAGGCGCAGGTGCGCCAGCAAATTCTCCACCAGGCCCTTCACGTCCAGATAGTCGGCCTCGCTCTGCTCCCACGGCCATTCCTGGCTGTGCCGCGCGCCGTGCACCAGCACGCCCAGGCGGGAATTCTCGCGCGCGCCGGTATCGCTGGCGGCGTCTTCCACAAAGGCCTTGGCCACCTCGAACAGGCGCAAACTGGCGTTGCCCTGGGCGAGGTTGTGGCGCACGTTGTTGAGCAGGCCCGGCGCAATCTCCGTGCGCAGCACGTTCTGATCCTCGGAGAGCGGGTTGGCAATCTTGATGCGGCCTTCCACCGGCAGGTTCAGGCGGTCCAGGTCCTCCGTGCCCACAAAGCTGTAGTTCACGGCCTCGCGCAGGCCGGAACCCACGCCCCAGGCCTTGAGCGCCTGGATGAAGCCGAACTCGGTGTCGCTCATCTGCACGGAATCGAGCGACTTGGAAATCTTGGGCAGCACGGCGGGGATGCGGTCGAGCCCATGCACGCGCCCGCATTCCTCAAAAAGGTCCACCTCGCGCTCCAGGTCCAGCCGGTGCGGGGGCGATCCCACGCGCCAGCAGGCGGCGTCGCTGTCATCCACGCTGCAGCCCAGGCCGGTCAAGGTGCTGCGGCAAAACTCCGCGGTGAGGCTGATGCCCAGCAGCGCGTTGCAGCGTTCCAGGCGGAAAATATGCTCGCGCGGGGCCCAGGGCTTGGGCTCGGCCGTGGCCACGCCCGCCATGACCTTTGCGCCGGAGACCTCGGCCATGAGCTGCGCCGCGCGCTCCAGGGCGAACACGCTGCCCACCTGGTCCACGCCGCGCTCGAAGCGGTAGCTGGACTCGCTGGGCAGGGCCAGCCTGCGGGCGGTTTTGCGGATGGTGCCGGGCCGGAAAATGGCGCACTCCAGCAGCACCTCGGTGGAGGCATCGGTGATGCTGGAATTTGCGCCGCCCATGACGCCCGCCAGGGCCACCGGGCGCTCGGCGTCCCAAATGAGCAGGTCGCTGCCCAGCAGCTTGCGCTCCTGGCCGTCCAGGGTGGTAATGGTCTGCCCGTCGCTCGCGGGGGCCACGCGGATCACGTCGCCCTTGAGCAGCGCGCGGTCAAAGGAGTGCAGGGGCTGGCCCAGCTCCATCAAAATATAGTTGGTGACGTCCACGATGTTGCTGATGGGCCGCTGGCCGATGGCCAGCAGACGGTAGCGCATCCAGTCCGGGCTTTTGCCGATTCTGGCCCCGGTAAGCACGCGCGCGCGGTAGACCGGGCACAGCTCGCCATCGGCTATTTCCAGGCGCACGGCCTGGGCGGCGTTGCCTGCGGCGGGGTCTTCCTTAAGGTTCAGCGCGGGCATGGTGAGCGGCAGGCCAAAGCCCAGCGCGGTCTCGCGGGCAATGCCCAGCACGGAGAGGCAGTCGGCCCGGTTGGGGGTGATGCCGACCTCCAGCACCTCGCGCTCCAGGCCCAGGGCCTCGGTGAGCAGCTGGCCGGGGCGCAAAGACGCGGGCAGCACCATGATGCCGTCGTGCTCTTCGGAAAGGCCCAGCTCGCGTTCGGAGCAGATCATGCCGGTGGAGACGACGCCGCGCAGCTTGGCCTTCTTGATCTCCATGCCGCCGGGCATGCTGGTGCCGATGAGCGCCACGGGAACGTTCTGCCCGGCCGCCACGTTGGGCGCGCCGCAAACAATCTGCAGGGCTTCCGGCCCGCCCACGTCCACCGTGCACACGGAGAGGTGGTCGCTCTCCGGGTGGGGGGTGCGCTCGGCCACGTGGCCCACCACGATTTTTGCGATGGACGCAAAAGGATCGATGATGGCCTCGACCTCAAGGCCCTGCATGGTCAGCCGTTCGGCCAGTTCCTGCACGGTGCCGGTGAAGGGCACAAACTCGCGGAGCCACTGCAAACTGATGAGCATAACCGCCTCGCCAAAGGCTTGAGGGGGCTTCATCGCACCCCGGTAGGACAAATGCGCCCCGGTTCCCTGCCCTTCGCCGCCCCCTGTGATGCGGGGAAGCGAGAGGCGGGTCGCGGGGCGCTTGAAATACTACGAAAACTGTTCGAGGAAACGCACGTCGTTTTCAAAGAACATGCGCAAATCGCCAATGCCGTACTTAAGCATGGCCACACGCTCCACGCCAAGGCCGAAGGCGAAGCCGGTGTAGGCTTCCGGGTCGTAGCCCACGGCGCGGAACACGTTGGGGTCCACCATGCCGCAGCCCAGAATCTCCACCCAGCCGGTCTTCTTGCACACGCGGCAGGGCTCGCCCGCCACATGGCCCTCGCCGCCGCACAACATGCACGAGATATCGACCTCGGCGCTGGGCTCGGTGAAGGGAAAGTAGCTCGGGCGGAAGCGCACAGCGCGCTCGCTGCCGAACATGCGGTGCGCAAAGTGCGCCAGCACGCCCTTCAGGTCGGCCATGGTGATGTTGCGCCCTACGGCCATGCCCTCTACCTGGTGGAACTGCTCCTCGCTGCGCGTGGTCACCTGCTCGTAGCGGTAACACTTGCCCGGCAAAATCACGCGGAACGGCTCCGGGTGATACTTGTGCATGGCGTGGATCTGCCCGGGCGAGGTATGCGTGCGCAGCAGCAGGCCGGGACGCGTCAGGTAAAAGGTGCTCCACATATCGCGCGCCGGGTGATCGGGCGGGATGTTGAGCATCTGAAAGTTGGTGACGTCATCCTCCACCTCTGAACTGGTGAGGATGTCGAACCCCATGCTGCCAAAGATGGCATAGATCTCGCGCAGCGTCTGTGTGCTGATGTGCAGGTGTCCGAGGGCGGGCGGGCGGCCGGGCAGGCGCACGTCCAGCGCGCTGGCGGTCAGGTCGCGCTCGGCCATCTGCCCGCGTAGCGCCTCTTCGCGCTCGGCGTAGGCCGCCTCCAGCGCCTGCTTGGTCTCGTTGGCCATGCGTCCGGCCTCGGGGCGCTGCTCGGCCGGCAGCGCGCCCAGACCGCGCAGCAGCGTGGTCAGTTGGCCCTTCTTGCCGAGGAAGCTCTGGCGCCAGGTCTCCAGCGCCTCGGGCGACTCTACGCCGGCCAACTCTTGCAAGGCGGTGTTCTGCAGCGATCGCAGTTCAGCCAACATGTTCCAGCCCTCCACTTTCAGATGCACTCAACAAGATGAATCACACGCTACTGCCCCACTTGGCTGTTTATTCGTGCCATTCGCTTCATTCGTCAGATTCGTAATGTTCCCGCGCATTTGGGCGCGGCGCAGGCACAAAAAAAGCCGCAACGTCGCAGGGACGAAGTTGCAGCTGCACTCCGCGGTACCACCCCGATTGGCCCCTTGCGGGGCCCACTCACTCCCGACGGCGCGCACTCTGGCGGCCGATCGGGCTTCCGGATAACGGCCGGCACCGGAGCGACCTACACAGCGAGCCCGTCGGGGCTGCCTTCAGCCGTCGGCTCCAGAGCGAACTTGACCTGGCTTCCACCCGGGGGGACTTGCAGTCGATGATCCCCCCTCCCTGTGGGCTTCCCGCCAGGCTACTCTCTCCTTCACAGCCTTTGGGCAAGCGAACTCTTCGATTGTCGACAGTATAGTACGGCCCGGGCCGCGTGTCAAGAGACGCGGCCCGGCACATATCGGGAGAACGGAGGCAAACCGATTCAGATCGCAGGGGCGCAAAGCCTTCCGGCCCTAGCCCACAGGTCACTGGCTGCTGGGATCACTCGATGTCGATGAAATAGTATTTGATCCCGAGCCAGCCGAATTCGCGGCCATCCACAATCGTGCCGTCGAGCGTCACGCGCACCTTGCGACTATCGCGCCCGCGGCCCCTCGATACGACGGTCAACTCTACCACCTGACCGGGCTGCCGCCGGCCGATGAGCTCTGCCAACTCGTTCTCGCTGTCGAGTGTCTCGCCGTCCACAGCGGTAATCATCTCGCCGACCTGCAGCCCGGCTTCTTCGGCAGGGCTGTCGGTCACGACCTGCGTGATCAGCGCGCCGCTCTGCATCCAGGGCTCCATCGGTGCCCTTTCGGGTTCCGGCGCGGGGGGGATCTCCTCGAGTCGCTCCGGCTCGACCCAAGTGGGTGCGCACAGCTCGCGCGTCATTGCTCTGCGCCCCAGCGCCCAACCCACCGCGCCCCCGGTCAGCCCGCCCACCACAAAGCTGCCGATCAGGCCAACGATCACCAGAATCACGATCCAAACATTGCTGTTACGCGTTTTGGTCTCCATCTTGAACCTCCAGACGATAGGAATACATCACAAAGCCGCCCATGTTCGCGGCCTGCATATACTACGGGCTGAGCGCTCGTTGGGTTTCAGGGCACCGGCTCCTGCGCGTCAGGCACTACCTGCCAAAAGCCGAGCTCGTCGCGGAACTGAGCCGTCTTGTCGGCGGGCAGCAGGATGTACTTGGCCTCTGCGGTGGCCGCCACGCTGTCATCGGCCAGGCGCAACTCGCCGCGACCCCGTACCAGCCGGCTCTGCAGCCGCACCAGCTCACCGATGACGGTCAGCGGTTGATCCAGTGGCACCGGTTTGATGAAACGCACATTGAGCTCTGCCGTCATCGCCCACAGGTCGTCGTGCACCAGGGTGCGACCGATGGTCTCGTCCAGCAGCGCGCAGATGATGCCGCCGTGCAGCACGCCCGGATAGCCCTGCAGGTGCTCGTGCGGCGTAAAGTGCACGATGCAGCGGTTGTCCTGGTCCTCGTAAAAGGCCAGCTTGAGCCCGATCGGGTTCTGCAGGCCACACAGGAAACAGCCGCGCGAATTCGGTTGCTTGATCATGTCATACGCTCCATTGTCAGAGAGGGTTGTGGCTGACGGCAATGCAGAAGCCGGATCAGCCTGCGAGTATTGCAGTCTACGGGGGTCTGGAGTAGAATGCGGGCTGCGATCCGCACGGCTTGACAGGCGGCGTCGAAGCGCGCGTTCACCCCGGAGGAGTCCATGAAAGCACCCAACCCCGAGATATTCAGCATCGGCCCCTTTACGGTCTACTGGTACGGCGTGCTGATCGTGACTGGCGCGACGCTGGCGGCGTACATCGCCAGCCGCCTCTCGCGACGTAACGGGCACGATCCCGAGATCGCCTGGAACCTGCTCATCATCTGTCTGGTGACAGGCATCATCGGCGCGCGTCTGTATCATGTCATCGACGAGTGGGCCTACTATCGCCAGAACCTGGGCCAGATTTTCGGACTGCAGATGCAGGGCTTTGGCATCTATGGCGCCGTGGCCGGCGGCGCGCTGGGTCTGTGGCTCTATTGCCGCCACTACAAGCTGCGCTTTCTGGAGTGGGCCGACTATGTCGCGCCGGGCCTGCTGCTGGCCCAGTCCATCGGCCGCTGGGGCAACTTTTTTAACCAGGAGCTGTACGGCTATCCCAGCGACCTGCCGTGGGCGATCTACATCGAGCCCGACCATCGCCTCGAGCAGTTCATGACCTACGAGCGCTTCCACCCCACGTTCCTGTACGAGTCGGTGCTCTGCTTTATCGGCTTTGCCATCCTGATCTATCTGGCGCGTAACTGGCGCAAGAACCGCATGTATGGCGACGTCTTTTTCCTGTACTTTATCATTTACCCGGTGGTGCGCTTTTTCACCGAGTTCCAGCGGCCCGATGCCTGGATCATCTTTGGCATGCCCACCGCGCAGTGGATCTCGATCATCTGCGTGCTGCTGTTCGCATCATTCCTGATCATCCGGCGCAAACTGCGCCGCCCATCGATGGTCTATGCGCCGGGCGAGCCCTGGCAGCCGCCCGCTCCGGCCGCCGACGAGCCGCCCGCGCCGGATCAGGCCTGACGTCGTCTCAACTGAATGGCACGGATGGTTGGCGTTCGCCGACATCCGTGCCATTTGCATCTCTGGCGCGAACCTCGCCCCCGGACCCCGTCTATTTGTTCAGCACCTCGGGATTGACCACGAACTGTGGCACACGCCCCTGCACCACGTCCGCCGAGATCTCGCAGATCAGCCGGTAGAGGTCGGCACGCGCCTCCTCCGAGTTGGCCGAGATATGCTGCGTGAGGATGACGTTGTCCAACTGCAGCAACGGCGAATCGGGCGGGAGCGGCTCCTGCTCGGTGACGTCGAGGCCGGCGGCCAGGATGCGGCCCGACTGGAGCGCCGGGACCAGCGCGGCTTCGTCGATCAGCGGGCCGCGCGCGGTGTTCACCAGCACCGCTCCCGGCTTGATGAGCGCGAACTGCTCGGGCCCCAGGATGTGGAACGTGCTGTCGTCGAGCGGGCAGTGCAGGCTGATGAAATCGCTCTGCGTCAGCAGGTCCTCCAACGAGACGAGTTGAGCGCCCCATTCGCTGCCATAGTCCGCGCTGATGTAGGGGTCGCAGGCCAGCACGCGCATGTCCCAGCCGCGCAAGCGCTGCGCCACGGCATGGCCGATGCGCCCATAGCCGATCAGCCCCAGCGTGGTGCCGTATACGCGGCGCGTGGGCCGCGCCAGGGCGCGGGCATACTCGCCGCGCCGATAGGCGGCGTCCAAGCGCGCCACGTGCCGCACGCTTGCCAACATCAGAGCTACGGCGTGGTCGGCCACGTCGCCGGTGCAATAGGTGGGCGTGTTGCATACCATCTTGCCGTACTCGGTGGCTGCCTTGTAGTCGATGCTGTCGTAGCCGGCGCCGGCGCGGATCAGGCAGCGCGCCGCTGGCAGCTGTGCGATCACGTCGCGCGTCAGCAGGGGGCGCACCGACTGCACCACCACTACGACGGCATCACGCGCGGCCGCCAGCGTCTGCTCGGCCGTACGGCACTCTGAGACCTCCCAGCGCGCGCCCACGGCTGCCAAGCGCTCGGCCTCGTCGCCCATCGGGGCAAACAACGCCGGATCATAGTCGACCAAAACCACTTTGTGATGCAGCCTGTCGTTTGTCTGCACGAGTGCCTCCTGCCGTAACGTTCTGTAGGGGCATTATGCGAACAGCGGACGCTGGCGTCAAACACCATCGCCGAGTGAAGGCTGGTTCCCGGCGCGGATATCGGGCTTGATGTGGAACGTGCATGCGGCAGACGACCACGCGAGGGCCCGCCGACGCTCGCTCTGCGCCTTGGCCGTGCTGGCACGGCGTGCTATAATTCGCGCCGTGTCAGGGCGAGGGCCTGGGACCACGCGCGGCCCGCATTCGACAGGAGTGCACGTACGACGATGACCGGCATCGAGCAGGGCCTGGTTCTGGCCGTGGCGTTGGTTTTGCTGTGGGCTTGGGCGCGCAGCGTGCGCAGGCGGCGCCGTGCGCCACAGGCTGCGCCGCCGCCCCCGGCGCCAAAGCGCTCAGCCTTGCGCCTGCGCACCCTGATCTGGCTGTGTATCCTCGGCCTCGTGGCCTGGGCCGTGCTCAGGTTCGTCTTTACCGGCCAACCCTAGCGCGCCGTACACGCACCGGCAAGTCTGGAGGACGCCCGTGACCGACGTTCGCGCACCGCATCATCGTGAGTCCGTCTGCGCGGCTCAAGAACATCGATGGACGCGCTCTGGTGACCGCGCTGCTGGAGACAACGGCTGTGCCGGGCACCAACGCGCCCGGACGGCGCTCGCTCTAGAACACTGACCGCATCAACAGGCGAGGATCTCGCAAGACGAGGGAGAGCATGCGTATCCGCCCAGCCACCATCACTGATCTCGACCGCTGCGTCAAGCTGGATGCGGCGTCGAGCACGGACCGCGTCTGGCAGATCGAACAGACCATGGGGCTCGATCACATGGCGCTGGACATGCGGCGGGTGCGCCTGCCGCGCGCGATGGCACTGCCCTACCCACGCAGTCTGTCGGATCTGCGCGAGGACTGGCAGCGCAAGGAATGCTTCCTGGTGGCCGATGAGTTTGCCACCATGTTGGGCTTTCTGGACCTGACGGTGTCACACTGGCAGTGGTCGGGCGCCATCGAGCACCTGGTGGTCGATCGCGCGCAGCGGCGCAAGGGGGTGGCCACCTCTCTGCTGGACGCGGCCGAAGCGTGGGCGCGCGGCAGCGGTTTGCGGCGCATCACGGTTGTACTGCAGCCCAAGAACGAACCCGCGATCCGGCTGTTCACCAGGCGCGGCTACGGCTTTGCCGGCACGCTGGATCGCTACTTTGGCAACGACGCCCTGAGTCTGGTCTATGCGTTAGATCTGGCGCGCGGCCCACTGCCGACGACCACCGGCTAGGCGATGCGCACCACCGTGCGCGCCCGGCTCCAGAGCTCCTCGAGCTGGTAGTAAGCGCGTTGCTCGGGCGAGAACAGGTGCACCACCAGCGCGCCATAGTCCATCAGCACCCAGCCGGAATCGGGCTTGCCCTCGGTGGCATGCGGCAGTTGTCCGGCCTTGGCCTTGACCTGTACACGGACCTCGTTGGCCAGGGCATCCAGTTGGCGCGTGCTCTCGCCCGTGGCGATCACGAAATAGTCGGCCAGCAGCGTGACCTCAGAGATGTCGAGCAGCAAAATGTCGCTGCCCATCTTGCCCGAGATGGCTTCTACGATCAGTCGAGCGGTATCGAGTGTGTCCAGGGGTTGTCTCCTCCTCTGCAGTGTAAGCTTGGCGGCATTATAGCCGGGTGGTGGGAAAAAGAAACCCAGGTTCCGCGCAGCACGCGGAACCTGGGTTTTCTGTATGTGTCAATGCTAGACGCGCGTCTGATAGGTGCCGGTGCGCGTATCCACGCGGATGACGTCGCCCGTCTTGACGAACAGCGGAACCTGCAACTTGAGGCCGGTCTCGCAGATGGCGTCTTTGCTCGCGGCGGTGGCAGTGTCGCCGGCGTATCCCGGGGGCGTGTCGACCACTTCAAGGTCTACCGTGATCGGCAGTTCGATGTCGATGGGCTCGCCCTCGTACTCTTCGAACTCGAGCGTGATCCCCTCTTTGAGGTAAGGTAGTTTGTCTTCGATCACCGACTTGGAGATCGAGGGCTGCTCAAAGGTGTCGACGTCCATAAAGGTATACAGGTCACCGTCATTGTACAGGTATTGCACGTTGCGATGGTCCAGACGGACATCCTGGACGCGCTCGCCCGAGGTAAAGTTGCGGCTGATGGTCGCGCCAGTGCGCAGATTGCGCAGCTTGGTGCGGATGATGGCGTTGCCACGGCCAGGTTTATAGTGCTCGTACTCGAGCACACGCCACAAGTTGCCGTCGATTTCTACGGTAACGCCACGACGCATTTCAGTAACACCGATCATATGCAGAAACCCTCCGATCAGAGATTGACGAGTTATATTATAGGCCGACTTGTTCCACGGGCCAAAACCGGTGGGCCAGGCGGTCTGCCGCGCCCGGCACATCCGGGGTACCGTGGACGATCATGCGGGGTGAGCGGGTTGCGATGCGACGCTACCTGCGGGTCGTGGGATCGAGCCAGGCGCGCGCGCGCTCGGGGAGGCTCTCCAGCGGTCCCTGGCGCATCAGGCAGGGCGGCAGCGAGCGCAGGATCGTGGGGCCATAGGCCTTGGTGATGAGCCGTTTGTCGAGCACTACCACGATGCCCACGTCGCTCTTGCTGCGGATCAGGCGGCCAAAGCCCTGTCTGAAGCGCAGAATTGATTCCGGCAGGTAGAACTCGTTAAAGGGATCCTCAAAGGTCTCGGCGCGAGCGGTCAGGATGGGATCTGTGGGCACGGCGAAGGGCAGCCGCGTGATGATGAGGCACGAGAGCGCCTCGCCCACCACGTCGACGCCCTCCCAAAAGCTGCGCGTGCCGAGCAGTACCGACCGGGGCGTGCCGCGAAAGTTCTCCAGGATCTGGCGTCGCGAGCCATCCAGCCCTTGGCCATAGACCACGATGCCCTCCTGCTCGAGCGGGCGCTGGATGGCGCGATAGGTCGCATTCAGCTGGCTGTTGGAGGTAAAGAGCACCAACGCTCGCCCCTCGGTGGCGCGCACGATGTCGACGATGGCTTTCTCGACCGTCTTTTGATAGTAGGGCTGGTTCGGCTCCGGGATATCCTTGGGCACGTACAGCAGCGCGGCGCTCTGATAGTCGAACGGCGAGTCCACGGCCAACTCGTTGGGTTCTTCCAAGCCCAGGCGTTCGCGGATGAACTTGAAGCTCTTGCCGGAACGCAGCGTGGCCGAGGTAAGCACCACACAGTCCTTTTCGGCGAATAGCCGCTCAGACAGCAGATTGCCGACGTGTAGTGGCGCGCTGCACAGCGTGACCTCGCCGCGTCGCGCTGATACCGACATCCAGTAGATGCCCTGCGCATCGGGTTCGAGCAGGATGCGTTCGATGTTGGCACAGATCTCTGCGCCATGGCTCGCGCTCGCGCGCAGGTTCTGCAGCGTCTCGTCGGCCTCGGGCGAGCCGCCCACTTCCAGCTTGTCGAGCTGGCTGCTGAGCGCGTCGAGTTCCTTGAGCAGCTCCTCGAATACCGTGGTGAGGTTCTGGCAGGCGACCTCGATGTCTGACCATTCGGGCTGGGCCCGTGTGCCGCTGGTGAGGCGCATCTGCTGGTCATAGCCCGGGCCGGACGCGCCGTTCTGGCCACCGCCTGTCTCCGGGGTCTGGCTGCCCAGAAAGCCATCGAGCGTGTTGAACAGCTCGTGCTGACGTCGCTGGGCGCGGTCCACCTGGCCGTTCAGCGACTCGAGGCGCAGATTGACGTCGAGCCGGGCCTCGGGTGCGACGGCGCCCTCGCGCAGCAGCGTTGGTATCTCTGCCAGCAGGCCGCCGGACACCAGTCCCTCGGCGTGGCTCAGGCTGCTCAGGTACGCGGACAGGTCGCGCTGGCCGATCTGAAAGCCGAACTGGTCGGTGGCTTGCTCTTCCAGGTGGTGGGCCTCGTCGACGATCACGTGTTTGTACTCGGGGAGCATGCGGCTCTCCAGCGCCAGGTCGCTCAACAACAGGGCGTGGTTCACCACCACCAGGTGGGCGCGTTCGGCGCGGCTCCTGGCGCGGTAGAAAAAGCACTCGCGGCGCTGGTTGTAGGGGCAGCGGTCGCCCATACACGTGTCGGACTCTGCCTGGACCAGTTGCCAGGTGTCCTGATCGCGGTCGATCAGCACCAGTTCGGAGCGGTCGCCGGCGGTTGTCTGCGGCAGCCAGGCCAGTATCTTGGCGATGGCACGCACCTGGCTCGCATCCAACTGACGCACGCGGCGCAAGGCGTGCAGCCGGCGCAGGCAGAGATAGTTGTTGCGTCCCTTGAGCAGGGCTGCGCTAAAGGTGATGGGCAAGATCCGTTGCAGGTCGGGCAGGTCTTTGGTATAGAGCTGCTCCTGCAGGTTGATGGTGTTGGAGGAGACGACGACGCGTCGCCCATTTGCCACAGCATAGTAGAGTGCCGGGATCAGGTAGGCCACCGACTTGCCGATGCCGGTGCCCGCCTCTACCAGCAAATGCGCCGGCGTGTTGAATGCGTCGGCCACGCCGCGCAACATCTCGACCTGCTCGGGTCGGTACTCGTACCCCGCGAACTTTTCCTCAAAGGGCCCGCCTGGCTCGATCAGCGCCGCCAGTGCGCTCGCGTCGAGCGGCACCGGTTCGGGGGTAGGCTCCAGGGGCGGCAGCTCGCCCTCGGGCTTGCCGTAGAGACGCCGCAGGCGCGGCGCCGGGGATTGATGCTGCGCGCTGGTACCTGTCGTGCCGAGCGGCGCCGTGGAGCGCGCCGAGGTCACAAGATCGCGAAACACACCCGTCAGGGGCCATTGTGTGCCCTGCGCCAGGCGCACAACCTCCTCCCAGATGGCCGGGTCCCACTGCTGCGCCTGGGCGACCAGCGCCAGAAAGAGGTCCTTGCTGGCCACTGCATCGGCCAGCGCGCGGTGGTGCTCAGACACGTCGAGGCCCAGCACCTGCGACAGATGTGCCAGGCTGTAGCGTTCAGCGTGTGGGAGCAGGATAGTGGCCAGCTCAAAGGTGTCGATCGCCAGGTTGTTGACGCTGAGGCCCTGCTTTCTCAGAAAAGCGAGGTCCTGCTCAATGGAGTGGCCCACCACCGGATAGTTCTGCAGGAAAGCCAGGACGCGTCCGTGAAAGGCGCGCACGGGTTGCGCCTGATCCACTTCATCCTGCGAGATGCCGGTGAGCTGCTGGGTTTTCAGCGGGATGGCGCGTTCGGCGCGCACGAGACTGGAATAGGTCTCCAGGACCTCGTCGCCCCGGAAACGGACCATGCCGATCTCGATGATCTGGTCACGGTCGGGGTCCAGCCCGGTGGTCTCGAGGTCCAGGGCCACATAGATGCGATCCATGATCCTGCGCTTTCGTGAGACGGCGCGTCGTCGAACCGCGGTGGGGCGGCGGCTGCGCCGGTCAGAAAAGGGGAGGCGGCCGGCTGGCACGCCTCCCCTCGGTCAGACGTTCAGACGGTCAGTTGAGCGCGCGCTTCCAGAGCACGCCACCCAGGCTCAGGGCGTAGAGTGTGTGGACGCCCTCGTCTTGTGTGGCGATGATGCTCACAAAGCTGCTGTTGGTCATCCCCTCGCGATAGCGCTGCCAGGTGCGCCCGCCATCGATCGAGCGGTAGATGCCGGCGCCGGTCGCCGCAAAGATCATGCCGTTGTTGTCGACCTCGTTGATGGCCACAACACTGAGCGTATTGGCGCCGTTGGGATCGACGTGCGTGCTGATCCAGACGTCCTTGGCGCGGCGCAGCGGACGCAGGCAGTAGGGGCCGGTGGCCAAGATGGCCTGAGAGGCGGCGTTCTCGGCGACGCCGCTGGGCATGGCGATGTCGAGCCAGCGCGCATCGGTGGTCTGCGCCGTGATCTGACGCCATGTCGCGCCCCTATCGGTGGAACGCCACAGGATGACGCGCGCATCGCCCGCCCCGGCCGAGACGATCGACGAACCCATCAACACCGTGCTGTCCTGTTCATAGGTGGTTGATGGCACAATCGCCAAGATGGCCTGGTTCTCGCAAGGCGTCTGGGCCATGTTCCAGGTGAGGCCGCCGTCGAGGCTGGCCAGCAGCGTGCCATCGATGGTGCCGGCAAGTCCGACCTTGTCGGGGGCCAGCGAGATGGCCTGGACGCCCACACCCTCGTAGACCAGCTCCCACGAGGCGCCCTGGTCGGCAGAGCGCAGGATGCCGTCCTGCTGGCTGCCCACGAGCAGTGCGCCGTCGGGGGCGATCGCCAAGCAGGTCAGCGGCAGGTAAGGCTGGAGCGCGGGCAGTATCTCCCACGACTGGCCACGGTCCGGCGAGACCCAGAGCCCCTCTTGCGGGCCAAGGGCGTAGAACTGGCCGTCGTTGACGTACAGTTGGGCAAAGCCGCGCGCCGCAAAGCCCTCGGACCCATCCACCACGGTGCGCCCGCCGTCGGCCGAGGTCCAGATACCGGCGTCGTGCATGCCCACCAGCAGAATCTTGTCGTCACCAACGATAGAGAGCACATCGCTGGGCAGGTCCGCGGCGCGTTCCCAGGTTTCGCCCTGGTCGCTCGAGATGTACAGGCCAGCGCCGACGCCTGCCGCCATACGGCTGCCGTCGGGGGCAATCCAGAGCGCGTTCAGGGCGCCTTCGCCCACGCTCTCCTGCAGCAGATCCCAACTGTGGCCCTCGTTGCGTGAGCAGTAGAGCTGGCCCCCCTCGGTACTGGCGAAAACTGTGTGGTCGTCCTCGAAACTGGGGCTGATGACCAGCGCAGCGACGACGTCGTCGTCCAGCATCAACTCGGTCTCGCGCCAGGCACGGCCGCCGTTGCGCGAGACGAACACACCCTCGGGCGTCGCCGCGAACATGACCTCGCGGTCGGACCAGTCGGGCGAGGTGGCCAACGCCAGCACGCTGACGTTGTTGAGACCAAAGCTGCTGCTCTCGTAGGCAACGCCTGTGCTGCGGCTCACCAGCAGTCCCGCGCCGTCGGTAGCCGCGAAAACCGTGCCGTCATCCTTGATGTTGGGCGAGCAGACGATGGCGGTCACCGGTGCGGCTGCATCCAACGCGGCGCGCGATTTCTCCCACGTGAGGCCCAGGGTGAGCGAATAAAAGAGCTCGCCGTTGAGTGACCCGGCAAACAACGCGCCGTTGTTGCCCACACCCAGTGTTGAGAGCAACGGTGTGGTCAGGCCGTTCAGGTTCTGCTGCCACGAGGCGCCGTTGTCGTCAGACAGATAAACGCCGCAGGATGTGGCAGCGAACAGGCGTGGATGGTCTGCCAGCGGCGAAATGGCAAACCCGAACACCGATCCTCCGCGGGCGATCGGGCCAATGCGCTGCCAGACGCTCGTGGTTTCCTTGAGGGCTTCTTGGGCGATGGTCATGGGTGAACAACCTCCTCAGGTTTGCGATGCAGTACGATAGCGTTCGTCGTGAGTACCATGATTGCTGCGCTGGCCGCGCGCTCCAACGCGTTGCGCGTGACAAAGGCAGAATCGGCAATGCCTTCGTCTATCATGTTAACAATGCGCTTGCTGCGCACATCGAAGCCATGGCCGGGCCCGGCCTTACGCGCCTCGTTGATGGCCAGCGGCGGATGCACGGCCGCGTTGGCCACAATCTGGCGCATGGGCGCTTCGAGCGCACGGGCCACCAGCTGGACGCCAAAGGTCTCATCGCCCGGCGCGGCGTCCACGGCCAGCACGCTGGGGATGCAGTCCAAAAAGGCCGCCCCACCCCCGGGGACAATGCCGCCTTCGATACAGGACGAGACGGTGCGGATGGCTACCTCGGCGATCTCGGTCTGCCGCTTGCGGTCCATCTCGGTCAGTGCGCCGATGCGCAGTTCGCCGATGCCAGCGGAAAGTTGCGAGATGGCAATGCGCAGGTGCTCGCGATCTGTGGGGTGCGGCGTGCGCTTGAGAATCGCGCGCAACTCCTGGGCGCGCTGGCGCAGAGCCGCCTTGTCGCTGCGTCCCCCGATGATAGTGGTCTTTTCGCGGGTCACGTTCACACGTGTGGCAAAGCCAAAGCTCTCAGGCTTGAGGTCTTTGTAGGTCTGCGCGACTTTGTCGGTGATGAACTCGGCGCCCGTCAGCAGCGACATATTGGTGAGGATGTTCTGACGCAACTCGCCCACATCGACAAGCTTGACGGCGCACGACTTGATCGAGCCGCGCTCATTGTTCGAGGCCAGCATGGTAATGCCCTTGTCGCCCATCGAGCGACAGACCAACAGCAGGCTCTTGCCGCCCGCCTGTGCTACCGCGTTGAGCACGTGCAGGACCGCCTCTGTCGACGACATGTCCATATCGAGGATAGCGATGTGGACGTTGTCCAGGACGGCCATGCGTCGCAGGTTGTCGTTCATCAGATAGGGCGAGACATACCCGCCTTTGAACACGGTGCCCTCACGGTACGCCCGGTCGTGGATCGTCGCGGTGTAGGGCTCGATCACGATGTTCGCCTGCGGGCCAAGCACGTCGTACATCTCACCCAACAGGCGGCCGATCTCGGCGCTGCCCGAAGCGGCGCTGGCCACAGCCGCGATACGCTTCTCACCCTCCAATGGGACGGACATGCGGTCGAGCGCCTGCACGGCTGCGGTGATGGCCTTGTCGATGCCGTGACGCAGGATCATGGGGTTAGCGCCTGCGGCTACGAGCCGCTGCATCTCGCGTGCGATAGACATGGCCAGCACGCCACATGTTGCCGCGCCATCACCGAGCTCGTCCTTCATACGCCAGAGCGTCTGGCGCATGATCATGGCGCCCACGTCCTCTACGCGGTCTGGAAGCTGGATGACGCGCCGGGCAGCGGTACCGGCGTCCTGGATGAACTCGGGCTCGCCGTGGCTCGACGGGTCTACCTGGTAGCAGATGCTGCCCGCGCTGGGGCCCAGCGTGATCGCGGCCAGCTTTCCAATCGACTCAAAGCCGCTGAGCATACCCGTCTGGCACGGGCCTCCCAAGACAAGATCTGGTTGTGGCATCCCGGCTACTTACCCCCCCCCTTGCCTGTTGACCCTGGTGGCTCGTAGAATCCGAGTATACCATTG
>DIVX01000101.1:0-10967 GCA_002422505.1 Desulfovibrio sp. UBA6121
GCGGCTCCGGCCTGCCGGGCAGGGCTAGGCAGCAGCCGGTAATGACAAGGTGCGCCCGGCCGGAAAGCCGTGTGAGCATGGCCAGGGCGTCGGCCAGCATGAAGACGATGTTTTCGGTTTGGCCGCTGCGAAGGCAGTCCCTTGGCGCCACAGCACCGAAGTCAGCACGGACAAGAAACCCTTGTTGAAAGTCTGCGCCTGGGCATTCTGACCGTCTTCTCTGAGAAGTGAACGCCGTTTTGTAGTCAAAAACCGTTGCGGCACCACTCGTTGCCAGATGCACTCAGGGAGGAAGCCCCTTCTCAGGTACTCCTGGTTCCTCGAAAAGCGCATGGAGCAGCCAGCTACGGGCGCTTGTAAACCCGGTATTTCTCGTCCTCGGCCAGCAGCGGGAGATTCAAGGAATCCTCCCGTCTGACGATGATGGTGTCGATCCCGTACTTCTTCATGAGAGTTTCCCACTCCTGTGTGGACCGCGCCGTCCAATTGGGCCACACGTCCGGGGGCGGGCGATTCTCCAGGTAGGGACGTATAAAACCCTCGCCATGGATATCTTCGGCTACCTTGTCGATAAGTGGCAATATTTCTGCAGCATATGATGCCGCGACCATCTCTTGTGAAAAGACGACAGGAGCCTTCAGCCGCATCTGAAGGTAGTAATCGACGGTGGGGGCCAGGGCGGTTGTTCCGCCCGAGCGGTCCACAGCCTCAAGGGCCGGGGTCATGGGGATGGAATTGCCGCCATCGTAGCGCAGGGGTTGGCCGTGAATTGCGGCAAGGGGAATGTGTAGGACCGCCCATGCCGCAGCCCCATAGATCAGCAATGAGGCCGCTGCGGCCAGCCGGGGAGCGGAAGCAAAAGGCCTTGTGCCTCTGTGCGCCAATGCCAGCACCATGAGCGGCCCCAAGAAGAAATACATGACGTGCGTTTTCGTATGAGATTGTAGAATCAGCAGCCCCACGGCGAGAATGAGAAATATGCTGAGGAACCGGCTGTTGAGCGCCGCAAAGCCTACTGTAAGCGCTGTAAGAATTGTCAACACGAAGGAAAGGCACCAGAAGCGGTTGGGCATAAGCACGTGGAGGATAGATGGGGCGGCGTCCGGCAGGAGCGTGATGAACACCGAGACGCAAAGGGTAAGGCTGAAGAAGATGGCCTGGAACCAGGCGAAACGCTTCAAAGACTCCCCTGCGTTAAGACGCTTGCTGGTGAGCAGGAGAACGCTGGTGAGAAAGCCGCAGAGTGAAATGGCGAAACCTTTGTGTAGGTAGACCCAAAGTCCGAGCGACCGGTGCTGCCCGGCCCAACTGTGCAGTTGAGCCATGAAGTACTGCTTGTCCGTCAAGCCTGGGATGCGCAATCCTTCGGATAGTGCAGTCATGTCTGGTATGAACTGAGCCTGATAGAGATAACTGCCCACGGATGCGGCAGCACCCAATCCAAGGCATCCGAGGATTGCCGCCTTGTTCTGGATTGTGCGGAAATGTATCAATAAGTATAATCCAAGGGTTGTGCAGATCCAAACGCCCCAAGAAGGATGTATGCATGGCAGCAAACCGGCGAGAAACGCGGCAGGTGTATAGAGCCTCGTAACGAAGAGTCCGGCCGTAAGCAGGGCGAAGTCAAAACCAACAACACCATAGGAATGGAAGCCTATGAGATGGATGGGGTAGGCGACCCCACCACTCCAGAGGCCGAGGTACAGGAAGGCAGGCCCGACAGCGACGGAAAGCAGGGGGCTTCTGGTTACCGCCAAGGCAAGCAGAGAGAGACCGCCAAGGGCGGCCATGCCCTGCACCACCGAAGCAAGTTGCGAAACCTGTGCATCGGTCCAACCATGCCGCATGAGCGGAGCAAGACACTGCGACAGCAGGTTCCAGCTCTTCATATTTATGTATTGCGGTAAGTTAGGCCCAGGAAAATCGACTATCCCCGCCATGATCTTTGTGGGAATCAGCAGGACCTGCCAATTCGGATAGACGAACAGCCCAAAGAGCGCACCCAAGATGAGGGACGCCGTTAGAACGGAAACGGACGTCTTCGTGGCGATGTCGCCAGAGGGAGGGCTATCCATTGTCGATGTTGACGCCGTTGCTGATGATGTAAAGAGGGCGTCCTTTGATGGAATTGTAAATGCGGCTGATGTACAGGCCAACGATGCCGATGGATGCGTGCAGGGTGCCGCCGATGAAGAAGATTGCCGTCATGGGTCCGGTCCAGCCCGGTACATTGAAACCCATGACCTTCCAGAAGAGAATCATGACAATCATGACAATGCTCAAAACGGAAATGCTGACACCGAGGAAGAAGACAAGATAGAGTGGCAGGGAGGAGAAGGACGTTACCCCACGCAGGAACTCTTTGGCCGGGCCAGAGCCGAACAGCGGTACGTGGGTTTCCCCGGCGTGGCGGGCCTCCCGGCGATACTGCAACGTCACCTGACGGAAACCGACCCAACACACGAGTCCGCGCATGTAGGGGTCTTCCTCACGGATTGTCATCAATTCCTGCACGACCCGGCGGTCTAGCAACTTGAAATCCCCGACATTGATCGGGAGTTCGATTTCCGAGAAGAAGTTGATGGTTTTGTAAGCCTGCTCGGTGAGCCACATCTTCGCCGCGTTTTCACCGTCGCGGTGGGATCTTTGCATGTGCACCACTTGCGCGCCCTGCAGCCACTGCAGAACCATATGCGGAATTTGCTCAGGCGGATCCTGCAGATCAGAATCCATATAGATCACGGCATCTCCCTTGGCGTAGCGTATGCCTGCAATCTGGCACGGGTGCACACCAAAGCGGCGAGACATGTTCAGAATCTTGATGCGGGAGTCGGTTGCGGCGTAACGATTGAGTATTTCTTCGGAACGGTCGCGGGAATCGTCATTGACGAAGATCAGCTCGTAGCCGTGGCCTGTCTGATCGCATGCAATTGCAGTCCGGCGGATCAGTTCATCAAGGTTGTCTTCCTCGTTCCGGAAGGAAAAGACGACGGAAATCAGCTTTTTTTCAGGCATGAGACCCTCTATTCGATCGAATTCAGCAACGCACATAGATCGCGCACATGATCTTCCGCAAGAGCGGGGTAATTCCCAACGTAGTACCCAAAGTGGTGAATATGTTCAACTTCTGGATAGCACTTCCACGCATCCGGGGCGACAATCTCCTTCAAATAGTGCTGGCGAAGCTGGTTGCCGCCGCCAGCGCTGCCACGCCGGAACTCGACACCGCCTTCCGAAAGGGCTTTTTCGAAGCGTTCCCGGAACGCGAGGTCCGCCTTGGCGAAGACCACATTGAAGGCGTAATTGCAACTCCCCTCAACCTCGAAATCGGTGCGGTACTTGGTGCCATCAAGTAGGCTAAGAAACAGCTTGAAGTTGCGAGTCCTCAGTATGTTGTTCTTGTCAAGCTTCTTCAGTTGTGATCTGCCAAGCACAGCGTTGATTTCCGTTGAACGGATGTTGAAGGCTGGAAAAGCGAATATAAAATCCGGCGAAAGGCTCGGATTCTCTTTTATGTAGCGCTCACGCACGGCCTTGCTCGGAGCTTCACGTGTCATGCCGTGCGAGCGCAGCATTCGGAAAGCGTTGAACATGTCTTCGTCGTTGGTGCACAGCATACCGCCTTCTACCGTGCTCAGATGGTGAGCGAAGTAAAAGGAGAAGTTCGAGGCCAGGCCGAAGGAGCCCAGCTTTTGCCCCTTGAAGGTGGCGCCGTGCGACTCGCACACGTCTTCGATCAGCGGAATGTTGCGCTTGCGCAATTCGTCCAGCAGGTGGTCGGAGAGGCCGTTAAAACCCTGCACGTAGGTAATGAAGACGGCCTTGGTCCTTGGCGTGATCTTTGCCAGCACTTGGTCTTCATTCATACACAGGGTGCGCGGATTGATGTCGACAAAGACCGGGGTAAAGCCGTTCCAAAGCACCGAGGAGATGTCCGAGACCCAGGTAAGGGTGGGAACGATTATCTCACCGGAGCCGTAGAGGTGCTTGAGAGCGGTGATTGTGGCTAGATTGGCGGATGCCCCGGAGTTGACGAACACCGAGTGCTTCACGCCAAGCCATTGCGACCACTCTTCCTCGAAGGCCGCCACGTTGGCCGATTGGGTCAGACGTGGTTCGCCCTTGAGGAATTCAATGAGCGTGTCCAGGTCATCACGGGTGATGTTGTTGTCCATCAAAGGCCAGTTGAACATGCGTATTTCACCTTACTGAGTGTTTTGTAGAAACCAGGTGTAGGTTGTCTTCACGGCCTCAACAAAGGGCGTGCTTGCGCGCCAGCCAAGCCGGGCCAGTCGTGTGGAATCCAGTTCCTTGACGGGCATTCCGTCGGGCTTGGTTACGTCGAAGTGGAAGGTGCCTGTGTAGCCCAACACCTCGCCGATCGCAGCGGCAAGTTCCGCAATGGAGAGGGAAGTTCCGGTGCCGATGTTGAGCAGATCCGCGCCGTCGTAGTTTTCCAGCAGAAAAACGCAGGCCTGCGCAAGGTCCTTGGAGTAGATGAATTCCCGGCGCGGAGTCCCAGTTCCCCAAATGTCGATGACTTCGGCTCCCTCCAGCTTGGCTGCGTGCATCCGGCGCATCAAGGCACCAACAACGTGGGAGTTTTCCGGGCTGAAGTCGTCGCCAGGGCCGAAATAGTTGGTGGGCACGGCGGCGATGAAGTTGCAGCCGTACTGCGTGCGGTAGGCCCGGCACAGCTCTATGCCCGCTATTTTGGCCACGGCGTAGGGCTGGTTGGTGGGCTCCAGGGGGCCGGTCAGCAGATACTCTTCCTTAATGGGCTGCGCGCACAGGCGCGGGTAGGAGCAGGAGCTGGCGAGGTAGAGCAGCTTCTTTGCGCCGTGCCTGTGGGCGGAGCTGATGACGTTGGTCTCGGTCATCAGGTTGTCGTAGATGAGTTCCGCCGGGTGCTGCACATTGAAGCTGATGCCCCCGGACTTGCCCGCAGCCAGCACGACGACCTCTGGCCGGTGCTCGGCGAAGAACGCCTCCACGGCGGCCTGGTCGGAAAGCCGCGCGTCGTCGGTCGTCAGCAGCCGCAAATATCCAGATTGGCCCAAAGCGTCGATGACTGCAGCACCTATGCCTTTGGAGGCGCCGGCCACGAAAATGGTGCTGTTTTTATCCATAAGGTTGCTGAAGCTCTTCCTTTCAGGTTGTTATAGGCTGGAAACGGCTTGCGCGATGCTGTCCGCATCAATGCCGTTGGCCTTATGCAGATGATGCCGGTCTCCGTTTGAGTACTCGTAGCTTCGCGGCATGCCCATGTGGCGTAGGGTCAGACGCAGGCCTTTTGCGGCAAGCGATTGGTTGACGAAGGCATCCAGACCTCCGCATCCGACGAAGGCTTCTTCCAGCGTCAGCAGGCCGCCACCGCCGGACACCGCGTCGCAAAAGGCGTCGTCGTCGAGGTGGTCAAGGCGGAAAACGTCCACAACCCGCACGGACACGTCATTTTTCAGCAGTTCCGCTGCGGCCAGCGCCGTGCGGACCATGTAACCCGTGGCGACAATGGTAGGCCCTGTGCCCTCCCGGACCACTTCAAACCCTTTGTCGAAGTCGGGCGCGCCGCCGCCCAGGGTCTCCGGGCAGGGCTTGCCGTCGAGGCGGATATAGCGCGGGGCGCTGGTTTCCAGCGTTCTGGCGCACAAGGCCCGTGCCTGCCCCAAGGTGGAAGGTGAATAGATTTCGATTCCTGGCAGGGTCCGCATGAGTGAGATGTCTTCAAGGCAGTGGTGGGAAGGACCGGAAATGTCGTAGGACAGGCCGCTTCCCAGGCTCAGCATGGTCACATTGAGCGGGCGCACGACATTGGTCAGCGCCAGGTTTACCCTGCATTGCTCCAGGCAACGCATGGAGATGAACGGAGCGATGCCATACGCATAGGTGTTGAATCCTTCCAGCGCCAGGCCAGTGGCCGTGTTGATGCAGCTTTGCTCCGCGATGCCGACGTTGATGAAACGCTCGGGGTGCTGCTGGCGCAGGCGGTCCAGGGCGGGCGCGCCCAGGTCGGCCGAGAGGAAGAAGACCGAGTCGGTGTCGGCCATCCGGTCGCACAGCGCGGAAATGAAGACGTCGCGCATGGTGTTCATCGGCTTTCTTCCCGCACAAGCTTGGCCACGTCGTCCGCCTTAACGTTGAAGATGTGGCAAAGGGGCTGGCCTTCCAAATTCGGCACCCCGCGCCCCTTGATGGTGTTGGCGATGATGACCAGGGGCTTTTTCCTGCCGAGGCGCTTTGCGCTTTCCAGGGCGGGAAGCAGGGCACCGAGGTCATGGCCGTCCACCTCCAGCGCCTCCCAGCCGAAGGCCTCAAACTTGGCGCCCAGGGGCGAAAGGTCAAGGACATTGCGACAGTAGTCGAGCATGCACTGGCGATTGTTGTCAACAATAACACAGAGATTGGACAGGCGCTGGTGCCCGGCAAACATGACGCCCTCCCACATGGCCCCTTCGTAGAGTTCGCCGTCTCCGGCCAGCACGAACACCGCGCTGCCGCTCTTCTTGGCCTTTAAGCCCAGGGCCATGCCTGCGGCCACGCCAATGCCATGGCCGAGGGAGCCGTTCACGGTCTCGTAGCCGGGGATGTGCGGGTCGGGAATGGCTTTGAGCAACGCTCCGGGGAGCCCTGGCCGTTGCAGCTCGGCGGGGTCGAAGAAACCCAGGTCGGCCAGGATGGGATAAAAGGAGATGGAGCCATGCCCCTTGGAGATGACAAATCTGTCACGTCCTTCCCAGAGCGGTTCCTTGGGGTCGAAGCGCAGCACGCCGCCATAATAGAGCGCCACAAGGATTTCCGCGCAGGAAAGCGAGGACGCGATGCGGGTTTCCTGGCACAGAGCGTGCAATTTTAGCGTTTCGCGCCATACCCAGCGGGCCTTGGATTCGAGTTCGGTGGCGTTCATCATTGTGGTTCCCGCACTGGCGAAAGACTAAATGGACTCCAGCTCACGAAAGGGGTTGATCCTGCCGTTGCCGTGTTTATCCCGAATGTCGCGGTAGTCGTCCAGCCGTGGGTCGTAAAAAACGATCTGCGACCCGCTGCGGTCAAAGTCGAAAGGAACGTACAGCAGTTCCTTGAGTTCCTTGCGCACGGCCTGCTGCTTTTCTGGAGGGGCGAATAGAAGCAGAAACCCGCCGCCGCCTGCGCCGGCCAATTTGCCGCCCAAGGCGCCGGCCCTTCTGGCACGCTCGTACAGCCCGTCCACTACGGAGTTCGCCACCTTTTCACCCAGCTGGCGTTTGAGCTGCCAACTCTGGTCGAGCAGATCGCCGAACAGGCTAATGTCGTCATCGCTTGAAAGGATGCCGATGCCCTTTTGCACCATGTCGTTCATGCGGAACAACGTTTCTTTTCGCGCCTCGAGGTCGTTTACGTAGCTGCCCGCCACCTCGGAGGCATAGCGCATGATGCCCGTGTAAAAGAGCATGAGGTGGTTGGACAGCTCCTGATAGCGCGCGGGCGGAATGGTCACGGGATTCACGTCGAACTCGCCGTCGCGGCGGAACTCTATGTAATTGAGTCCTCCGTAGGCTGCGGCGATCTGGTCTTGCGAGCCCACGGTTTCCTTGATCATCTCCTGCTCAATGTGGATGGCCTCGTTCGCCAGCTTGTGGGGCGAGGTCATTTGGCCCTTGAGGGCATACAGGGCGTTGAGCAGGCCCACGGTGAAGGAGGAGCTGGAACCCATGCCGCTACGGGCGGGCAGGTCGCCGTCGTGGTGTATTTCCAGGTTCTGGGTGCAGTTGAGGAAGCGCAGCGTCTCGCGAACGGCGGGATGCTTGACCTCCTCGAAGCTGCGGCACTGCTCCATCTTGGAATACACAAGGCGGAGGTTGTGCTCGAAAAAGGGAGGCAGGTAGCGCAGGGTGATATAGCAGTACTTGTCGATGGCGGTGGAGAGCACGCTGCCGCCATGCTTGAGGTACCAGCTCGGATAGTCCGTGCCGCCGCCGAAAAAGGAAATCCGGAAAGGGGTTCTGCTGATTATCATGGCTTACTTTCTTCCGAGTGTTGAGAAGAATGAGGCAGCGCTGGCGTACGATTCAGGCGTGCCAATATCGATGAATTCCGCTTTTGTCGAGTACCCGAGCAAACCCTTGTGCAGAAGCAGAGGGAACACCTCCTGTTCAATGGAAAAGGCCGGTCCGAGCGGGTCGTGCAGACTCTGCGGGGTGAGCAGGTACTGCCCGGCGTTGATGTCCCCAGGGCTGCAAGCACAACCTTTTTCTACGAAGCTGGTCACATTGCCCAGGCTGTCCGTTTCCACCCGTCCGTAGCGTTCCGTATTGTCCACGCGGGCCAACAGCAGCGAGGCCATGTGCTTCCGCTGCCGGAACCAGGCAACGTATTGCGTCAGGTTCGAATTGCAGTAAGAGTCGCCGTTGAGAACCATATACAGAGGGGCGGGTTTTCGTTGCATGGCCAGCCGCACGCCGCCGCCCGTCCCCAGTGGGGAATCTTCCCGGCTATAGGCGAGGCGCAGCCCCTGGAACTCGTGCCCAAGGGCCGCCTCAACCTGCTCGGCCATGTAGCCTGTGGAGATGATTACCTGCGTAAAGCCATGCCTGACCACTTGAGCGAGAAGGTAGGCCAGAAACGGCTTGCCGTTTATCTCCGCAAGGACCTTCGGGCGGTCGGAGACCACGCTTTGCAGGCGGGTCCCCTTTCCACCGGCCAGAATGATGACGGGAATATCCGCCATCGCGAAAGTTTTAGACGTTGGCATACTGGTTGGGCTTCAGAATCTTGTACCCCTTGAGGAGTTCCTTGATGCCCATGTCCAGATCGTTCTCCGCCTGCCAGCCAAGACCTTCCAGTTTGTCGTTGGAGACAAGGTAGTCGCGTTTGTCCGGGTCTTCGCCGATGGGCGCGGAATGGATGTAAAACTCCGGAACGTGGATCTTGATCTTCTCCGCAAGCTGCCGCTTGGTAAGATTGGCGGAGGAAAGCCCTACGTTGAACGGCTGGCCCTTCATCTTTTCGTAGTTGTCGATGCCGAACATGAAGGCTTTGGTCACGTCGCGCACGTGAATGTAATTGCGGCGGAAATGGTCTTCGAACAGGATGACCGCGCGGTTTTTGAAGGCCTGGTAGGTGAAGTCGTTCACCAGAAGGTCCATACGCATGCGCGGGCTCATGCCGAAAACCGTGGCCAAGCGGAAGGTGATGCCGACGCCCTTGTCCAGGAAGGCCTTTTCCACGGCGACCTTGGTGACGCCGTAGGAGGACAGCGGACGCAGGGGGCTCTCCTCCGTGCACAAGGCGTCTTTTTCGCCGATGCCGTAGCCGGAGTTGGTGGTGGGGAAAATGACCAGCTGATTGCGCGAAACCTGCTCCACCATGTGCATGTGAGCGTCGCGGTTCACCATGTCGGTAAGGGTGGGGTTCAGCTTGCACGCGGGCGCGCCAACAATCGCCGCCAGGGGGATGATGATGTCGTGGCTGGCGATGAGCTTATTGATGAGCGCGTAATCGCAGATGTCGCCCTTGATGAACTCGAAGCCCGGAAAATGGCAGCAGTCAAGCAGTGGCGCTTGTCCAAAAAGCAGATTGTCCAGCACCGTGACAGAATAGCCCTTGGCCAGCAGCGTGGGGACAAGGGTGGTGCCAAGGTAGCCTGCGCCGCCGGTAACGAGTATCTTTTGAGCCATATGGAACACCTTTTTCTGTGGTTACTGGGTAAGAGAGAGACAGGTTGTCAAGGCCGTTACATCAAGAGGATTCTGGAGCTGCATCATCCTCTTGTTTGAAATTTGCTACAGTCATTCCGGAAAAATGTAGCGCAATGAGCCCGAGCAGCGTTACCGGTATATACTGCACCGCCCGTAGCACAATGGCCAGCGCCACCGCCGTTTCTTTGTCCACACCGAACCAAAGCGAGGGAGCCACGACGGCTGCCTCGTACACGCCTAGCCCGCCGGGTGCGCCGGGCAGAGCCATGCCAAGGGAACTGACCACGAAGACCGCAAGCCATTGCGGCGGCGAAAGGGGAATCTGCACCGCATGAAAGGCCAGCCCCGTCACCGAGGCGGCCAGCGCCCAGAAAAAGACGCCGTATAGGGCCAAAACAAGAAAGAAACGCGGCCGGAAACGATTGACAATGGCAGCATGAAACAACAACAGCGATTGCCGGACACGCTGCCAGCGGATCAGGTTGATAAGCCGCAAGGATAGGGCGGGCACGCAACGAAAAACCACCAGGACCGCCCAAGTTGCGGCCACGACTCCGAACAAAGGATAGAGAAAGAGCTGCCGCCCCGTATACCAAAGGACGTAGACGGCCAGCGCGAGCAGAATGTTGAGATCTGAAAAGCGTTCCCAGAAAACTAACTCCAAGCCGTGCGATTTACGGATTCTGGAGGCAGACCGGATGTAGAAGACTTTTGCCGCTTCGCCTAGCTTGGCGGGCAGAAGGTTGTTCACGCCTTGACCGACCAAGGTCGCTTGAGCCGCCTTGGAGAAGCCAAGGGTGTTGCCGGAGAGGAAGTTCAGTCGCAGTATCATCGGCAGCAAGGAAAGCAGGGTGGCGAGAACCATCATCATAACCATGAACGGTTCGAATAGGCGCAGATTGACGAGCAAGGCGTCGCTATCAACATCCCAGAACACGTAGGCCAAGCCGACCAGGGGAAGGCAAAGTCTGAGGGCATTGAGCGATAACTTGAGAATCTTGCTGCGCATTTCCGGCCAGCCCCCTCGTGTGGTGGAGGCGAAAACCGAGTTTCCCCCCGTAACGGGCCACTGCCTTATGCTGCGACAGTACGCCCCAAATGCGTTGAAACACTATCCCATCCCCTCCGAAGAGTCCAGAAGCGCCTTGGCGAGTTGACCGTCGCTCTGTTGAGAATTGGTGGGATTCTGTGGAAAACACAGCGTTGCATAGGAACCTGCTTCGTTCCAGCCGCGCTCTGCGCATCACCAAGCACGGCCTTGTGAAGCCGCAGTACCTTCCCCCCCCCCCCCCC
>DIVX01000101.1:10980-11679 GCA_002422505.1 Desulfovibrio sp. UBA6121
CCCCCGTGGCCACTGGCTGGCTGGATAAGCGACCTGCCGGTTTGTTGCGGACTACTCAATTTTGGGAGGGGGGCCTCCTGGTTGGTTTTAATCTGGGCGATGCGGCTGTATGCCGCTGGCATCATGTTGCCCAGGTTTGAATGAGGCCGCTCCGAGTTGTCGTGCTCCGCCACTGTTCAAGAACGACTGTTCAAGAACAACCTTCGCTTCCTGATGAATCCGAAACGACTCGATGGACAGGCACAAGTCGCGAAACCTGTTGTTGAAGCTCTCTGCCGTGCCGTTCTGCCACGGCTTGCCGGGGGCTATCGAGGCGATGTTGAGCGATTGAGCTACCGCCCAGCGAAGCAGTGCCCCGGGCATGAACTCTCAGAACCATTGTCGGAACGCCGATGCTGCCGGGCGCCTCACTCGCTGACCAGGCGTGAAAGCACTTCTGCCACTCGCCCGGAACGGATGCCCCGGCAACATTGATGGCCAGATTCTTGCGAGCGAGCTCGCTGACCACGGTCAAGCACTTCGCCTTCTGGCCGTTGGCGCAGGCGTTGCACACGAAACCGTATGCCCAAATTTCATTGGCGAAACGCGGCGCGTTGGGCCATGGCCGGGAGGCGGCCATCATCTTGCGCGGGCGCTTGCCTTGGAAACCCCCACGCTGTGGGGACTTGTTAAGACTTCCTCGGCAGGATGATCCCGTAG
>DIVX01000100.1:0-6801 GCA_002422505.1 Desulfovibrio sp. UBA6121
AGGTGCAGGTAGGTGAACAGCAGCAGGTCCTTGCGCAGGTACTTGTACTCGGCGGCCATGGGCTCTTTCACCTTAATGACCATCTCCGCGCCCCAGGCCTCGGCGGCGGAAACCATCTTGGCGCCGGCGGCCTGGTACTCGGCGTCGGGCAGGCCGGAGCCCACGCCAGCGCCCTTTTCCACCAGCACGCTGTGCCCACGGCGGATGAGGGTTTCCACAGCGCCGGGCGTCATGGAGACGCGATCTTCCAGGGTCTTGATTTCCTTCGGGATACCGATGATCATGGGGTGCTCCTTAAAAATGTTGGTAGGTGTGCGGACTATTCGCTGAACCAGGTGCGCGCGCCCTTCGGCAGGGGAATCCACTTGCGCCTGGCCTTCATGACCACAAACGACTCGCTGGACGCGATGCCGCCCACGCCCGAAAGGGCCTGGTCGAGAAAATTGTAGAGGTCGGCGATGTCCTCGGTGACCACGACTTCCACCAGGATGTCGTAGCGCCCGGTGACCACGGCGGCCCAGTTCACGTCCGGCAGGCGCGAAATTTCTTCCAGCTTTTCGTCAAGCTGCATGTGGCTCATGAGCTTTATGCCCACCAGCGCCACGGAAAGCCCCTTGACCTGGAAGGGGTCCACCAGCCCGGCCACGCGCAAAAGCCCCTGCGAAACCAGGTTTTTCATGCGCGCGCGGATGGTGGGCGCGGTGACGCCCAGGCTCTCGGCCAGCTCGGCGGAAGACGCCTGGCCATCTTTGGCCAGGGCGGCCACCAGCCTGCGGTCCGCTATGTCGAGAGTCTTTTTCATTCGACGTTTCCTTTGCCGCAAACTTTCAATTTCGAAAATCGGCAACAACAAAATATTGCAAAAGCAAAATACTTGTCAAGCACAGTGGGTGTTTTTCCTCGTGTGTTTCGCGCTTTTTTCCCGCAGCCTTCGCGTCTTTCTCCTGCGCCTTTCTCCCGCCCCTTTGCACGTCCAAGGCGCGCACTCCCTTGTGGGGCGGGCGCGGTTGATGTATGCAGATGCAGAAATGGTCCCCCCGCTCGTGCTTGATTGCGCATTATTTCAGGAGGCTGCCCGTGTCGTCGGAAGAACGCTTGCTCTCCGTGGCCGAGATCGCCCGCAGGCTGGGCGTGCCGGAATCCACCGTGCACTACTGGAAGAACCGTTTCGCCCAGCATTTGCCCAGCTCGGGCACGGGCAGGCAAAAGCGCTTCCGGCCAGAGGCCGTGGAGATCTTTCGCGTCATAGCAGAAATGTTCAGCCTGGGCCACAGCGCCCAGGATGTTATGGACGCCCTGGGCAAGAATTTCCCGCTCACCGCCTCCCTTGAGGGCGACCACTTCGCCGCTGGCGCGGATTCGCCCTTCTCCAACAAGCAACAACGAGAGTCCGCAAACGACGCCGCCCTGGCCGACACCGCCGTGCGCATGGCTGCGGCCATTGCCAAGGAAATGGGCGCGGAAATAGCCCGCAGCATAGGCGAAGGCCTGCGCCAGCACCTTTCCGGCGCGGCCCTGGCCCAGGGCGAGGCGCAGGAAGCCCTGCCCCCAGGCCTCGACGCCGAGGAGCTCAGCGCCATCAAGAACGTGGTGGAGCAAACCTGCGGCAGGCTGGACGCCAATTCCGACGAGGTGGCGCGCATGGCCGCCGAAAACGCCGAACTCAAGGCCAAGCTCACCGTGCTGGAAAGCGAGCTCATCCGCCTGCGCAAAGACCGCCGCGAGATGGAGAAGTACCTTCTTGACAAGATCAAGGCCGTGACTACTTAGCCACAAGAAGGGAGCGCCACACCTCCCGGAACTGAATCCTCCACATGCCCTGCCAAGGCCCCGCCCCCAGCGGGGCCTTGTGCGATTGAGCGGGCCGGACCCGCTCGCAAGCGTTCAGGAGCGGTAGTCACAAGCCAAGCGCCAGTCGCCAGGCATTAGTCACCAAGCGCCAGTCATCAAGAATCAGCCACCAAGCATCAAGGAGACGCACCCCATGTCCGCACAAGCAACCTATGAGTTCAAGGCCGAAATCAAGCAACTGCTCGATATCCTGGTCCACTCCCTGTACACCGAGCGGGAAATCTTCCTGCGCGAGCTGGTGTCCAACGCCTCCGACGCCTTGGACAAGCTGCGCATCACCGCCTCCGACGCCGCCAACGGCTCCGACGAAGGCGACGACGCCCCCTTGCAGATCCGCATCGAGGCCGACAAGGACAAAAAGCTCCTCACCATCTCCGACAACGGCATCGGCATGACCGAAGCCGAACTGGTGGAGAACATCGGCACCATCGCCCACTCCGGCTCGGCCAGCTTCCTCAAGGCCATGCAGGAGGCGGGCAACAAGGCCGACGGCATCATCGGCCGCTTCGGCGTGGGCTTCTACTCCGTCTACATGGTGGCGGGCAGCGTGCGCATAACCACCCGCAGCCACCGCGAAGGCGCAACCCCGGTGGAATGGATCTCCGACGGCCAGGGCGCTTACACCATCCGCGAGCTGGCAGGCCCGGAGGCCGAGGCCGTGGGCCGAGGCACCAGCATCGAAATCCACCTGAAGGACGACCTGGCCGAGCAGTTCACCGATGTGGAAGGCCTGCGGCACATCATCCGCAAGCACTCCAACTTCATCAGCTTCCCCATCCAGGTGAACGGCGAGCGCGCCAACACCGTGCCCGCCCTGTGGCGCGAGCCCAAGTTCCAGATCACCAAGGAACAGTACAAGGAGTTCTACTCCTTCCTGACCTACGACCTGGACGAGCCCATGGATACCCTGCACGTGTCCGTCGATGCCCCCGTGCAGTTCAACGCGCTGTGCTTCATCCCAGAAAAAAGCAAAGACTTCATGGGCTTCGACCGCGAGGATTGGGGCCTGGACCTCTACGTGCGCCGGGTGCTCATCCAGCGCCAGAACAAAGACCTCATCCCGCAATACCTTATGTTCGCGCGCGGCGTGGTCGATACCGAAGACCTGCCGCTGAACGTCTCGCGCGAATCGGTCCAGGCCAACCGGGTTATGGCGCAGCTCAAGAAGTTGGTCACCAATAAAACCATGGATATGCTCAAAAAGCTGGCCAAAGATGATCCGGAAAAATACNNCGCTGAACATCTCCCGCGAGACCCTGCAAGACAACCGCCTCATCCGCAAAATCAACACCACCCTGACCAAGCAGATCCTCTCCCAGCTTGGCAAAATGGCCGAGGACAAAGACAAGTACGCCTCCTTCTGGCGCGAGCACTCCCGCGTGTTCAAGGCCGGATATATGGACTTCGTGAACCGCGAAACCTTCGCCTCGCTCCTGCGCTTCAACTCCAGCGCCTGCGAAACCGCAGAGGAGCTCATGAGCTTCGAAGACTACATGGCCCGCGCCAAGCCGGACCAGAAGAAGATCTACTTCGCCTTCGGACCCAGCCGCGAGGCCCTGAAGCTCAACCCGCATCTGGAGCTGTTCCGCAAAAAGGGCGTTGAAGTCCTGTACCTCTTCGAGCCCATCGACGAGTTCGTCATGGACGCCCTGCATACCTACAAGGAATTCGCCCTCACCCCGGCCGAGCTGGCCAAGCCCGAGGACCTCTCCGCCCTGCCCGACGTTGAGGCCGAAGCCCCCGAAGCCGCTGTGCCCGCGCCGGAAAAGGACGCCCTGGAGGCTTTGCTGGTGCGCTTCAAGACCGTGCTGGGCGAAGGCGTGGCCGATGTGCGCGCCACCACGCGCCTCACCGGCAGCCCCTGCTGCCTGGTGAACCCCGACGGGCATACCACCTCCAGCATGGACAAGATCATGCGCTCCATGAACCACGACAACTCCGTGCCCAAAAAGGTCATGGAGCTGAACCCCACCCATGCGCTCATCCGCAACCTGGCCGACCTGAACCAGGCCGATGCGAACGACCCCTTCGTGGAACAAGCCGCGCGCCAGCTCTTCGAATCGGCGCTGCTGCTGGAAGGCTACCTCACCGATCCCCACGCCCTGGTGGGCCGCGTGCAGGATTTGCTGTCCAAGGCCAGCGGCTGGTATGTGAAGGCGAAATAGAAGAGAATATGCTCCGCAGGCCGGGGGGCCTCGGCCCCCCGGACCCCCCTTTGGCGGGGCTGTGGCGGTTTTCGGGCAGGCCCGAAAANNCCCCCGCAAGTGCATGCGAGGCCGGTAGCGGCGGGAAGTCGCCTAGGGGCGCTGCACCTGCGCCGGGGGAAAGCGGGCCAGGCCCGGCGGGAACCGGCAGGCGGGAGCAAACCGAAGGGAATCGACAGGCGAGAACAGGCCAGGCGGGAACAGGAAATCAAGAACGGGAAGCTGCTGTGCGGCTGCGGCCGCAGCACAAGGAGAAACGCGATGTCTGAAGGGAAAGAGATTACCTTGCTGGCGGAAATGACCTTTGCCGCCCCGGTGGACGAAACCGTGGTGGGCGCGCTCAAGCTGCTCATGACCGCCGTGCGCCAGGAGCCCGGCTGTGTGGAATACGCCGCCCACACCCACGCCACCGATCCCCGCCGCGTCATCTTCTACGAACGCTGGCAGAACCAGAAGGCCCTGGATGTGCACGGCGCTGCGCCTGCGTTTGCGGCCTACCGCGCCACTGTGGGCCACCTCCTGGCCGGAGCCCCGAAGCTTACTTTCTGGGAACGCCTGGGCTAGGCCGGGCGCTGGGGGCGGGGCTCTCAGGGGCTCTGCCTCGCGGCCTACACCGCTGCCCTTTGCACAGGTGCGGCATTGTCCAGCCGCCTTTCCCACCTGCGCCTTCGCTGCCGGAAACACCCGCGCCGGGGCGGCTGTCTGGCTTTGCAGACGCCGCCCCGGCGCTACGGGGATTCCAAAGGGAATCATTCCCTTTGGCGGGGTCCAAGGGGCAGCGCCCCTTGTCTCGCCTCTTTCTCCTGTGTGATTACACGGCAGCGAAATCAGCGGAATCAAGCAAAATGGTCACCGGGCCCCAGTTGACGAAGTCCAGGTGCATCTCGGCCCCGAACACGCCCTGGGCAAAGGGTCCGGGGCACTGGCTGGAGAGGTCGGCGGCAAGGCGGTCATACAAAGCGCGGGCCGCCTCCGGGGGGGCGGCGTCGGTGAACGAGGGCCGCCTGCCCCGGCGCACGTCGGCGTAGAGCGTGAACTGGGACACGAGCAGCAGCCCTCCGCCGGTGTCCTGAAGGCTCAGGTTCAACTTGCCCGCGTCATCGGGGAAGATGCGCAGGTCGAGCACCTTGGCGCACAGGGTGGACCAGAGCTTGGTCTGCGGCAGGTCCGGGGCGTCGTGCTTGCCGAAGCCCGCCAGCACCAGCAGGCCCGGGCCGATCTGCCCCACGGTCCGGCCATCGATGTCCACCTGGGCGCGGGACACGCGCTGCAGCAGCAAACGCACAGCCTAGTCCTCGAAGTATGTTGCGCGGGAGGTGCCCTTCTCCGACACGCTGACGCTCTTGAGCCGGGCCTGGGGGGCCAGGGCCGCCAGCCGCTCCTTTATCTCCAGGTACAGGTGCCGGGCGATGTTCTCGCTGGAAGGGTTGCGCACGCTGAAGGCGGGCAGCTCGTTCAGGTGCGCGTGGTCCAGCTGGTCCACGGCCTCGCGCGTCAGCCTTTTGAGCTCGCCGAAGTCCACCAATATCTCCACGGCGGGGTCGAGCTGGTCGCCCTCCACCTCCACGCTGACGCCGAAGTTGTGGCCGTGCAGGTGCTCGCACTTGCCGTTGTAGTTGCGAAGCTGGTGCGAGGCGCAAAAGGCCTCGTCGATGCTGAGCCGCCATTTTCCGGCCATAAGAATCTCCTTTGCGGGTTCGTGGCAGGGATATTGGCCCTGGGCGGGGTTTTGTCAACCACGGGCCGGGCCAGCCGCGCGCCGGGCCAAGAAGGCTTTGCCTGGCGGGCATTGACTTCCACCCGGCGCTGGCTACCTGTTGGCATGAACTGGAGGCGCACATGACTGTTGCTGTTCTTTCCACCGCCACCTTTGCGGGCGGCTGTTTCTGGTGCCTCGAGGCCGACCTGCAGCACCTGCCCGGAGTGTTCGCCATCAGCTCCGGCTACACCGGCGGCGACCAGGGCGACCAGGCCAGGCCGCCCAGCTACGACGAGGTGTGCCAGGGCGACACCGGGCACTACGAGGCCGTGCGCTTCTCCTTTGACCCGGATCTGGTGGAATACCGCGCGCTTGTGGACTGGTTCTGGCGGCGCATCGACCCCACCAACGCGGGCGGCCAGTTCTGCGACCACGGCCCCCAGTACCGCCCGGCAATCTTCTTTCACGATGCCGCCCAGGAGCAGGAGGCCAGGAAGTCCCAGGCGGCCCTGGCCGCTTCTGGCGCGCTTTCTTTGCCCAACGCCACGGCCCTGCTGCCCGCCGGGCCCTTTTTCCCGGCGGAGGCCCACCACCAGGACTACAGCGCCAAGAATCCCCGCCGCTACCAGCTCTACCGCATGGGCTGCGGGCGTGACGCCACCCTGGCGCGCCTGTGGGGGCGCGAGGCGGCGGACCCGCTCTTCGCCTATGTTCCGCGCCTGCCCAGGGCCACCCCGCCGGAGGCCGGGCTGCGCAAGCTGCTTTCGCCCCTGGCCTATAACGTAACGCGTGAGGCAGGCACCGAGCCGCCCTTTGAAAACGCTCTGCACAACGAGCACCGCCCCGGCCTGTACGTGGACCCGGTGAGCGGCGCGGCGCTGTTCACCAGCCTGGACAAGTTCGACTCC
This sequence comes from Desulfovibrio sp. UBA6121, assembly GCA_002422505.1. GTDB lineage: Bacteria > Desulfobacterota > Desulfovibrionia > Desulfovibrionales > Desulfovibrionaceae > Humidesulfovibrio. The sequence continues at coordinate 6,663 of DIVX01000100.1, forward strand.
GGCACGGGCTGGCCCAGCTTCGCCAAGCCGCTCATGCCCGGCAACGTCATCACCCGCACGGACAAGAAGCTGCTGACCCCGCGCACGGAGGTGCTGGCCTGGCACTCCGGCAACCACCTGGGCCACGTGTTCGACGACG
>DIVX01000100.1:6806-8121 GCA_002422505.1 Desulfovibrio sp. UBA6121
ACTCCGCCTCCCTGCGCTTCATCCCGGCCTCCGCCCTGGCCGAGGCCGGATATGGCCGCTACGCCGCGTTGTTCTCCAGGCGCTAAACACCCGCAGGGCCAGGCGCGCCGTTCACCTGCGGCGCGCATCCGTTCCCCGGATTTGCATTGCCTCTTGATGCGGGCCGGGGCATGCCGGTGTCATGGACAGCCGCCCCAAGACCCCTGCCGCGTTGCCCGCGTCTTCCTCGGGCCCGTCCGGCGAGCCCCCCTGCGCAACGCCCTGCGCGCCGCCTTTCGAGCCGACGGAGGCCGCGCCGCGCCGCGCGTCTGAAGGCGGCGCNNCCCGCCGGATCTCCCGCCGCTATTTCGGCCATGGCCTTGCCCGCTGCCTCGGCCACATCTTCCAGCATGCCTTCCGCCGCGCCCGTCGCCGGACCCGCCGCCGGACCCGTCGCCGCGCCCGCCGCCGCGGGCCAGGACGGCCCCCTGCCGCTGCTGTCCACGGGCTCGCTGTTCCACCTGCCGCTGCCCGTCATTGCGCGCATCGCCGCCGCCGCAGGGTTCCGCGGGCTCGATCTGGTCATGGGCTCGCCCAGGATAGCGCCCGGCCCGGCCCTGGCCGAGGCCCACGCCCTGTGCCCGGTGCACGTGGTGCATGCCCCGTTCCGCAACTGGAGCGCCTGGGGCGGGCACCTGGACGCCTGGCGCGCCGCCGTGGCCCTGGCCGCCAGCTTGCGCTGCCCGGCCAACGGCCAGGCCGTGCACATCACCCTGCACCCGCCCGCAGGCACCCTGCGCGACGCCATCCAGACGCGCTGGTTTGCCCGCGCCGTGGACCTGCCGCGCCTGCTGGGCGCGCCGCCCGGCGTCAGCCTGTCATTGGAGAATCTGCCCTGGGCGGGCGGGAGCGGCTCGCTCTTCGCGCGTGACAATCTCTCCGCCCTGCTGGACCAGTGCCAGGAAAAGGACCTGGGCCTGACCCTGGACGCCTGCCACCTGGGCGTGTCCGGGCGCGACATCCTGGCCGACCTGGAGCGCATCCCCGCGCAGCTCATCCGGCATGTGCACTGTTCCGATGCCGCCGGATTTGCCGAGCACCTGCCGCCCGGCAGCGGCGAGCTGCCCCTGGGGCCTTTTCTGGCGCGCCTGGGGCCGCAGTACGGCCATGGCGTGAGCCTGGAGCTGGACCCGGCGCAGTTGCCGGAGGACGAACCCGGCCAGGTGCGCAGCCTTGCCGCCTTGCGCCAGCATATGGAGCGGGCGCTGCAAGGCGACCCGCCCCTGGCCTGGGCCGGGCGCGCGCGCAGACGCGGGGAGGCCGTGGCCGCCTTCGG
>DIVX01000149.1 GCA_002422505.1 Desulfovibrio sp. UBA6121
ATGGGCACCTTGATGGCGAAGGCCAAGGCCATTGCCAAAAACGCCCAGTACTGGAAGCGGAAGCTGAAGTTCATCTGCATCAGTTCCGGGATGCTGAAGGTGCCCCCGGTGATGCGGAAGGCCACGATGGCGGCTAAGAGCAGCGTGCTGCCCGCCAGGGTGAACAGGAAGAACTTGAGCGATGCATACCGGCGCTGATCGCCGCCCCAGACCGCGATCAAGAGGTACATGGGGATGAGCATGGCTTCCCAGAACACATAGAACAGTACCAAATCAAGCGCCGCGAACACGCCAACGCACGCGCTGGTCATGAACAGCAGGCAGAAGTGGAACTCCTTCACGCGTTTTGAGATGTACGTCCAGGAGCACATGACGCACAGTGGAAGGATTGCCAGGGTCAGCATCACCATAAGGTAGCTGATGCCGTCGACCCCGAGGGAGTACTGCAAACCCCACTGTGGCACCCAGGCCGCCTTTTCCACGAACTGGAAGTCGGCGTTGAACTGGAAGTAAAGCAGCGGCAGTCCCAGTATAAGCTCCAGGATTGAGGCGCCCATGGTATAGGCGCGCGCAACCTGCGGGCTCTTGATGAGGAACAGCCCCGCTGCGGCCACAAGCGGGAACACGATGAGGCTTGTTAAAACCGGGTATCCGAAGTCCAAGGCTCGCTCTCCGTCTCGTTGCGGGGTTTAGGCAAGGTACCAGACGAGGGCAAAGATGCCGAGGGCCAGCGCGGCCGCCAGCCCCAGGTATTCCTGGAGCCTGCCGGACTGGACCTTGGCGCCTAAGACGCCCACGTTCTGCACCGTATACGCCGAGCCATCCACCACGGTGTCGATTCCCTTGGTGTCGAACCAGACAGTACCCCGCGCGAGTGTCAACAACCCGCCCAGACCAGCGACCCTGTAGGCCTCGGTCCAGCGGTCGTCGATCCACGCCAGGGGCTTTGAGACCAGGGCGAGCACGCCCCGGCCGATGAGCCGGTAGAAGAAGTCGAAGTCCAGGTTGGTCTTGGCATGCGGGGTGATGATATCCCGCGTGATGTAGAAGGCCAGCCCGGAGAAGCCAAGCAGAAGCAGCGCCTGCAGCACGTGCCACACGGTCCAGGGATGGTACATGTGTTCCATCTCAAAGGGCAGGTAGCGGTACAGCATGTCTGGGTACAGGCCCTGGGCGATGCACAGAACCGCGCCCATGGCCATGCCCACGTACATGTTCACCGGGATGGGCTTGAGCTCCATCGTATTGTTGGCGGGCTTGGCCCAGAAGGCGAAGTACGGCAGCTTGATGCCAACGGAAAGGAAGGTGCCCACTGCGGCGATCTCCATGCAGATGGCCAGCCAGGTGCGGTGGGCTTCCGCCGCGCCGGTGATGGTCATGGTCTTGGAGATGAAGCCGTTGAACAGCGGCATGCCGGAGATGGAAAGCGCCGCCACCATGTAGAGCGCCATGACCCAGGGCAACCGGTGCACCAGGCCGCCCAGCTTGTCGAGCTTGGTGGTGCCTGCGGCGTAGAGCAGGCAGCCCGTGCCCATGAACAGCAGGCCCTTGTACAATATGTGCGCGTAAGCGTGGGCCACCGCGCCGTTCATGGTCATTGCGGTGCCGATGCCGATGCCCGCCACCATGTACCCCACCTGGGACACGATGTGGTAGGACAGGATGCGCCGGGCATTGTTCTCTATGCACGCGTACAGCACGCCGTACACGCACATCACCGTACCGGCTATGGCCAGAACCTCCACCCCGTGGAACCCGCGCAAAAGCACGTACACGGCGGTCTTGGTGGTAAAGGCGCACATGAACACCGAGCCGGTGACCGTGCCTTCGGGGTAGGCGTCGGGCAGCCAGGCGTGCAGGGGCACAACCGCCGCGTTGACGCAGAAGCCGAGCAGAATCATCCAGTCATAGGGCATCATCTGCGTGGGCATCACGTGGTCGAACGTGAAGTTGCCCACGGCCTTGTAGCGCATCAACAGGCCTATCAAGAGGAAGAGCCCGCCGATGGTGTGGTACAGGAAGTAGCGGAAGCCGGCCTTCGTGCTGCGCTCGTTGCGCGCCAGCCAGATAAGGAAGGTGCTGCCGATGCTCATGAACTCCCAGAAGATGAAGAGGGTGAGGAAGTCGCCCGCGAAGGTGCAGCCGAACGCCCCGCCCACGTACACGCAGGCCATGATGTGCTGGAGTTTGTCGTCCACGTGCAGGGCGTAGACCATGCCGATGAGGCTCATGACCGCGAACACCTGCGCAAAGATGAGCGACAGCTTGTCCACCCGGCCCAGCAACAGGGTCTGGCCCAGCCAACTGGCCTGCCCGTACATGCCCGGCTCAATGGTCATGACGCTCCAGATGGCCACCAGCGGCGGCAGCAGGAGCAGCCATTTCCACGCCTTGCCGGGCAGAAACGGCAAGGCCAGCGCCAGGGCGTAGAAGCCCACGGTGGGGTGAATGAAACCGCTAGTTGTTGCGATCATAGTAGTCATCTCCCCGGCTGATCATGGGCTGGACGATCTTTTTCATGATGATGACCATGGCCAGGCCGCCCACCAGGCCAAACACGGCCCAGAAGCCCGGGTACGCGTCGTACACGAACTCGACCTCGTGCGGGCGGATGAAGACGTTCGCCCCCACCAGACCCAGCAGGCCAAGGAAGAACAGCCCAGCCAGCAGGCCGGTCTTGCTCCGCAGCCAATTAAGCAGCATTCCGAACAGGCTCATGCTTTATGCCCCCTAGAACTTGCCGAACACGCGGACAAAATCCATGAACAGCGCCGGGTACAGGCCCAGCACCACCGAAATGAGCCCCGTGGCGCACAGCGGTATGACCATGGTCAGCGGCGCTTCCTTGTAGTGGTGGTAGTGCGGGTCGGGTCCGGGCTCCCGGAAGAAGGCCCGGTAGATGACCGGCAGGAAGTAGCCTGCGTTCAACACCGTGGAGAGCATGAACAGCAGGAAGATGAAGGTTTGCCCCGCCTGCAGCGCCCCGTTCACGATGTACCATTTGGAGACAAAGCCGCACACCGGCGGCATGCCGATCATGGACAGGGCCGCGATGGAGAAGGCCCCGAAGGTCCAGGGCATTTTGCGCCCCAGGCCGTCCATGAGGCTTATCTTCTTGAGGTGCGTGGCCACGTAGATGGCCCCTGCCGCGAAGAAGAGCGTGATTTTGGAGAAGGCGTGGTGGGCGATGTGGGCCATGCCGCCCTGCACCGCCATGGGGGTCAGAAGCGCAACGCCGCAGACCACGTAGCTGAGCTGCGCCACAGTTGAGTAAGCCAGCCGCGCCTTGAGGTCGTCTTTGGTGAGTGCGATGAAGCTGGCTGCGGTGAGGGTGAAGGCCGCCACCATTGCCGTGGGAATGCCCAGGCCCAGCTGCTCCATGACGCCGACGCCGAAGCCGGAGAGGATGATGCGGCAGACGCAGAACACGCCCGCCTTGACCACCGCCACCGCGTGCAGCNNGCCAGTTGTGGAAGGGCATGAGCGCCGCCTTGCCGATGCCCGCTATGAACAGCACGTAAGTGATGGTGACGGCCAGCGGATGCTCGGCCACCAATTGCGGGTTGAACATGCCGGTGGTCACGTCGCCGAGTGCGAAGTCCAGGTTGCCCACCAGCACGTAAGTCATGACCATGGCGGGCAAGAGGAAGAGCTTCGAGGTGCCCATGAGGTACACGATGTACTTGCGCGCGCCGGTGAAGGCCTCATCGTCCTGGTGGTGGGCCACCAGCGGATACGTGAACACGGTGATGACCTCGTAGAAGAGGTACAGGGTGAACACGTTGGCGGAAAGCGCCACGCCTTCGGCCCCGAAGATGGCCACGGCGAAGCACACGTAGTAGCGCGTCTGGGCGTGTTCATCCAAGGTGCGCATGTAGCCGATGTTGTAGCTTGTGGCGAACATCCACAGGAAGGACGCCACCAGGCCGAAGATGAGCGAGAGCCCGTCGGCGCAGAAGGTCACCGTAATGCCGGGCATGATGTCGAACAGTGTGTATTTCCAGATGTTGCCAGCAAGCACCTGGGGGGCCATGGTCAAAACCGAGGCGAAGGTCAGGCCGCCGGCGATGAAGCTTACCGCCTCGCGCCGGTTCTGGTCGGCCCGGCACAGCCAGATGAAGAGCGGCGCCACCAGGGTGATGGCCACCGGCAGGAGCACGCGTGCGCTTTCGATGATCCCTGTCATGGCTTGCTCATCCCTTCAGAGTCGAAACGACGCTGGTTTTGGTGCTGCCGAACCGCCGGGCAATGACCACGATGATGGCCAGGACCAGGGTTGCCTCCGCCGCCGCAAGCCCCATGACGAAGAGCGTGCCCAGTTGACCCAGCATGGCGTTGGCCGGGGTGAGCTGCGCCGCCGCCACGATGGACAGGCCCGCGCCGTTGAGCATGAGCTCCACGCAGATGAGCATGCCCACAAGGGTTTTGCGCTGCGTGATGCCGAAAAGCCCCGCCAGAAGCAGGATCAGGGCCACCAGTTGATACAGGGTAAGCGGGCTCATTTGCCGTTCCTCCTCTCCCAGGCCAGAAGCACCGCCCCGGCCATGGAAACCAAGAGCACCACCGAAATCAGCTCAAAGGCCAGACCGTACGGCCCAAGCAGGCCCAGGCCCAGCTTCTCTATGCTCACCTCCACCGGCACGCCCGTGGTGGCCAGGGGCCGGGTAAGCACCAGCCAGGAAAGCACCCCGCCGGTGACGAGCACCGCAAGAAGCGCCAGCACGTTCTGGTAGATGGGCGCACTCGCGGCCTCCTCGCCCTCGGGGTCGGCCTTGGTGAGCATGATGGCGAAGAAGATGAGCACGCACACGGCGCCCACGTAGATGAGGATCTGCATGAGGGCCATGAAGGTGCTGTTCAAGAGCATGTACATGCCCGCAACGCCCAGCAGTGTGGCGATGAGCCCCACCATGGCGCGCACCAGGCTTTTTGCCCCAACGGCCAGCAGGCTGCCGCCAAGGATGATCAGCGTATAGAGCCCGAAGGCGACTTTGGCCATTTCTTCCATAGCTTAGGCCTCGCTCTTCTCTGCGGCCGGGGCCGCAGGCTCGGTGGGGGCGGTCGCCTCAGACTCCCGAAGCTTCACCACCAGGTCGAAGAGGAAGTCGTTGCGCGAGTAGCCCGCCATGTAGATGTTCTTGGAAAAGCGCAACGCGCCTGCCGGGCAGTTTTCCATGCAGGTGCCGCACAGGCTGCACAGGGTATAGTCGTAAATGAACTGTTCCGGGTCCTTGGGAGTCTTGTCCCTGGGCTTTTCGCCATTGGCCTTGGCCTCGGCGATGGCCTTTTCTTCCTCCGGCGTGGGCTTGGGGGCCTTCTTCTTCACCACCGTAAGGCAGTGGGAGGGGCAGGCCAGGGCGCACATGCCGCAGGAAATGCAGCGCGGTTTGAAGGGGTCCTTCATGCCGCCCACAAGTTCCAGGTGTCCCTTGTAGGTGGCGGTATTGGCCAGGGCCTTCCAGGGGTAGCGCACGGTGCGCTGGGGCTCCAGGAAGTACTTCCCGGTCACCCTCAGACCCACCATGAGACTCCACAGGTCGGAGACAGTCTTGAATGCTTCCTTGATGGCGTTCATACGGCTTCCTTCATCACCAGCGCACTTCTGTGAACTGGGCCAGCTTCACGAAGAAGCTGGTCGCGAGCAGATTGAGCACAGCCAACGGCAAGAGCCACTTCCAGTTGATGTTCAGCAGCTGGTCGAAACGCACGCGCGGGTAGGTCCAGCGGAAAAAGACCATAAGCAGCATGAGCAGCGACACCTTGAGCACGAACCACACCGGGCCGGGCAGCACGGGGCCGTGCCAGCCGCCCAGAAAGAGCACCGTGGCCACGGAGCAGACCACAACCATGTTGGCGTACTCCGCCAGGAAGAACAGGCCGAAGCCCATGCCGGAGTATTCCGTGTGGAAGCCTGCGGTGAGCTCGCTTTCGGCCTCGGGCAGGTCGAAGGGGGCGCGGTTGGTCTCGCCCAGGGCGCTCACCATATATATAAGGAAGGCCAGCGGCTGGGTCATGATGTTCCAGTTCCAGGGCCAGGTGCCCTGCCCCTTGACCACCTCGGCCAGGTTCAGGCTGCCGGCCACGAAGCTGACGGCCAGCACCGAGAGCAAAAGCGGAATCTCGTAGGCCACGGACTGGGACAC
>DIVX01000103.1 GCA_002422505.1 Desulfovibrio sp. UBA6121
ATCTACGAGAACGTGGCCTACGGCCTGCGCGTCAACGGCATGAGCGAAAAGCGCGTGCTCGACGAAGGCGTGGAAACCTCCCTGCGCGGCGCGGCCTTGTGGGACGAAGTCAAGGACCGTCTGGAAAGCTCGGCCCTGGGCCTTTCCGGCGGGCAGCAGCAGCGCNNAGATCGAGGACCTGATCCACGAGCTCAAGCGCGACCTGACCATCATCATTGTGACCCACAGCATGCAGCAGGCTGCGCGCGTTTCCGACCGCACCGCCTTCTTCTACCTGGGCAAACTCATCGAGGAAGGCGATACGCGCACCATCTTCACCAAGCCGCGCAACCGCCAGACCGAAGACTACATCACCGGCCGCTTCGGCTGAGACAAGGAACCGCCATGCAACAACGCAGTCATTTCACCCAGAAGCTCGGCGAGTTGCGGATGCAGCTCATCCGCATGGCCGCCCTTTCCGAACAGGCCGTGCACAACGCCTGCCGGGCCTACCTGGAGCACGATACCGACCTGGCCGAGTCCGTGGTCATGAACGACATGGGCATCAACGACATGGAAGACGCCATCGACGCCTTCAACTTGGAGCTGCTGGCCCTGGACCAGCCCATGGCCTGCGACCTCCGGCTCATCATCGGGTCAATGCGCATCACCATGAACCTGGAGCGCGTGGGCGACGAGGCCGTGAACCTGGCCCACCGCACCCTGTTTCTTTCCACCCGCACCGCCCTGCCCGAAAACCCGCGCATGGCCCAGCTGTGCGCCCACGTGCAGGATATGCTCGCAAAGTCCGTGCGGGCGCTGGTGGACGAAGATTCGGCTTTGGCAAGCGACATCTGCGCCATGGACCACCGCGCGGACGAACTGAGCCTCAAGGTGCTCAAGGAGGCCATCAACAACATGGTGGACGAGACGCGCATTGTGGAGCGCGGGGTGCACGTCATCATGGCCTCGCGCCACCTGGAGCGCATAGGCGACCTGGCCACCAACATTGCCGAGGCCGTGGTGTTCATCAAGGAAGGACAGAACCTGAAGCACAGGTGCAAGGGCTAGCGGGAAGAAACAGGGGCGCGCAAAGCGCCCGGCTGAATCCAGGGGGCAGCGCCCCCTGATTCAGGTCAAGCCCCCAAAAGGCCGGAGATTATTCTGACGAGAAGGGCGGAGCCTCAAGCACAGGCCTAAAGAAGTCTACGAGAAGACGTGCACCGTCTTGGGATAGATGGTCGGAATCAAAGTACAACAGTCGTCCGCCGCGAACAGGAAACAGCTTGCCTTCTTCAACAAAGATGTCCCAAGGGTCAAGAATATGCAGTCGAGGATTTGGTGTAAGCTTAACAAGATCAGATAATAACGTACCGCGTATTCCACGGTCAGGCATTTCAAAGTAAGCATGGTTCAGATTGGAGGCGAGAACGGGGTCATGCCGCCAAGACGGTACCTGCTCCATCAACCAAATCTCGCAGCCCTGGTCTAAAAGGGTTTGCAAAGTCTTGGTAAACTCATTCAAGAATGTCGGAATGACTTTAGTATGTGGAACGATCTTGCCGTTATGAGAGTAAATGCCTGCAACAAGTGAACTCCAATTGCATACAATAATAATCTTTTTGATTTTCCTCTCTGCGGCCAGGCCTAGCCAGAGTTTCGCAAGCTCCTCACCTTGATCCGTGTCTATATTGTGCATCGTCGGCGTAGGCATCACGTTCGAATAGGTGGTCGCCAATCCTGCGATCCCAAGCCTTGTAGCTATGATATCGAGAGCTTGGCTGGTACTACGTGCATGGCTGTCCCCCATGAGCATGAACTCTGGAGATTTTCCGGGCACGCCCAGGTGGTAGGCCTTGCCTTCGCGAAGCTGCTGCAGAGTCATTTGAGTTGGGCGCTGGTCATTGTCTACGATAAATGGCTTACGAGCGTTGCTGGCTGCAGTGAGGCCGATGATACTGGTGCCAAGCACTGCCAAAGCGCACAGGAACAAAGGCATGGACAGAGCCCGCCAACTCTTTTTTGACCGAATTGGTTTCTCGATATAATTCCAGGAGATTGTGGAAAAAAGAATTGTTGCTGCGATGGTCAGAGCCTTGGTTGTGGCGGTTTCTTCAACGCCATATTTGATTGACAGGAAAAAGGCGATAGTGATGAGTGGCCAGTGCCACAAGTACATGGAATACGATATGTTTCCAATAAAACGAAGCGGGGCGGCACCCAAGATTTGACGAACAGTTTTGCCTTCCGTTGAGAAAACGAGGATCAACCCTGTTGCCAATACTACAACAAGTGATTTTTCGGCAAAGAGTGTTGATTCACGATAAAAGAAGAAAGCTGCGAGAATTACGGCCAAGCTAGCCAAGGAAATTACGTCGCATATCCTTGGAGATATGCAAGAGGTTGGTTTGTAGCGTTGCACAACGAGAGTTGCTACCACGCCTAAAAGTAGCTCCCACATGCGCGTTGGCAGCATGTAAAATAAAAAGTATGAATCCACAAAACGCTTTCCGTATCGGCAAAACAAAAACGACAAAACCATTAAAAAAAACAAAACCATAATTTTTTTAGCCGATGAAAGACGCAATCTAGTGCAAAGTAAAAGAATAACAAAAGGGATGACAATGTAGAATTGCTCTTCAACTCCTAGTGTCCAGGTATGGAGCAAAGGAGACTGAAGCGCTTCTACCGCGAAATAACCGGAGTTTTGCCAGAAAAAAATATTCGAAACAAAAAGCGCGGCGGCGGGAATGGAGCGTGCATACTCGGCGAAGGCCGGAGTTGTCGCAGTGAGATAATAGATGGGAACAAAGGTGGCCGATAGAACGACGAAAAGCGCAGGAAGGATTCTCCGAGAGCGGCGGAGGTAGAAGTCAGAGAGGGAAATCGTGCCTGTTGCTTGCGCTTCGGCAAAAAGCAAAGTCGAAATAAGAAAGCCGGAGATAACAAAGAAGACATCAACGCCGAGATATCCTCCACGTAAAGAAAAAATTCTTACGTGGAAAAAAAGTACACCAAGGATGGCTATTGCCCGCAATCCATCGATTTCTTTCCTGTACTCCACTCTTCTCTCCATGCAAGAAAAACTAATATTTTATGCAACCAGCGCTTTGTGAAAAGAGCCGCCAAAGTAGTACATTCCTGCATGTTTCCCGATTCTATCTTACCCCAGCCGCAGCAGGCCGTAGTTCTTCTTGCCCTTGCGCAGCACGGCAAAGGCCCCGTGGGTGGCGTTCACTTCGCCCAGGAAGTCGGCTTCGGTCAGGGCGCGGGCTTCGGTGAGCTTATCGCCGTTGATGGAGATGGCCCCGGCCTGAATGTCCTTGCGGGCCTGGCCCTTGGAGGGGCACAGGGCAAGATCCACCAGGAGTTGCGGCAGGTCCGGCAAGGTCTCGAATTGGTATTCGCGCGTCGGGGCGGATTCCAGAGCCGCGGCCAGGGTGGCGTGGTCCAGGCTCTTGAGGTCGCCCTTGCCGAAGAGCGCCTCGGTTGCGGCCATGACTTTTTTCAGTTCGTCTTCGCCGTGGACCATGATGGTGGTGGCGGCGGCCAGGGCCTTCTGCGCGGCGCGTTCCTGGGGGGCGCGCTCCAGTTCGGCGGCCAGGCCGTCGATTTCTTCCGGCGTCAGGAAGGTGTAATATTTGAGGAAACGCACAACGTCCGCGTCCTCGGTGTTGATCCAGAACTGGTAGAAGGCGTAGGGGCTGGTGAGGGCGGCGCTCATGAAGATGGCGCCCTTTTCGCTTTTGCCGAACTTCTTGCCCGAGGCGGTGGTGATGAGCGGGAAGGTGAGGGCGTAGGCCTCGCCCGCGCCCTTCTTGCGGATGAACTCGCACCCGGCGGTGATGTTGCCCCACTGGTCGCCGCCGCCTATCTGCAACCGGCAGCCGTACTCCCTGCACAGGTGGTAGTAGTCGTAGCCCTGCAGAATCATGTAGCTGAACTCGGTATAGGAAATGCCCACCTCGTCGCGCTCAATGCGGCCCTTCACCGACTCCTTGGCCAGCATCCAGTTGACGGTGAAGTACTTGCCCACATCGCGCAGCAGTTCAATGGCGCTCATGTTCTTGACCCAGTCGTAGTTGTTCACCACGGTGGGCTTTTGGCCGGTGTTGCGCTCCACAAAGGCCACAATCTGGGCCTTGATGTGCTCCAGCCGGGCATGCACGGCCTCGGTGTTGGAAAGCTCGCGCTCCTTGTCCTTGCCGGAGGGATCGCCAATGAGGCCGGTTGCGCCGCCAAGCAGGAACAGGGGCTTGTGCCCGGCGCGCAGCATGCGCACCAGAGAAAGCAAGGGCACAAGGTTGCCTATGTGCAGGCTCTCCGCCGTGGGGTCGAAGCCGCAGTACATGGTCTGGCCGGGGGTATCCAGATACTTGCGCAGGCCGTCCGGGTCAGAGACCTGATGCACCAGGCCGCGCCAGGAGAGTTCGTCGAAGATATTCATGGGTGCTCCGCGTTTAGTCTGCATCAAAACGCCAGGCCGCAATGCTGCGCGCCTGGCCGCTTGTGTCGTCGATGTCGAGAATTGCCCCGCAGAGTGCCACGGGGCCGCCTGCGACTTCAAACCGTTCCGGTGTCGCCGTCAAGAACTTTCGCAGGATGGGCGCAACGCTCATGCCCAGGCAGGAATTGATCGGCCCGCTCATGCCCAGGTCGGTCATGAAGGCCGTGCCCTTGAGCAGCAGCCGCGCATCGGCGGTCTGCACGTGGGTGTGCGTGCCCAGTACGGCGGAAACCCGGCCATCCAAATGCCAGCCCAGGCCCGCCTTCTCGCTGGTGGCCTCGGCGTGGAAGTCCACCAAGCGTATCATCACGTCCGGGGCTTCCTGGTCCAGCTGCGCCAAGAGCGCATCGGCCACGCGGAAGGGGCAGTCCACCGGCGGCATGAAGGTGCGGCCCAGCAGGTTGAGCACAGCCACGGGCGGCAGGCCTTCCTTGCGCAGCACATGCATGCCCGCGCCCGGCGTGCCGGGTGGATAGTTGGCTGGGCGCACCAGGCGTTCCTCGCGCGTCATGTACGAGGGCATATCTTTGAATTTCCAAATATGATTGCCGCTGGTGAGCAGATCAAGCCCGGCGTTCAGCAGCTCTTTTGCGCCTTCGGCAGAAAGGCCCAGGCCGCCGGAAGCGTTCTCCGCATTGGCCAGGATGAGATCCGCCCCGGTTGCGGCACGGATGGCGGCCAGGTTCTTTTTGACGGCGGTGCGGCCTGGCCTGCCTACAATATCGCCCAGAAAGAGAATGCGCATGGCGCGCAGCTTACCCGAGGCCACGCGGAGGGGCAAGGGGAGAGCCGAGGCAAGAAAGGAGACAAGGGCCGTTGCTTGCGCATTCGGCCAAAGGTTCCGTGATTGTTGGACAGCCCCCAGGGCGTTTGCTCGCCGCGCCCAAAGGCCGGAACAACCCCCCCCCGCGCGGGAAAGGGGCTCGGCACCGGGCCCTTGCGGCGGGGCCCTTGCGGTGGGACTGGTGCGGCTGGACCAGTGCGGCAAGACAAGGCATGCAAGAAAGGCTGGAAGCATCAGGGCAAGACAGTGTGCATGCCACGCCGGGAGGAGGGCAAGGGACGAGAACGCAAGACAAGACGAAGAAAAATCAGTCTACCGCGAAAAAGGGACGGCGAGAGCGGCAATAACGCGGGTGATGCGAGCGGAAAGACGCGCGCGGGCCCGGCAGGTGCCGGAGGCGGCCCTTGCCAGCCGCCGGGCCGGGGCGTAATGCCTGCCCATGCACGCACATCTGTTCATCCCCTGCCTTGTGGAGGACTGCCAGCCCGAAGCCGCCATCGCCGTGGCCGAAGTGCTGGAGTTTCTTGGCGTCGAGGTCCGGCACCCCGCGGGCCAGACCTGCTGCGGCCAACTCGCCTACAAGACCGGCGACGTGAAGAACGCCCGGGTCCTGGCCGCCCGCTACCTGGACATCTTCGCCGCGCCCGGCCCCGTGGTCTGCCCGTCCGGTTCCTGCGTCAAGATGGTGCGCACCTACCCGGAGCTCTTTCCCCCCGGCACGCCGCAGCACGCGCGCGCCCTGGACTTGGCCGCGCGCACCTTCGAGTTCTGCGAGTTCGTGGCCGCCCAGCCTGGAGCGCAAAGCTGGCAGGCCCGCCTGAACGTGCGCGCCTGCTATCATGGCTCGTGCCAGTTGGGCGACCATGCCGACGCCCCGCGCCAGCTTCTCGGCTCCATCGCCGGGCTGACGCTGCTGGAGGCCGAACGCGCCGACCGCTGCTGCGGCTTCGGCGGCATCTTCAGCCTGCAATTCACCGCCGTGTCCGAGGCCCTGGCAGAGGACAAATGCACCGAGATCCTGGCCCAGGAGCCGGAGATCCTCGTTTGCGCCGAACCCAGCTGCCTGATGAACCTGAGCGGCTACCTGGCGCGCCTGGGCAGGCCCCTGCCTTCGCTGCACGTGGCCCAAGTGCTGGCGGCGGCGCTTAAAAAGGAAACCCCGGCCTGGATGACCGGCAAGGGCAGGGCCGCGCAATGAAGGAAATGACCACCCGCGATTTTCGCAACCAAAGTGCGGAGGCCAGCCACAACGCCACCTTGCGCGCCGTGCTCACCCACGCCACCGGCTACTTCATGGGCAAGCGCGCCGCCTCGCTGGACGCCTTTCCCGGTCGGGACGAGCACTTCGCCCGCGCCCGCGCCGCGCGTCTGAACGCCCTTTCCCGCCTGCCGGAGCTGCTGGAGGAGCTGGAACGAAACGCCACCGCAGCGGGTACGCAGGTCCATTGGGCGGCCGATGCCGCCGAGGCCCGCGCCCTCATCACCGGCATCGCCCAGGCGGTCGGGGCCCGCGTCATCGTCAAAGGCAAAAGCATGGTTACGGAGGAGATAGCCCTGAATCCGGCCCTGGAGGCCGCAGGGGCCGAGGTCTGGGAGACCGACCTGGGCGAGTTCATCGTGCAGCTGGCCAAGGAGCCGCCCTCGCACATCATCGCCCCGGCCATCCACAAGTCGCGCCAGGACGTGGCCGAGCTCTTCGCCGAAAAGCTGAACCTGCACGGCCAGAGCATCCCCGAACTGACCCTCTTGGCCCGCCAGGCCCTGCGCGAGAAATTCCTGGCCGCAGACATGGGCATAACCGGCGCAAACATGGCCGTGGCCCAAACCGGCAGCGTCATTCTGGTGGAGAACGAAGGCAACATCCGCATGAGCACCACCTGCCCGCCCGTGCACGTGGCCCTCATGAGCCTGGAAAAGGTGGTCGCCACCCTGGAGGACGCCGCCGACCTGCTGCGCGTGCTGCCCCGAAGCGCCACCGGCCAGAAAATGTCGTCGTACGTGTCTGTGCTGACCGGGCCGCGCAAACAGGGCGAAACCGACGGCGCGCGCGAGATGCACCTTGTGATTCTGGACAATGGCCGCTCCGGCCTGCTGGCCGACCCCGTGCTGCGCGAGGCCCTGGCCTGCTTCCGCTGCGGGGCCTGTCTCAACTCCTGCCCGGTGTACCAGACCATCGGCGGCCACGCCTACGGCTCGGTCTACTCCGGGCCCATCGGCACGCTGCTGTCCTCGCTTTTGCTCCCGCCGGACCAGACCCGGGACCTGCCCTACGGCTGCACCCTCTGCGGGGCCTGCGCCCGCACCTGCCCGCTGGGCATCAACCATCCCAAGCTCATGCTGGCCCTGCGCCAGCGCGTTGCAGGCGAACGCGCCAACCCCTTCGCCGCCGCGCACTCCATGCTGGCCCGGCATCCCCTGGCCTACCGTTTCGCCGCCACAGCCGCCCGCGCCCTGGACCCGCACCTGGAGCTTCTGACGCGCCTGCCCGGCATGTCCGGCCTTGCGGAGTTTGTCGATTCGCGCCAGCCGCCGGAGCTCAAGAAGCCCTTTTCCGCCCGTGGCCGCGCTGCCAAAAAGGAGCAGAAGTAATGCCTGCCGCCACCTCCCGCGAGACCATCCTGAACACCCTGCGCCAGGGCCTGGCCGCCGCACCCCTGCAGGTGCCCGCGCCGCCCGCCCGCCCGGCCTCCCAGCCGGTGGGACCAGACGCCTGGGCGCTGCTGGCCGAGGTGCTGGCCCCCCTGGACGTGCGCCCGCGCCTGGCCGCTACCCCGGCTGAAGCCGCCGCCCACGTGGCAAGCATAGCCCGCGAGCGCGCCGCCAAGACCTACACCCGCTGGGACGCCGCCCTGGACGCCCTGGCCCTGCCCGGCGGTTTCGACGCCGCCCTTGCGGGTTTGGAGCGCCTGGCGGCGGACTGCTGTCAAGGCCTGGCCCACGCCGACCTGGGCTTCGCCCTGGCCCACGCGGCTTTCCTGGAATCCGGCAGCCTCGCCGTCATCGCCGCACCCGGCAGGCACCGCGCAGCCACGCTTTTGCCGCCAACCTCGGTCATCCTGGTGCCGCGCGGCGTTCTTGCGCCGGATGTTTCGCACCTGCCCGCGCTGCTGGCCCGGCACAGCGATGGCAACGGCCAGCTCCCGGCCTGCCTCAACCTCATCACCGGGCCCAGCAGCACCGCCGACATAGAACTGGTGCTGGTGCGCGGCGTGCATGGCCCCGGCGCGCTGGAAGTCATCTGCCTGGACTGGGACGTGTAGGAAGCAGGAACGCAAAGGGCGCCCAACGTTGACCTGAATCCTGGGGCAGCGCCTCTGGACCGGGTTCCGAGGGCGGGAGCCCTTGATCTTCCCCAACCCCTGTCAACCTGCTATTTTTGTCCTTTTACCGGCCAAAACCATTCCATTTTTGTCCGGCTCAGAAACCCCATGGTATCCTTGCGTAATTTGTACCGAGCATCCCGCTTGGCGCACAAACGCCAAGGAGACACAATGCCCTCCCCATTTCTCTCATTCCGGCGCGATGCCGAAACCCCCCGAAGGGGCCGCATCGCCGAACGCACCCTGAACCTCGGCGGCGAGGCCGAAATCCGGCGCTACGCTTATGATTCGGCAGGACGCCTCGCGCGCGTCGCCGATGGCGCGGACGGTCTGCTGGAGTCCTACCAGTATGACCACGAGGGTCGCCGTCTCGCCGACATCAGCCCGCAGCGCTTCCGTGGCGAGCGGCGCTACAGCTACAACCTGGGCGACCGACTGGGGCAGGCCGGTGCCACTCAATACGGCCACAACAAGGCGGGCCTCCGCAACCTGAAGATTGAAGGCGACCGCGAAACGCACTACCAGTACGAACCCTCGGGCCTGTTGCTGCGCGTGGACCTGCCGGATGGGCGGCGCATCGACTACGTGTATGACGCCAAGGGCCAACGGACGCAGAAGCGTGTGAATGGGCGAGTCGTCGAGGCCTACCAGTGGCTGGACCCGCTGCGGCTCTCGGAATTCCACGACGGCCGCGAGTGGTGGCGGCTGGCGTACCTTGAGGGACGGACGCCGGTTGGCGTGACGAACGGCGAGGACTCGTACTTTCTGCTCTGCGACCAGGTTGGCACGCCCCTGGCCCTTGCCACCACGGATGGTCATGTTGTACAGACGATGCAATACGATAGCTTTGGCAACCTGTTGCAGGTGCGTGGCGACGCGGTGCGCCTGCCCCTCGGCTTCGCGGGCGGGCTCTTTGACGCCGACACCGGCCTGACGCGCTTTGTCTGGCGCGACTACGACGCCGATACCGGCCGCTTCACGGCGCTTGACCCCATGGGCGCAAAGGGCGGCGACAAAGACTGGTACGGCTACTGCGTCGATGATCCGGTGAACCGGGTGGACGTGTGGGGGTTGTTGTCTCTCTTCGGCTTCGGGGACGAGGAGCAGAAATCGGGTGAAGGAAACACGGAACAGAGCAGAACCGGCCGCGACGACAATCCCTACTGCAAGGTGTATCCGTGCGATGACAACGGGACCATGCAGGGGGACTACAAGCCGATTGACATCCACCCGGGCGCCAAACCGTTTTTTTTGGATTTTTCAGTTCCTGTCCCGAAATCCGTCACTGATTTTTTGGGCATGACCAGCAAGGGCGACACCAAGGAAATACGAGTGCCCCTTCTCCCCGACCCGTTGGTGTATCCGTTTGAAAAGGTATATGAGCGCAACAAGGAGGCTCAAGGTGACGGCAAATGAACGCACAGCAAGGGCCGGTCTTCGATGAAAGGAGCTTGGTATGTCGTCGAGACGTTTTGCGCGTTCGCCATCTACAGGGCTGTCGTCGGCATCCTCGCCGCCGGTGATGCAACCGTGCTTCTTGCGGGGCAGCTGCTTTCCCTGTTGCTGACGCTCGTCCTCACTGCGTTGTCGCTTCTGGGGCGGCCACTCGCTTGGCGACTGCTTGCAGCGCTTATCGTGGGAAACACGGTGCATCTTGGCTACCGCTACACCATGGTCAACGCAATCTCGACGCCATTCCTGGCGATCGTCATACTGTTCGCCATCTATCTCTGCGTGGGCGCCGTCAAACTCTGGCGTATGGCGGACGTTCAATCGCAAGGAGGCAGCCATGCGTGAGGCGTGGTTCGTTGTCGAGGCATACTGCGCAACGCACGTTCTTCTCGGCATACTGCTGTTCCGGGCGTTTCTGGAGCATCCACAGTCGGCCGCCAGGTTCTTGTGCTCCCTCATGGTCGCACTGTTTCTGGCTTTCCTGACCTTCATGGGCGTCCGTGTCGCCAGCCGAGCACTGGCGGCCATGGTCGCAATCATCCCGGCATCACTGGCTTGGTTGTCGTTCGCCAATTCCGGTGGCTTCAACGTATACATACTGTACGGGTTTGTAGTTGCAGCGTATTTCGCCATTGGTGCCATCAAGCTCTGGCGCATCAAGGAGTTGCCCACGCATTTCACCGATCCGCCGACGGAAGAGCAGGCGCACCACTGAGGCCTAAGGCAACCGCCAAATGAAAACGGGGCGGGGAGCGCACAAACTCCCCGCCCCGTCGTCGTTTTGGGACACGCCCGGCCGGGTGTTACATTTCTACCCTGGACCGGGGCCTGAGGGCGTAAGCCCCCAGGATGTCGCCTCGCTTTGCGTTACTTCGGTACTTTGAGCCCCAGCGCCTTGGCCACGCCTGCGCCGTAGGCCGGGTCGGCCTTGCTGCAGTTGCCTATGTGCCGCAGTTTGATTTCTTTTGGCGCATCGCCCATGGCGCGGGCTGTGTTGTCGAAGAGCGCCTGTTTTTGGGCCGCAGTCATGAGCTGGAACAGTTTGCCGGGCTGGGAGTAGTAGTCTGCGTCGTCTTCGCGAGCGTTCCAGTGTTTGGCCGCGCCGGAGAGCTCCAGGGGCGGCTCGTGGAAGTCCGGTTGTTCCTGCCATTCGCCGTAGCTGTTGGGTTCGTAAGCCAGGGTGCTGCCGTGGTTGCCGTCCACGCGCATGGCTCCGTCGCGATGGAAACTATGGAAAGGGCAGCGCGCGGCGTTCACCGGGATGAGGTGGTGGTTCACGCCCAGGCGGTAACGTTGGGCGTCGCCGTAGGAGAACAGCCGCCCCTGCAACATTTTGTCTGGCGAGAAGGAGATGCCGGGCACCACGTTGGCCGGGTTGAAGGCGGCCTGCTCCACCTCGGCGAAGTAGTTCTCGGGATTTTTGTTCAGCTCGAAGAAGCCCACCTCCATGAGCGGCGCGTCCTTGTGCTTCCACACCTTGGTAAGGTCGAAGGGGTGGTAGGGCAGGGCCTTGGCCTGCTTGTCGGTAAGCACCTGCACAAAGAGCGTCCAACGCGGGAAGTCGCCTCTTTCGATGGCCTCGTAGAGGTCGCGCTGGTGGCTTTCGCGGCACTTGCCGACCAGGGCGGCGGCCTCCTCGTTGGTCAGGTTCTTGATTCCCTGCCGGGATTTGAAGTGGAACTTCACCCAGACGCGCTCGTTGGCGGCGTTGATCATGCTGTAGGTGTGG
>DIVX01000058.1 GCA_002422505.1 Desulfovibrio sp. UBA6121
GTCATTCAAGTTGAGAACGCGGGCCGGGATTGCGCTGCCTCCGGGCAGCCCGCCTCGACCAGTGCTTCGTCCCCGCACCGCCACGCCACCTTCGCGGCCTGTGCTCTCCAACGCGCCAGCCCAACACAATCTTTACACCGCTCCCCACATTTCCAACACCCCTCTTACTCCGGCAGTGCTATACCTCCACCCAATAACCCGGCAACCCGCCGGGAGGAGGCATGCAACCATGGATTTTCTGACCCCCCCCTCTGACCTTGCCTGCGGCCTGCTGGCCCTGCTTGCGGTGGCGGCCACCCTGGGCCTGGTGCGGCTTGTGGCCCGCGTGCGGGAGATCGGCTCATGAACGCGCTGACCCTTTTTGTCGGCATTGTGGTGCTGGCCCTGCTGGCCTACCTCGTCGTGGCCCTGCTGAACCCGGAGGCCTTCGAATGATGTCCGCCATCGACTTTGCGCAGTTCGGCGTTTTTCTTGTGCTTCTGCTGGGCTTGTCCTGGCCTTTGGGCAAGCACATGGCCGCCGTGCTGGAGGGCCGCAACCATCCCCTTGCCCGCGCCCTGGGCTGGCTGGAGCGCGGCCTGTACCGCGCCTGCGGCGTGAACCCGGCCCAGGAGATGGACTGGAAGGGCTATGCCCTGGCCATGTTCCTGTTCAACGTGGCAGGCTTCGCCGCGTTGTATGTTCTGCTGCGCGCTCAAGCCGTGCTTCCGTTCAACCCGGACGGGCAGGCGGGCATGGCCCCGGACCTGGCCTTCAACACGGCCATGAGCTTCACCACCAACACCAACTGGCNNAACTGGCAGGCCTACGGCGGCGAGAGCGCAGTGAGCCACCTGACGCAGATGCTGGGCCTCACCGTGCACAACTTCGTGTCCGCCGCCACGGGCATCGCGGTGCTTACCGCGCTCATCCGGGGGCTCACCCGGCGCGAGACCAGCCTGGTAGGCAACTTCTGGGCCGACCTGGTGCGCTCCACCCTGTACATCCTGCTGCCGCTGGCGCTGGTCCTGTCGCTGGCGCTGTGCTGGCAGGGCGTGCCCCAAACCTTTGCGGGCGCGGTGAACGCCACGCTGGCCGAACCCGCAGCCTACGAAATTGCGCCCGGCGCGGAAGACCTCAAGGCCGACCCCACGCTCAAGCCGACTCCCGCCACGGCCACGCAGCAGACCATCATGCGCGGCCCCATGGCCTCGCAGGAGGCCATCAAGGAGCTGGGCACCAACGGCGGCGGCTTCTTCAACGCCAATAGCGCGCATCCTTTCGAAAACCCCACGCCATTTTCGAACCTGCTGGAGATGCTGGCCATTCTCATCATCCCGGCGGGCCTGTGCCACGCCTTCGGGCGCATGGTGAACGACAAACGCCAGGGCCTGGTGCTGCTCTGCGCCATGACGACACTCTTTCTGGGCTTCTTTGCGCTGTGCTGGTGGGCGGAAAGCCAAGGCGTGCCCCAGGTGGCGGCCATCAGCGGGGGACAATTCCCCGGCAACATGGAGGGCAAGGAGCTGCGCTTCGGCGTTCTGAACTCCGCGCTCTTCGCCACTGTCACCACGGCCACCTCCTGCGGCGCGGTGAACGCCATGCACGATTCCTTCACGCCGCTGGGCGGCATGGTTCCCATGGTGCTGATGCAACTGGGCGAGGTGGTGTTCGGCGGCGTGGGCAGCGGGCTTTACGGCATGCTCGTGTTCGCCATCATCGCGGTGTTTGTGGCCGGGCTCATGGTGGGCCGCACGCCGGAGTATCTGGGCAAGAAGGTCGAGGCCTTCGAGACCAAGATGTGCTCGCTGGTCATCATGGCGCCGCTTTTCGGCGTGCTCCTCGGCACGGCCTGGGCGGTGCTGACGGAAATGGGGCGCGGGGCCGTGGCCAATCCAGGGGCCCACGGCTTCAGCGAAATCCTCTACGCCTTTTCAAGCATGTCCAACAACAACGGCAGCGCCTTCGCCGGGCTTTCCGCCAACAACGCGCTTTACAACCTGCTGGGCGGGCTGGCCATGTTCGCGGGCCGCTTCTGGACGGCCATCCCGGTGCTGGCGCTGGCGGGTTCGCTTGCGGGGAAAAAGAACGTTCCGGCGGGCGCTGGCACCCTGCCCACGCACACGCCGCTGTTCTGCGGCCTGCTTGTGGCGGTGGTGCTTGTGGTGGGCGCGCTCACCTTCATCCCGGCCCTGGCCCTTGGCCCCATCGTGGAACACCTGCAAATGCTCGGGCGTTAGCCCTGCCAAGGAGCATGAATCCTATGACCACCAAGGCATTGAAAGCCGCCGGACGGCCCCTGTTCGATCCTGCGATCGTGCGCGCCGCGATGCTGGACTCCTTCCGCAAGCTCAATCCACGCGTCCAGGTGCGCAACCCCGTCATGTTCACCGTGTACATTGGCAGCATGCTGACCACGCTGCTGTTTCTCCAGGCCCTGTTCGCAAAGGGCGAGGCCCCGGCCGGGTTCATCCTGGCCATCTCGCTGTGGCTGTGGTTCACCGTTCTCTTCGCCAACTTCGCCGAGGCCATGGNNCCGAAGGCCGCGGCAAGGCCCAGGCGGCCACCTTGCGCCAGGCGCGCGCCGAAACCCCGGCCCGCAAACTTGCGGGCGAGTCCCGCGACTCCGCCCGGGAGAGCGTTTCCTCCACGGCCCTGCGCAAGGGCGACGTGGTGCTTGTGGAGACAGGGGAAATCATCCCCTGCGACGGCGAGATCATCGACGGCGTGGCCAGCGTGGACGAAAGCGCCATCACCGGCGAGAGCGCGCCCGT
>DIVX01000042.1 GCA_002422505.1 Desulfovibrio sp. UBA6121
TCTGGACCTTCCGGTGGAACACGCGTTGAGCTATGAATTGCCTTTGATTCGTGGCCACCTTGAGGTTTTGCAATGTGTAAACCGTGTGTGGAGCGGGTTCGCGTAAGAGCAGATCACCGGGCTTCTTAAGCAGGCTGAACCAAACAGGCCGGTGGTGGAGCTGTGCCGCCAGGTCGGCATCACGGGAACGACACTCTACAAATGGCAAAAGTCTGCACCACAAGCGCCTCATGAGCAGTTCGAAGTGTGGTTCGACAGACAAGAGAATGTGTATGATTTCAGCTGATAACAGATACTCTCTCTAGAAAGCATTCAAGAGGCCGCTCCCCTCGCCGTCGGCGATTGGCCGGGCTGATCTTTCCATTCTGCACGGTGTTACATTTCTCCCCTTGACCGGGATGCATCGGCGGAGCCCCTTGACTGGGTGACGCTGTGGGGCCTCGTGGCCAGCGGAGAAGGCGAGAGGTTCTCCGCCCCCGTTCGCGCACGGGGGCAGCCCCCCCCGGAGCGGTACGCCATGGTGCGCGAGTTCGTGACCTCTTCGCCTGCAGCAGGCTGCACTACAAATCCGCACTACAAAAGTCCCGGAAAGGTCGTTTTTCTGTAGTGCAGGATAAAAACTCACTAATTATTCCAACACCTATGTGCCACACTGTTTGAATGGCATTCAAGCGGCCGTGGGTTCAATTCCCTCCAGTTCCACCACCGATAGATCAAGGGCTTGCGAATCGCTTCACAAGTTTTTTTTCTTTGCCGCACTCCATTTCGCACGACATATTTCATGCTGCATGAACCGGCCGGTTTACCTAATCAACCAGCCGCAGGAGCGCTTCTTGCGCTGTCCCGAGTTCCAGCAGCAACGCGGTCGCCTTCCTCAACCCCCACGGCATGACGCTGGGCATTGCCTGTCTAATCGAAGGCAGGAGACATTCATGCGAACGACGAGAGTTTGATTTTGAAATTAGGCGCTGCCGTCCACTGACGGGTGATCAGATTCGCTCACGCATGGCCGTGCCCTCGGCGTGCTGGCGCCAAGGAGGAGAGCCACTCGTCGATGTTCCCGCTGAAGTACCGCTAACAAAGGTTTCGCAGGGTGGCGTCGAGCTCCTGGGATGAACTTGTGGAGCATATGCGATGCAAGTCCGTCGCAATGGGCCAGAAGGCATCAAACACCTCCGAATCGAAGTGGCTGCCGCGTCCGCTTCCCATGATTCCAATTGCGGCCTCATACGGGAGCGCCTTTTTATAAGGCCTTGCCGTTGCCAGGGCATCGAAGACATCGGCCACAGCAAATATCCTGGCAACGAGGGGAATATCCTGTCCCTTGAGTTGCTGGTCGTATCCGGTGCCATCGAAACGCTCATGGTGCCCGCCGAGGACTTCCAGGGCATCGCGCAGCCAAGTGCTACGGCTCACGATGTCGCGACCGTGCTGCACATGCTGACGCATCTCCTCCATCTCCTCGGGGGAGAGGCGTCCGGGCTTGTGCAGCAATGCATCCCGGATGCCGATCTTGCCCACATCGTGCAAGAACGCGCCCTTGATGAGTGAACGCATGGCCTGACGGTCAAGCGCCATGCGCTCCCCCAGGCGGACGGCATAGATGGTCACGCGGTAGCTGTGCGAGTCCACGTCGCTGTCGCGTTTTGCGCTGGCTCGGCTCAGGACGCTTAAGCTCTCCAGGTTGGCTTCCAGCAGGTCAAGAAAGTTCGTGTGCATCTGGCGCAGCAGCCGCAGCAGCACCGGGTAGAGCAGCCCGGAGGTGGCCAGGACCAGGGATACGGCCAGGGCGAGGGTCAGGCCCATGCGTAGATTGGCATCATGAATGACGCTCTCGCGGATGGCGAACAGGCACTCGCCGTAAGCTACGGCGTTTCCTTTGGCATTGGCGAAGGGAATGAGGATGTGCAGGAAGGGTCTGGGTCCGAGGAACACCAGTTCATACAGGACTCCGCCGGACTCGGCTGGCAACTGGTAGCGCTTGGCCTCCAGATAGCCGTCCAGTTCCGGTGCAGAATTGAACGCGGGATTGCGGCGGCTGGCGGCAACCCGCCCCTGCGTGTCCATGAGGGTAAGCGTCGCGGCGGCTCCCTGTTGTTGCTGCTGTCCATAGAGCATGAAGTTGTCCAGGATGTCCTGAAGCCTTTTGTGGTCGCCAAGGCCGGGAGTGTTCAGCTGCTCCTGCGCCAGGAGCTGGAACCTGGCGGCGCTGAACAGAACGTTGTCCCGCAGGGTCGCGGTGAAGCGGGCGCGTTCAACGAGGTAGAAGCCGCAGGCGGTCAGAATGCACACGGCGAGGGTCATGCCGAGGAGCCGTTTGAAGAGCAGGCGGTGCAGCGCGCGCGAGAGAAGCGCCCTGTCGGTCCAGGTGAGCTGCGTCTGTTTCGGCATGTGCCGCCTCTCCGTCTGCTTGTCCAAACGTCCTGCCTGACAGGCCCTGGCCCGGAGGGAGAGGAAGGGCTCTCCCCGGGCGTCCTATCGTGCGCGGGGTTGAGCCCGCGCACATCCGCATGGGTGCGGCAAGGTCTGTCATGGCGCGGGCGACGGCTGTTTTCCGCCCGCCGGGTATTTCCTCCTACGGGAACGGGAGCGCGACGAGTGTCGACACGCTCATGCACTCCGCATAGTGGAGGCAGCCTCCCTGGTCGCAGTAGTTGTCCGTCGCTGTTCCGAAGCAGTCAAAACTGCCCTCGGCCCGTTGCGTGGCCCGAACCTCCTCGATCCGGGCGAGGATCAATTCGCGGCGTTGGTCTTCTTTCAGCGAAAGCGCTGTTGTGGGCTGGGCTCCGGCCTTGCCATTGGCGCGTGTTCTGATGTCTTCGTTCTGCTCGCTCATAAGCCCCCCGAATCAGCACAAGGACAGCTGGCCCTTGCGGTTTGGCTGTGACAGAGAATGCTCCGCTCCTCCTTCGCTGGCGGTCAATCTTGAATTGTGAATAATATATACTTTGATAATAATTTAGTCAACAGGGGGTGATGTATTTCACGAAAAGAAAAGGACCTTTTTCTCTGAGGCGGCATTGGGAGGTGGCAATCAGCCGCTCTGCCCCGTCTTGGGTTCTGGCGGCACGAGAGAGCACGCGCAACCGGGTAGGGATGTGAACACGCCGGGGCTGATCCGGCTCAGCGCGACTGCGCCAGGCTTCTGCGGAACAGCGCCAAGGCAAAGAGGAAAAACACCAGGCCGATGCCCGCGATGGCCGCCAAGCTGTGCCAGACCATGCCCAGGTCCGCCCCGCGATACAGAATGGCCTGAGCCAGGCTCACGAAATGGGTCGCCGGCGCGATCAGCATGATGTTCTGCACGATCTCCGGCATGCTCTCGCGCGGGGTGGCGCTGCCGGAGAGCATCTCCAGCGGCAGGATGACCAGGATCATCGACAGCCCGAGCTGCGGCATGTTGCGGGAAAGCGTGCCCAGGAAGATGCCGATGGAGGCGGAGGCGAAAAACTGCAGCGCCGCCCCGCACAGGAACAGGGGGATGGACCCGGCCAGCGGCACGCCGAGAGCGCCCTGCACCACGAAGTAGAGCGACAGGGCCACGGTGACGATGACCACCAGGCCCACGGACCAGATCTTGGCCAGCAGTATCTCCGTGGCCGAGAGCGGCATGACCAGCAGGTGCTCCAGGGTGCCGTGCTCGCGCTCGCGCACCAGGGCGGCCCCGGTGAGGATGATGGAGAGCATCGTAATGTTGTTGATGAGCTCCATGACGCTGCCGAACCAGGCGCTGGTCAGGTTGGGGTTGAACCGGACGCGCGTGGCCAGCCGGATGGCGGGCGGCGGTGCGCCGCGCACGCCGCGCACGAACTCGCCCACCTCGCCGGCGATGATGTTCTCTATGTAGCCCGCGCCGATGAAGGCCTGGCTCATGCACGTGGCGTCGATGTTGACCTGGACGTCGGGCCTTCTGCCCGCCAGCACGTCCCGCTCGAAATCCGGCGGGATGTTCAGCACGAAGATATAGCGCCCGGAGTCCAGCCCGGGGTCCATCTCCGGCAGGGAGATGTGCCGGGGGATCTGGAAGTGCGGCCCGTAAAAGGCCTGGGCCAGGCGCGCCGAGAGCACGGAGGCGTCCTCGTCGACCACGGCGATGGGCGCGTTGTGCAACTCCATGGAGGTGCCCTTGACCACCACGTAGATGCCGCCGGAAAAGACCCAGAGGATGACGGCCACGAGCACCTTGTCGCGCCAGAGGCTGCGCAGCTCCTTGATTCCCAGGCGATAGACATTGACCAGGCGGCGCATGGTCACTTCTCCTGTTTTTGCAGAAAAAACACGCTCATCAGGGTCAGTGCCGGGGCAAAGGCTGCCAGGGCCAGGAAGTCGGACAGGAGGTCGCGGAAGCTCAGGGCCTTGGTGAAGACCCCCCGGCTGATGTTGAAGAAATACGTGGCCGGGAACACGGAGCCGATGAACGCGCCCGGCCCCTGCAGCGCCGAGACCGGGGTCGTCAGGCCCGAGAAGGTGATTGAGGCCATGAGGGTCAGAATGGCCGTGAGGGCCAGGGCGGCCACCTGGGTTTTGACAAAGGCGGACAGAAACAGGCCGATGCCCGTGGTGGCGGTGACGAAGATCAGCGCGGCCAAGGTCAGGGTCGCCAGGCTGCCCTTGAGCGGCACCTCGAAGACGAACACGGCCAGGGCCATCAGTCCGAAATAGCTGACCATGCTGAGCGTCACATAGGGCAACTGCTTGCCCAGGAGGAACTCCAGCCGGGTCACCGGCGTGACGTAGAGATTGATGATGGAGCCTAGCTCCTTTTCACGCACCACGCCAAGGGCCATCATGATCGACGGGATGAACACCAGCAAGAGCGGGATGACCGCGGGCACCATGGCGTACAGGCTGCGGAAATCCTGGTTGTAGCGGTAGCGCACCTGGATTCCGGCCGCCGGCAGCCCGGACACCGCCCCCCGGGTGCGCACCTCCAGCTGGCTCAAGTACAGGGCGTGCATGCCCTCGATGTACCCGCGCACGGTCTCGCCGCGAAAGGGCATGGCCCCGTCCACCCAGACGCCGATCTCCACCACCCGCCCACGCTGGAGGTCCCGGCCATAGCCCGGCGGAATCTCCAGGGCCACGGAGAGCTCGCCGCGGACCATGCGCCGGTCCAGCTCGGCCGCGCTCTGCAGGGCCGGGCGCTCGGAAAAATACCGTGAGCCCGCCAGGTTCAGGATGTAGTCCCGGCTCTCCGGCGACTGGTCGCGGTCCAGCACCGCGAAACTCAGGTTCTCCACGTCGAAGGTGATGCCGTAGCCCATGATGAACAGCAGGATGGCCGAGCCCAGCAGGGAGACCGCCAGGCGCACCGGATCGCGCAGGACCTCCCGCAGCTCGCGGTTGGCGTAGGCGAACAGGCGCAGCGGGCTGAAGCCCCGGGAGCGCGACGACGACAGTTGGGGCGGCTGGGGCGGCCGGGGCGCGGCGGCCGGGGCCAAGCCAGCATCCGCCCTCTCCCCGGTGGCCTCCTCCAGGCAGTCGATGAAGGCCTCCTCCAGGCTGGCCTTGCCGCGCCGCCGGATGAGCTCGCCCGGCGCGCCGCTGGCCAGGACCCTGCCCGCGTGCATCAGGGAGATGCGGTCGCAGCGCTCACCCTCGTTCATGAAGTGGGTGGAGACGAAGATGGTCACGCCCTGGTTGCGCGAGAGGTCCACCAGGAGCTCCCAGAAACCGTCGCGCGCCACGGGGTCCACGCCCGAGGTCGGCTCGTCCAGGATCAGCATCTCGGGCCGGTGGATCACCGCCACGGCCAGCGACAGGCGCTGGCGAAGGCCCAGGGGCAGCTGGTCCGGAAGGGCCTCGGCATGGGCCTTCAAGTCGAACAGCTCCAGCATCTCCTGGACGCGCGGCGCGATTTCGGCCCTGGGCAGATGAAACAGCTGGGCGTGCAGCGTGAGGTTGTCGCGCACCGAAAGCTCGGTGTACAGCGAGAACGACTGGGTCATGTAGCCCACGCGCTTGCGGGTCTCCAGGTCGTGGGCATCGGCCGGGCGACCGAAGAGCATGGCCCGGCCCGCGCTGGGGGGCAGGAGCCCGGTGAGCATCTTCATGGTCGTGGTCTTGCCGCAGCCGTTGGAGCCGAGGAAGCCGAAGATCTCGCCGCGCCGGATCTCGAAATCCACATGGTCCACGGCGGTGAAGCTTCCGAAGCGCATGGTCAGCCCCTGGGCGGTGATGGCCGGGGGCTCGCCCTCCCGGACCGCGAGCGGCGGAACGGCCAGCTCCCTGTGCCCCCGGCGCTTGGCCTCGGGCAGCAGCTGGATGAAGGCCGCGTCCAGGTCGCGGGCGCCGGTCCGCGTGAGCAGCTCCTTTGGGCTGCCCGTGGCCAGGATGCGCCCGGCGTCCATGGCCACCAGCCAGTCGAAGCCCTGGGCCTCCTCCATGTACGCCGTGGCCACCAGCACGCTCATGCCCGGAAGGTCCGCGCGGATGCGCCCGATGAGCCGCCAGAACTGCCGCCGGGACAAGGGGTCCACGCCGGTGGTGGGCTCGT
>DIVX01000047.1 GCA_002422505.1 Desulfovibrio sp. UBA6121
ACCGGGCGTTCCATTCTATCGGGCGGACCTAGCGTTCCCCCGCCTTCCCAATTCTCCATCTTCCCTACGCTATGTGCAGGCGCAGGCTTTTCTCGTCCGCAGCCTTGGCCACCAGGAAGGGCTTGGCCTCGGCCAGGGTCATGGTGGGGTTCTGGTGGCGCACGCCGAAGGCCCGACACATGACCTGGAACAGGTCGGTGTTCTCCACCAACCTGTCGAGCCCTTGGGCCTTGGCCTTGTTGCCGTAGACGAGCAGCAGCTGGTCCTCGGCGGTGTGGTTGCAGGAGGTGAAGCCCACGTTGCCGCGGCGCACGGTGGGCGCGCCCTTCTTGGGATACACGCTGTTGGCCAGAATGCGGCCCATGGTGGCGTCGGGCTGGTAGATGAAGTCACCGGGGAAGCTCTGGTAGCCGGGCTGCATGGCCTGCACGACGAGTTCGGCGTCGGCGGGGCTGATGGGATAGCCGGACATCTCGGCCATGAGGCTTTGAATTTCGCCCGCGCTCTTGCCTTTCATGCGTTTGATGGTGGCCTCGAAGGAGGCCTTGCCCGCGCCGTAGGAGCGCAGGGCCTTAGTGGCGTCGTTGTATTCCGGGCCGGTGCCGTTGACGCCCCAGCCGGAGTTGCCGTGGTCGGAGGTGACGATGACCAGGGTGTTGGGGTTCACCTTCAGGTAGGCGTCGATGACGCCCAGGGTGTCGTCCAGTTCGATGGTGTCCATGATGGCGGACCAGGCGTCGTTGGAGTGGCTGGCGTGGTCGATGCGGCCCGCCTCCACCTGGAGCAGGAACCCGCCGGGATTCTTGGCCAGGCGGCGCAGGGCTGCGGTGGTCATTTCCGCCAGGGTGGGAATGCCGGAAAGCTTGGGGTCGTTCAGGCGGTCCACGTAATAGGGAATGTGCGAGCCGGAGAAGAAGCCCACCAGGGGTTTCTTGGCCTGGGCGGGCGCGGCCATAAGCGCGGCGCGGTCGGCCACGGTGTCGTAGCCTGCGGCCTTGAACTCGGCCATGAGGTCGCGTCCGTCCTCGCGCTTTTTGGGGTCGAAATGCTTGCCGCCGCCGCCCAGGAGCACATCGGGCTTGAAGGCCAGCAGCTCTGCGGCGATGACGTCTTCCAGGTCACGGTCGGCCTGGTGGGAAACCCAGGCGGCCGGAGTGGCGTGGGTAACGCGGGTGGTGGTGACGAGGCCGGTGGCCACGCCGCGCGGCTTCAGCAGTTCGAAGATGGTGGTGAGCTTGCGGCCATCGGGCAGCACGGCAAGGGAATGGTTGATGGTGTGCACGCCGGTGGACCAGGCGGCGGAGGCCGGGGCGGAGTCCGTGACGATGCTGGAGAGGCTGGCGGTGGCCATGTAGCCGATGCTCGACTTGGGATCGCGCAGGCGGGTGTAGAGGTGGGAATCTTTGCGGCCAAAGACGCCGGTGCGCACCTCGTGCATGGCGCGCACAACGCCGGTGGGCATGCCGTCGCCCACCACAAAGATGACGGCGGGGCCGCTGGCGCGCTCAAAGGCGGCGTCTTTGGGCGCTTCGGCGGCCTGGGCCGCGCCGGGCAGCAGGTTGGGCAGCAGGGCCGCCACGGCGCCCGCGCCCAGAAGGCGCAGCATGTCGCGCCTGTTCAAGCCGTTGGAATTCGCTTCATTATCCATGTCTCATCCCTCCGTGCGGTGTAGTTTGGCGCAGGCTAGCAGCCAATGCGGTCGGGAATGTGACGCGACGGTGAAAGATGCGTGGCGGGGGGTACAGGGCAGGAGGGCGCGAAGGCGGCGCGAAAGCGCCAAAACGGTCCAAGGCCGCCAGCGGAAGCCCATCTTCCGGCGGCGGCCTTGGCCAAAGGGTATGTTCTTCGACGAAACTTTCTGTCGCCTGTCTCTTCGGCTGGTGGGGCCAAGCTCTTTAGGGCGGCGGCGGCACAATTCATACCCCGGCGCAGGCGCGGCCCGGACGCATAATCCCCCATGCTGGCAAGGGCATAGGGCCGCGCCCCTTGGCCAGCCAAGGCAGGCCCGCCGGGCCCGGCAGGGGGCCCCGGCCCTTGCCTCTTGCCTGGCGGATGCTTATGGCGTACATCACTCCAGTTTCAAGGGACGGCAGAAACCTTTCACCCAAGCGGCGGAAAAATGCCCAAGCGCACAGACATCAAGAAGATCATGCTCATCGGCTCCGGCCCCATCGTCATCGGTCAGGCCTGCGAGTTCGACTACTCCGGCACCCAGGCCCTGAAGGCCCTGAAGGAAGAAGGCTACGAAGTCATTCTGGTGAACTCCAATCCGGCCACAATCATGACCGACCCGGAGCTTGCCGACCGAACCTATATCGAGCCCATTGAACCCGGCACCATCGCCAAAATCATCGAGAAGGAGCGCCCCGACGCCCTGCTCCCCACCCTCGGCGGCCAGACCGCCCTGAACACGGCGCTCGCCCTGGCCGAAATGGGCGTGCTGGAGAAGTACAACGTCGAGCTCATTGGCGCGACCATCCCGGCCATCAAAAAGGCCGAGAGCCGCGAGCTGTTCCGCGCGGCCATGGCGGCCATCGGCCTCAAGGTGCCCGAGAGCGGCATCGCCCGCACCATGGACGAGGTGCGCGAAATCGGCCGCAGGCTGCCTTTCCCGCTCATCATCCGCCCGGCCTTCACCATGGGCGGCACCGGCGGCGGCGTGGCCTACAATATGGAAGACCTGGAGGCGATATCCGCCCAGGGCCTGGCCGCCAGCATGAAGAGCGAAATCATGATCGAGCAGAGCGTGCTCGGCTGGAAGGAATTTGAGCTTGAGGTGATGCGCGACAAGAAGGACAACTGCGTCATCATCTGCTCCATCGAAAACATGGACGCCATGGGCGTGCACACGGGCGATTCCATCACCGTGGCCCCCAGCCAGACGCTGACCGACGACGAATATCAGAAGATGCGCGACGCGGCCATGGCCATCATGCGCGAAATCGGCGTGGAAACCGGCGGCTCGAACGTGCAGTTCGCCATCAACCCGGCCGATGGCGAAATGATCATTGTGGAGATGAACCCGCGCGTGTCGCG
>DIVX01000108.1 GCA_002422505.1 Desulfovibrio sp. UBA6121
AGCTCAAGCCCGGCATGACGGCCAACGTGACCTTCGTTTCCGACAGCCGCCAGGGCGCGCTCAAGATTCCCACTTCCGCCCTGCGCTTTCGCCCCAAGACCGCCGACGGCAAGAGCGTGGAGGCGGGCAAGCTGTCCGCAGGCCAGAAGCGCATCTACGTGCTCAAGAACGCCAAGCCGGAGCCCGTGGTCATAACCATCGGCATTGGCAACGACAAAGAAACCGAAGTGACCGGCGGCGACCTGACCGAAGGGGCCGAAGTGATCACCGAAGCCCTGACCGGCGCTGCGGCCAAGGCCGCCAGCAACCCCATGGGCGTGGCCAGCGGCCCCGGCATGGGCCCTCCCCCGCGCTAGGCGGCCAGGAAACATGCACACAGAGCGCGCCATGAACGAAGTCGTCCGCATCGAGAACATCACCAAGATCTACAAGATGGGTGAGGAAACCGTGCACGCCCTGCGCGGGGTCTCGCTCAGCGTGCGCCAGGGGGAGTTCGTGGCCATCATGGGTTCCAGCGGCTCCGGCAAAAGCACCTGCATGCACATTCTGGGCTGCCTGGACCGGCCCAGCTCCGGCCGGTACATGCTGGACGGCGTGGCCGTGGAGAACATGAGCAAGAACGAATTGGCCGCCATACGCAACCAGAAGCTGGGCTTCGTGTTCCAGGGCTTCAACCTGCTCTCGCGCACCACGGCCATGGATAACGTCGAACTGCCGCTGATTTACGGGCACATGGACCCGGCGGAGCGGCGCAAGCGCGCCCTGGCCGCCCTGGACATGGTGGGCCTGGCCGAACGCGCCGGGCACCTCTCCAACCAGCTCTCCGGCGGGCAGCANNCAGCGCGTGGCCATTGCCCGCGCCCTTGCGGGCGATCCAGCCCTCATCCTGGCCGACGAACCCACAGGCAACCTCGACTCGCACATGAGCGAGGAGATCATGGACATATTCAAGCGCCTGAACGCGCAAGGTAAAACCATCATCATGGTCACGCACGAGCCGGACATTGCCGCCCACGCCAGCCGCCGCGTCACCTTCCGCGACGGCCAGATCATCGACGACACCGGCTTCGCCGCCGGCTTCGCCGGTTCAAGGGGGGAGGGGGTTGCCAGGGCTTCTGCCGGGATGGAAACCAGAACGCCGGAGCAGGAGGCCTAGATGGACCTGCTCCTGCCCATCACCATCGCCGCGCGCGCCCTGCGCGTGAACCTCATGCGCTCGTTCCTCACCATGCTGGGCATCATGATCGGCATCGGCGCGGTCATCATCATGGTGGCCGTTGGCAGCGGCGCAACCAAGCAGATTTCCGACCAGATCTCCACCATGGGCTCCAACCTGCTCATCATCCTGCCGGGCAGCACCACCAGCGGCGGCGTGCATGCGGGCATGGGCTCGCAGCCCACCCTCACCTTCGACGACGTGAAGGCCATACGCGCCGAATGCCCCGCCGTGCTGCGCGTGGCCCCGGAACAGCGCGGCACCGCCCAGCTTGTGGCCGGGAACATGAACTGGTCCACAAGCATCACCGGCACCACGCCGGACTTCCTGCTCATCCGCGACTGGAAAATCACCTCTGGCCGGGAAATGACCACCGCCGACGTGGACACCGCCCAAAAGGTCTGCATCCTCGGCCAAACCGTGGCCCAGAATCTCTTTGGCGACGAGGACCCCACCGGCAAGCAGGTGCGCATCCAGGGCGTGCCCTTCCTGGTCATCGGCCTGCTGGAGGCCAAGGGCCGCAGCGCCCAAGGCACGGACCAGGACGACAAGGTCTTTATGCCCGTGACCACGGCCCAGCGCAAAATCATCGGCAACGCCTTCCCCGGCACCGTGGGCCCCACCCTGGTGCAGGCCGTAAGCCAGGACAAGCTCTCCCAGGCCGAGGAGGAAATCACCGCCCTGCTGGACCAGCGCCACCACATGAGCGCCACCAAGACGCGGGACTACACCGTGCGCAACCTCTCCGAACTGCTGGCCGTGGCACAGCAGTCCGCCAAGACCATGTCGCTGCTGCTGGGCGCGGTGGCCTCCATCTCGCTCATCGTGGGCGGCATCGGCATCATGAANNTCATGAACATCATGCTGGTCTCCGTCACCGAGCGCACGCGCGAAATCGGCATCCGCATGGCCATTGGCGCCAAGGAACGCGACATTCTGCTGCAATTCCTGGCGGAAGCGGTGCTGCTGACCATGCTGGGCGGATTCATCGGCATCGTGCTCGGCGTGGGCGGGGCCTACGCCATCTCCGGCATCTTCGGCTGGCCCACGCTCATCTCCGGCCAGGCCATCCTGCTCGCCGTGGTCTTCTCCAGCGGCATCGGCATCTTCTTCGGCTTCTACCCCGCGCGCAAGGCCGCTGGTTTGAATCCCATCGACGCCCTGCGCTACGAATAGGGGAAAGCCAGGAGCGCCGCCCCTGCACCCCGCAAAATAGCTTCAAGCCCTTTGAAATCCCAGGAAAGCGCAGGCCTGCTGTCGGCGGCGCTTTGGAACTGGAAGCAGTGGGCCAGTTGGATGGTTCGAATGGCTGAGCCAGCCCGGCGCAACCACACGTGAAGCGCCTGCGCCGCTGGCATTGCCTGGCAAAACAGCCTTGGCGGAAACGCGCTCAATCAAAACGGCCTGCTCCAGATAACGCATGGAGCAGGCCGTTTTGATGGGCACAGGGGAGGCCAGGAGAAATCATGCCCTGCGGCGGGGTTCCAGGGGGGGCGTCCCTTGGCCGCCCAAGGCTACTTGTCCGGGTCGGGGCAGGTGGCGGGGTCGAGGTCGAGGACTTCCTCGCCGCGAATGTAGTGCATGATGCGCGGGTTGTGCACGGCGGCCAGCAGGTTGGCTATGGCCCCGCGCAGGCGCTCCGCTCCGCCCAGGGCGCAGCCGATGAGTTCAATCTCGCGCGCCAGGTCGAAGCCGGTGCCGATTTCTCGCAGGGCGGCGGGGGTGCCCGCGTGCACCACGGCCTCCATGTCCTCCTTCACCAGCTCCAGGCAATTTTTGATGACGGACAGGGCGTTGTTGCCCACGTGCGCCATGCCGCCGGAAGCCTTGGCCAGGGCGTCGCGCCCCACCTCCAGGCGCGAGCCCACGGTGAGGGACACAATGCGCGAGCAGTCGGACAGGAAGCTGTGGTCGTAGTGGCTGAAGAAATCCATGGCGCGCGAATAGAGCATGATGAGCCCGAAGGGCTTGGTGTCGTGCCCGCGCAGAATAAAGGCCAAGCGCGAGCGGTAGCCCTCCTGGTAGGCCACGCAGTCGTAAGATTCTCCGCCGCGCTCCGAGCTCATGAGGTTGTTTGAAAGCACGTAGCTCCACTGCTTTTCGGCCACGGCCTGCATCACCGGGTGGCCGGGAATGTTCTCTTCCATGGCGCGCACCAGGATGGGCGTGTGGGTGCCGTGGGAGGTGTTGGCCGCCACGTTGATCCACTCGCCGCAGGCATCGCGCAGGCGGCACACGAAAAGATCGGCCTCCAGCAGTTCGATGAGCACCTCGGCGCTCTGCTCCAGCACTTCCTCCGAAGTTTGGAACTCGCCGCCAACGTTGATCAGCGCGTAGATGATCTCAACGGTGAGGGTGAGTTCCTCGTGGGAGCGGCGCATGGTGGCGAACTGCTCCTCCATGTGGGCCAGGGCCTGCTTGGCCTTGCCCCGGCGGCGCAGGCGCGCGGCCACCAACTGGTCCAGCTTCAGCCGCACGTCGCTGAGCATGGGCAGAAGCGAGCGCCAGTCGAAGACCTTGGCGCGGCCATCGGCAAAGGTGGGCACCTTGCCCCCGGCGTCCAGCCCGGCCTTCACGGAGCGCATGAGATCGCACAGGGCGCGCCGCACGGGAGCCGGGGCTGCGGCCATGATGGTGAGGAGTTCCTGCCGCACAGGGCGCGGAGGGACGGGGCAACTGGTATGACGCGGGCGGCTGGGCATCTGGCTCTCTTGCGGTATGCGGTACAACGGGTTCGCGGCGGCTTCCCCGCGCGAGGTGCTGGAACTATACCCCACGCAGGTGCTTTGGCAAGCCTTGTGCGCAAAGGAACATGGGCGTGTGCGCCAGCCCTCTGCAAAGGGTTCAACAAACATTTGGAGCGCCACGCAAATGGCTGAAGCGGCGGCCCCAAGATTTCGTCTACGCCAGCTCGCGCGCGGCCAGTTCCACCAAGGCCTCGCGCGCGGGATTCTCCACGCCCTGCCGCCAGGCGGCGGCCATGCGCACCACCGGCAGGCCCGGCTCCACCTCCCGCAGCATAACGCCCCGGCGCAGCCAGTCCCGCGCGGAGGCGGGCACCAGGCACAGGCCGAAGCCCGCCGCCACCAGGGCCAGGGAGGCGTGTTTGCCGGAAACCTCCTGGGCCACGCGCGGTTCGCCTTCGCCCGGTCCCAGCGCGGCGCGCAGGGCCGCAAGCATGGCGTCGTGCAAGGCGGGCATGCCCTGGCGCGGAAAGAGAATCAACGGCTCCGCCGCAACCGCGCGCAGAGGCACCACAGAACGCGCCGCCAGGTGGTGCCCCTCCGGCAAGGCCAGCACGTAGGCCTCGCGCGCCACAAGCCGCGTTGCCAGCCCGCGCAGATCCTGCCCCGCAGCTTGCCCTCCAAGCCACCCTTGGGCGCCCTCCCCTGCGGCGTCCCCTGCGGCGGTCCCTTCCTGCACCAGGCGGATGAAGGCCACATCAAGCCGCCCGGCGCGCAGTTCCAGCAGCTGCTGCGCAGTGGGCAGCTCGCGCAGGCGCAAGGCCACCTCTGGCCGCGCCTGGCTGTACGCCGCCAGGGCCCGGCACAGCACCGCGTCCATCACCGGATTCATATAGCCCACGCACAGCTCCCCGGCCTCGCCCAGGTGGATGCGCCGGGCCAGGCGTCCGGCCTCGTCCACGCGGGCCAGCACGGCGCGGGCCTCCTCCAGATAGGCCTGCCCGGCCGGAGTGAGGGCCACGCTGCGGCTGGTGCGCGCAAACAGCCGCGCCCCCAGTTCCTCCTCCAGGGCGCGAATCTGCTGGCTTAGCGGCGGCTGCGCCAGGTGCAGGCGCGCTGCGGCGCGGCCAAAATGCAGTTCCTCAGCCACGGCGATGAAGTAACGCAGGTGTCGCAGTTCCATTATCAAGACGTATTACGTCTCAATTATGCGTGCAAGATATATTTCACAGACATGTTTGCCCGGCCTATGCTTGCCGCAACCAAGGAGGCCTTATGCGACGCATTGCAACCCTCGCCCTGTTGGCGACCCTTGCGGCGTTCCTGCCGCCCCCCCAAGCCCTGGCCGCAGTGGCCAAAGGAGAGACGATGACCACACAGCGCATGCAATCCGGACGTGAGGCCCTGGCCCGGCTGAACCCCAAGGCCGAGGCCAACCTGCACGCCGCCCTCGACGACATCGCCCCGGACATGGTGGAAATGGTTGTGGCCTTCGGCTACGGCGACATCTACGCCCGGCCCGGCCTGGCGACCCTGGACCGGCAGGTGGCGACCATTGCCGCCCTTGCCGCCCTGGGCAACGCCGAAGCGCAGCTGCGCTTTCACATCGACGGCGCGCTGCACGCGGGCCTTGCGCCGCAGGAGGTGGTGGAGGTCATCTACGTGACCACGGTGTTTGCGGGCTTCCCGGCGGGGCTGAACGCCCTGGCTGCGGCGCGGCAGGTATTCAACGAGCGCGGTGTTACCCCGGAGTTCCCGGCGCCGCCCAACGGAGAGCGCCGCCCGCGCGGGCTGGCTGCGTTGGAGGCCACGAGCAAGGGCTCCGGCCAGAAGGTGCTGGACATGCTGGCCGACATCGCCCCGGACATGGCCGCGTTCATCCTGGACTTCTCCTACGGCGACGTCATCTCGCGGCCCGGGCTTTCGCCCCGGCGCAAGGAAATCGCCATGGTGGCGGCGGCCATGGCCCGGGGCACCATGCGGCCCCAGCTCAAGGTGCACGCCCATGCGGGCCTGAACGTGGGACTTTCCCGCGCGGAGCTCACGGAAGTGGCCATGCAGATGGCGGGCTACGCGGGTTTCCCGGCGGCGCTCAACGCCTTGGCCGCCCTTCGGGAGGTGTACGCCGAGGTGGACGCGATGGCAGGCGCGACGGCAGGCGCGACGGCGGGCGCGGCGGCAGGCGCGAAGTAACGCGCTGAGGCGCGGCAGATGCAAAAAAAGGGCGGGCCGCCATGTCTGACGGTCCGCCCTTGGCGCAGGTATGTTTTCCGCCGGGCCTAGCCGC
The DNA here is from genome assembly GCA_002422505.1 of Desulfovibrio sp. UBA6121. Taxonomy (GTDB): domain Bacteria; phylum Desulfobacterota; class Desulfovibrionia; order Desulfovibrionales; family Desulfovibrionaceae; genus Humidesulfovibrio. Next base: position 6,188 of record DIVX01000108.1, read on the forward strand.
CCAGGTAGGCCTTCTTGACTTCCGGGTCGGCCAGCAGCTGCTCGCTCTCGCCGTGGGCCACTATCTCGCCGGTATCCAGCACGTAGCCGCGGTGGGCGAAGCGCAAGGCCAGGTTGGCGTTCTGCTCAATGAGCAGGATGGTCAGCC
>DIVX01000083.1 GCA_002422505.1 Desulfovibrio sp. UBA6121
TCACCGGGCTGCCGTGGGTCAGGTGGCCGCCGTGGGCCAGGTTCATGCCGAGCACGGTATCGCCGGGTTTGCACGCGGCGAAGTACACGGCCATGTTGGCCTGCGAGCCGGAGTGCGGCTGCACGTTGGCGTAGCCCGCGCCGAAAATCTGCTTGGCGCGCTCAATGGCGAGCTCCTCGACCTGGTCCACGAATTCGCACCCGCCGTAGTAGCGCTTGCCGGGGTAGCCTTCCGCGTACTTGTTGGTCATTACGCAGCCTGCGGCCTGGCGCACGGCGGAGGACACGAAGTTCTCCGAGGCGATGAGTTCGAGCCCGCCCACCTGGCGGTCGATTTCCCCGGCGATGGCGGAGGCGATTTCCGGATCTTGGATGAAGAGTTCTTCCATGGTGCGTCCTCGTGTGGCTTATGTATGCCCAGTGGTTGCGCTGGCGCGGGCGTCAGCTAATCCGTGTAACGCTTGAAAAGCATGCAGCCGTTGGTGCCGCCGAAGCCAAAGGAGTTGGACAGGGCGTATTCGACCTGCTGTTTCCTGGGGCCGTCCGCGCAGTAGTCCAGGTCGCATTCGGGGTCCGGGGTGATCTGGTTCACGGTGCCGGGAATGGTGCCGGTTGCGAGCGTCATGACGCTGAACACAGCCTCCACGCCGCCCGCCGCGCCCAGCAGGTGCCCAATCTGGCCCTTGTTGCTGCAGATGACGATGTTCTTCGCATGGGCGCCGAAGACCGTCTTGATGGCCCGCGTTTCGCCCAGGTCGCCCAGGTGGGTGGAGGTGGCGTGGGCGTTGATGTGGTCCACGGCGCTGGGGGCTATGCCAGCTTCCTCGATGGCCTTCTGCATGGCGATGGCCGCGCCGGAGCCGTCCTCGGGCGGGGCGGCCATGTGGTAAGCGTCGCCGGAGGCGCCGGCTCCCACCACCTCGGCCAGGATCTTGGCGCCGCGCGCTTTTGCGTGGTCCAGGCTTTCCAGCAACATGAGCCCGCAGCCTTCGCCGATGATGAACCCGTCGCGGTCCTTGTCGAAAGGACGGGAGGCGTGTTCCGGGTCGTCGTTGCGGGTGGACATGGCCTTCATGGCGTTGAATCCGGCAAAGGCCAGGGGGGTGATGGTCGATTCCGCGCCGCCGCAGATCATGATATCGTTGCGGCCCAGCTTGATTTCGGAAAACGCGCAGCCGATGGCGTGCGTGCCGGAGGCGCAGGCCGTGGTGGTGCAGATGTTGGCCCCGCGCGCGCCGTGCTCAATGGACACCATGCCCGCCGCCATGTTGGCGATGATGGTGGGGATGAAGAACGGGCTGATGCGGCCCGGCCCGGAGTCCATGAGCTTCTGGTGCTGGTGCTCTATGCCGTCCAGCCCGCCCAGGCCCACGCCGATGATGACGCCTGCGCGGTGGGCCTTCTCGGGCGGGATGGCGTAGTTCGCCTGCTCCATGAGCATTTTGGATGTGCTCACGGCGTACTGGACGAACTTTTCCATGCGTCGCGCGGCTTTGGCGTTAATGTACTTGGTCGGATCAAAGCCCTTGACCTCGCCGGCGATCTGCGTGTCGTGCCCGGTCGCGTCGAAGGTGGTGAGTTTGGCTATGCCGGATTTCCCGGCCAGCAGGTTCTCCCAGCTCGATTTGATATCGTTGCCAAGGGGGGTGATGGCGGCCACAGCCGTAACGACAACCCTGTTCATGCAGACATATCCGTTTTTTCGGGGGCAGCCCGTGCGAAGAAAAGGTAGGAGCGCCCCGCAGCCCAACGCAGGCAGGGCGCTCCGAAAAATCGTGAGGCGGAAAATAGGCCGCGCGCGGCCGTTCTACTTGTGCTTCTCGATGTAGTCGATGGCGTCCTTGACCTTGAGGATCTTCTGGGCCTCTTCGTCGTCGATCTCGATGTCAAAGGCTTCTTCCATGGCCATGATCAGCTCGGTGAGGTCCAGGGAGTCGGCTCCCAGGTCTTCGACGAAGGAGGCTTCGGGCTTCACTTCGTCGGCGGACACGCCCAGCTGCTCAACAACAATGCCTTTGACTTTCTCGGCTACGGACATATTTCCTCCAAAAGGTGTTTTAATCGTGACAATCCGGTTACATGTACATTCCGCCGTTGACGGACAGAACCTGACCAGTGACATAGCCCGCGCCCGGACCGGCAAGGTACGAAACGGCGGCGGCAATGTCCTCGGGCACGCCCAGGCGGCCAAGGGGAATGTTCTCAAGCATCTTCGAAACAACGGCCTCAGGCAGCACCGAGGTCATCTCGGTCTGGATGAAGCCGGGGGTGACGGCGTTGACGGTGATGTTGCGGCCGGAAAGCTCCCGCGCCGCGCCCTTGGTGAGGCCGATGAGCCCCGCCTTGGCGGAAACGTAGTTGGCCTGGCCCGCGTTGCCCATCTGCCCCACCACGGAGGCGATATTGACGATGCGGCCCTTGCGCTGCTTGACCATGATCTTGGCGGCCTCGCGCAGGCAGGCGAAGGCGCCGGTCAAATTCACCTGAATGACCTTGTCCCAGTCGTCGTCCTTCATGCGGATGAGCAGGCCGTCTTTGGTGATGCCGGCGTTGTTCACCAGCACCTCCAGGCTCACTTTGTCCTTGATTTCCTCGGTGAAGAAGGCGCTTACGGCCTCGCGGCTGGAGGCGTCCAGGCGGAAGGCTTTGGCCTCGCCCCCGGCCTCGGTGATGGCGGCCACGGTTTTTTCGGCCTCTTCGGGCCTGCTCACGTAGGTCAGGTAGACCTCGAACCCGTCTTTGGCGAGGCGCTCGGCGCAGGCGCGGCCAATGCCGCGCGAACCGCCGGTGACCAATGCAACCTTGGGCATGTCGCTCATGTGGCTCCTCTCTTCAGGCCTGGCTCTCCGGCCCGTGTTCTCGCAGCTTCGTACCCGAAAATCCGCCGGACTGCAAACCCGCACTTGCGCCGTTAAAAGCGCACCAGGGCCGAGCCCCAGGTGAAGCCGCCGCCAAAGGTGCCCAAAAGCACAAGGTTTCCGGGTTTCACAAAACCTTCGGCCACGGCCTCGGAAAGGGCCAGCGGCACGGAGGCGGCAGAGGTGTTGCCATATTTCTGCAGGTTGGTGAACACTTTGGACTCGGGCATTTCCAGGCGTTTGCCCACGGCTTCCACTATGCGCAGGTTGGCCTGGTGCGGAATGAACACGTCCACGTCGGTCTTGTCGAAGGCGTGCTTGGCCAACAGCTCGGCGCAAATGGAGCTCATGGCGCGCACGGCGTGCTTGTACACCTCGCGTCCGTTCATCTGCACAAAGAAGTCGCTGCGCACGGCCTCGCCCAGCTTGTACGGCGTGCCGGAGCCGCCGCCCTTTACGGTTAGCAGGTCGCCCATGGCTCCGTCGGAGGCCACGAGCACGTCGAGCACCTGGGGGCAGGGGCCGTTGGGGGCCGTGGCCGAGAGCACCACCGCGCCCGCGCCGTCGCCGAAGAGAATGCAGGTGCTGCGGTCGGTGTAGTCCACGCGGGAGGACACGATGTCGCAGGCGGCCACGAGGATTTTGGCCTCCGGGTGCAGGGCCAGAAGCGCCCGCGCGGTTTCCACGGCGTACAAAAAGCCGGAGCACGCGGCGGAGACGTCCATGGACATGCGGCCGCTGATGCCCAGCCTGTGGGAAAGCATGCAGGCGGAGGAGGGGATGACCGAGTCTGGCGAGAAGGTGGCCACGATGACGTGGGTCAGCTCGTCGGCCTGCATGCCGGCCTTCGCCAGGGCGACCTGGGAAGCGCCCAGGCACAGATCCACGCAGGTTTCGCCCTTGAGGGCCACGTGCCGCTCGCGGATGCCGGTGCGCGAGACGATCCACTCGTCGTTGGTCTCAACCATGCGCTCGAAATCGGCGTTGGTGAGGACGCTGGTGGGCACACAGTGGCCCAGGCCGCGGATGAAGCAGGGTGTATTCATGGGCATGCTCTGTATGGTGCCCGCGCAAAGGCGGGCCGACGAGGTTTTTCGTGTGTCATCCGGTCCTGGGCGGTTGCCCGGGGCCGATCTTAGGCCTTGTGCCTGCTGAACTGGGCGAGTTCGCCGTGGGCGGCGAGCTGTGCGGCCAGATGCTCGTGGGCCTTCTTGTTCACAAAAGTGGCGGCCATGCGGGTGGCGTTGGTCACGGCCTTCACGTTGCTGGCTCCGTGGCAAACGATGAGGATGCTTTTGAGCCCCAGAAGCGGCGCGCCGCCATACTCGGCGTAGTCCATCATCTGGGCGAAGTTCTTGAGGGAACGCATGGAGAGCGCCGCGCCCATGCGCGAAAGCATGTGCCGCTTGAGCTCGCGCTTGAGCACGCGGCCAAAGCTTCTGGCCAGCCCCTCGGACAGCTTGAGGCAGATGTTGCCCACAAACCCGTCGCATACGGCCACGTCGAGGTCGCCGGTGAAGATGTCGCGGCCTTCCACGTTGCCCACGAAGTTGAGCGAGGTCAGCTTCAGGAGGTCGAAGGCCTCCTTGACCATGACGTTGCCCTTGCCCTCTTCCTCGCCAATGGACAGCAGGCCCACGCGGGGCTGGGCCACGCCCAGCACGTCGCGGGCGAGCACGTCGCCCATGATGCCGAACTGGGCCAGGTGGAAGGCCTTGGAATCGACGTTGGCGCCCACGTCCAAAAGCACCACGGGTTCTTTCTCTGTGGGCATTATGCTGGCCAGGGCCGGGCGTTCCACGCCCTTGATGCGGCCAAGCACGAACATGCCGCAGGCGACGGACGCCCCGGAGTTGCCCGCGCTCACCACGCCATCGGCGCGGCCTTCCTTCACCAGTTGGCAGGCCACCTGGATGGAGGAGTCCTTCTTGCGGCGCAGGGCGTCGGAAGGCTTTTCGTCCATATCCACCACCTGGGAGGCGTGGTGGATGCTGATGGGCAGCTGGGCTGCGTCTGCAACGCGCGCAAGCTCGCCGCGAAGGCTTTCCTCATCACCCACCAGGATGATGTGGATGCCTTCGCGGGCGGCTTGCGCAGCGGCAGGGACGTTGACCCTGGGGCCTATGTCGCCCCCCATCGCGTCAACGGCTATGCGGGGCGCTTTCTCAAGCATTCGCGGGCGTCAGGGCCTGGCGGTCTTTGTAGTTGCCACACGCGCTGCACGCGCAGTGGGAAAGAACGGGCTCGCCGCACTTGCACAGCACGACGTTGGGGGTGGCCACGTGGTCGTGGGAGCGGCGCATG
>DIVX01000010.1 GCA_002422505.1 Desulfovibrio sp. UBA6121
CTTGCCCCGCCCTGGCCAGCTCTGGAGCAGCCCTGGAAGGCGCTGAACACCCTGGTGCTGCCGCCCCCCCTGGGGGCCATCTGCGCCATGCGCATCGACTTTGTGGACTACCAGCCCCTGACGCCCATCTATTCCTGGAGCACGGAGCCGGGCTAGCTCCCGCGCCTTGCCCCGCCCTGGCCAGCTCTGGGGCAGCCCTGGGGCAGCCCTCAGGCCTTGACAGATTCGCGCCAGCGGGCGAATATCAGTCAGCCTTACACACAGCGCCCGCACCGGGCCGAAGCACATTCAAAAGCTCATCGCCCCCAAGGAGGCCAGCCATGTTCAAGGACAGCACCCACAGCGAGGAAATGGCCCAGGAACTGCGCGAGGTCATGGGCCATGCCCAGAAGCTCATCGAGGCCACCGCAGGCGAGATAGACGACCGCACCCGCGCCGCCCGCGCCGTTCTTGAAGAACGCCTGGCCGTGGCAAAGGTCAAGTGCGGCGAACTGGAGGGGCACCTCAAGAACCGCCTGCAGGACACGGACAAGATCATCCGCGAAAAGCCCTACTACGCCATTGGCGGCTCCTTCGTCATCGGGCTGATGCTTGGCTGGTTGATGGGCCGGAAGTAGCCGTGAAGCCGCAGTTTCTGGAAGATCTCGACCTCGGCGGCGCCTCCGGGCGCGTCGCCGGGGCCGTGGCGCAAACCCTCAGGGACCGCGTTGAGCTCTTGGGCCTTGAACTGCGCGAGGACAAGATCCGGCTGGTGCAGGTGCTCATCCTGGCCTGCTTCGGCGTGGTCTTCAGTCTTCTGGGGCTGGTTTTGTGCATCCTGACCCTGTTTGCGGCCCTGCCGGAAGAATGGCGCGTGGCGGGCATGGGCGTGCTGGCCGGGGCCAGCCTGGTCACCGCCGCCTGGGCCTTCTGCGGGCTCAAGAGCCGCCTGGCCGGGCGCAGGCACATGTTCGCTCAAACCCTGGCCGAGCTGGAAAAGGACAAGGCATGTTTCTAGACGCCGAACTCAAGGAAGTGGCCCAGGCCAAGGCCCGGCTGGCCGTGCAGGCCGACCTGCGCCGCCAGGTCATCCAGCTGGAGCTGCTGGCCCTGCGCTCGCGCGCGCGGCGCAGCTTCTCCGGCCTGGCGCTGGGTTTCGGCCTGGCGGGCAAGGTGCTCGATTTTCTCACCGCCCGCCGCAGACGCCGGGAGCCCTGATTCCGGCCTGGGCGCGCAGGGCCCGGCTTCCACGGCCTTGACCCCCAGCCCTTGATGCACTATCGTTCCCCGACTTTGGCAGGCGGCCTGCGGGAAGTCCCCGCAGGCTTCCTTTTTGTTTTGCCCAGACCCTGCGGCGTTCGCCGCCGCGAGATGCAGAGAGGCAGCACCATGTCGAGCATTCCCATTTCCCAGGAAGGCTACAAGCTCATGAAAAAAGAGCTGGAGAGCCTGAAGAAGCAGCGCCCCGAGGTCTCCGAGGCCATCCGCCTTGCGCGTGAGGAAGGCGACCTGCGCGAGAACGGCGGCTACCACGCCGCAAGAGAGCGCCAGGGCATGATGGAGGCGCGCATCAACTTCATCGAATCGCGCATGGCCAAATACAACGTCATCGACATGAACGCCCTTGGCGGCGAGAAGATCAGCTTTGGCGCAACGGTGGGCCTGGAAGACGTGGAGAGCGGCGAGAAAAAGCGCTATACCCTGCTCGGTCCGGACGAAACCGGCTTCTGCAAGGGCAGCGTGTCCATCCTCTCCCCTGTTGGGCAGGCCCTGCTGGGCAAGAACCAGGGCGACGAGGTGGTCATCATCGTGCCGCGCGGCCGCGTGGAGTACGAGGTCCTGAGCATCGAATTCAACGGCCCGGCCATCAGCCTCGACGAATAGAAGACGAATAGCGCGCCTTTTGCGCCGGGGCGGCATACCCGAACGCGGGCGCACAACGCCCCACGCCCCGGCGAACCTGCAGGCCCGCGCCGCCCAGACTCGCAGCAGCCAGACTCGCAGCGACCAGACTCGCAGCGACCAGACTCGCAGCGACCAGACTCGCGCCGCCCTGGCGCGCAACAGCCAGCGGCGCGCCAAACCGGGAGAGCCCCCCTCATGAACGCGCGAACAGCATCCTTGGCTGCCTTGCTGTTGCTTGTTGTGCTTGCCGCGCCGGTCCTCGGCCAGGCGCCTCGACCTGCGCCGGACCCGGCGCAGAGCGCCCTGGCCCTTTGGACGCCCGCGCAACTGGACCAGCCCAAGAGCCCGGTCAGCATCAAGGCGGAGCGCGCCATCCGCCACCTTGCCGCGCCAGACGAAACCCCGCCCGCCCGCACCAGCCCCCTGCACGCCCCCCAGCCCCTGGCCGAGGACCGGCGCGGCATCATCCGCCGCGTGGACCTGCCCGAGGGCGACCGCCGCGTGGCCCTGACCTTCGACCTTTGCGAGCGCGCGGTGCACGTCACCGGCTACGACGCCCGGCTGGTGGACGCCCTGCGCGCCGCCAACGCCAAGGCGACTTTCTTCGCCGGGGGCAAGTGGCTGCGCTCCCACCCGGAGCGCGCCCTGCAGCTCATGGCCGACCCCCGCTTCGAGCTGGGCAACCATAGCTGGACCCACGCCAACATGGCCGTGGCCCCCCAGGCCGAACGCCAACGCCAGGCCGACTGGACCAGCGCCCAGTTTGAGCTGCTGCGCGAGGAGCTGGACCGGCGGCTAACGGCGCGCGGGCTGGCCGCCCACGGCCCCGCCCCCCTGGCCCTGTTCCGGCTGCCCTACGGGCGCGGCGGGCAGGATGCGGCGCAGTTCCTCAACGCGCGCGGCATGGCGGTCATCCAGTGGGACGTGGTGGGCGAGGGTGGATGCGGCACGGCCCAGGAGCGGGCGCAGGAAATCGCCCGGACGGTGCGGCCGGGGTCCATTGTGCTGCTGCACGGCAACTGCGTTCCCAGGGATACGGCGGAACTGGTGCGCCGCCTGCTGCCGCTGCTGGCGGCCAAGGGCTACGCCACGGCCACCGTGGGCGAACTGCTGGCCGCAGGCGGGCCGCAGACCGTGGCCGAGGGCTACTTCACACAGCCGGGCGACAACGCCCAATACGACGACTGGTTCGCGGGCTATGGCGCCGGGCAGCGCAAGGCCGCCCGCAGGTAGCGCCGGAACTTAAGGGTAGCGAGGCCGGGAGCGCACCAGCTCCAGGTACGCGGCCGGGCCTTTCTCGCGCAGAATCTCGCCGTTCTTGCGCCAGCGCGGCACAAGGGCCTCGGGCAGGCCGGGGTTCGCGCAGGGAAAGTCCGGGCAGAGGCCGCAGAAATCCATTTCCCGCTCCATGGCGCAGGCGCGCACGCCGCACTCGCCCAGCAGGCAGCCGCCCTCGCGGCAGCCCGTGCACGCCCCCTGCGACAGGTACTCCAAGAGCTTGGCGAATTCGGCGTAGTTGCCCAGGGCCGGGGTCATGGGCTCCATGCGCTTGGCATACGCCGCAAAATTCGGCCCCAGCAGGTCGCGCAGGGCGCGGGCGTGGTTGCGTATGGCCCCGCCCGCAAAGGCCAGGCACCCGCCGCAAAACAGCCCGCACGGGGCCACAAGACGCCGCAGTTCAGAGCGCGAGGAAGTGAGAGCGGAAAAGGGCATGCTGCGCCTCCAGAGGATGGTATCGCGCTGAAGTACGCGAAACCAGCACAAACTCCAAGAGAGCGGACTACGGCTTTTTACGGCGCGGGCTGGCCTTGGGGCTGGCGTTCGCCCAAACAGGCCTTCAGCAGGGCAGAATGACTACGACCGTTGCGCCCTGGCCGGGCTGGCTGGAGATCTCGATGTCGCCGCCGAGGGCCTTCACCGTGCCGTAGCTGACGGACAGCCCAAGGCCGGTGCCCTGGCCCACCTCTTTGGTGGAAAAGAAGGGCTCGAACACGCGGGGCAGGTGGGCGGGCAAAATGCCGTGCCCGCTGTCCGCAACCTCGATGCGCACCTCGCGGTCCTGCTGCGTTGCGGCAAGACGCAGCGCGCCTCCGCCGGGCATGGCGTCCAGGGCGTTGTCCAGAATGTTGCCCAGGGCCGTGCGCAAGTCTGCTCCGGGCAGGCCCGCAGGCGGCAGGCCAAGGCCGGGCAGCGCGGGCGCAATGGCCGCCGTGAGCGTCACCCCGGCCGCATCCGCGCGGGCCTGGCGCTCGGCCAGCAGTTCGCCCAGCAGGCGGGCCAGGTCCAGGGTTTCCGCCGGGCCCTTGGGGGCCTCGCCGCCCTGCGGCTCCGCCTTGTGGCACAGGCACAAAAGCTTGGCGGTGATCTCTTTCACGCGCTGGCCGTGCTCGCGCATTTTGCGGGCGCTGGCCTGCATTTCGGCCAGGGTGGCCGCAGGCGAAGCGGGAGACGCGGCAGGCGCGGCGCATGGCAACGCGGCCCCAAGGTCCAGGGCCAGGTCTTCCAGCCAGCCCGCCAGGCTGACCATGGTGTTCACGGGGTTGTTGATCTCGTGGGCCACGCCCTCGGCCATATGGCCCAGGGCGGCCATTTTGGCGGTCTCGGCCATGCGCTGGCCTTCCAGCCGCTCCTCGCGCCGGTCCTGCGCGCGCAAAATGGCCTCCACCAGGCGTTCAATGGGCACAGGCTTCACCAGATAGTCGGTGGCGCCCAGCTTCATGCCCTGAATGGCCGTGGCCAGATCGCGCTGGCCGGTGAGCATGAGCGCCTCGGCCTGGGGCTTGATTCTCTTGAGCTCCCGCAGCACTTCCAGGCCGTCCATGCCGGGCATGTTCACGTCCAGCACGGCCACGTCGAGCTCGTGCCCGGCGGCCAGGCGCAGGGCCTCCTCACCGTCGTAGGCGGTGCGGACCTGAAAACCCCGCGCCTGGAGCCGCTCGGCCAGAAGGTCGGCGAAGTCGCGCTCGTCGTCGACGAGCAGGACGGCGTTCATGCCCGCGCCTACTTCTTGTCGCCCTCGTGCATCACCTTGTCCGCCTCGTCGAAGTCTCCGGCCTGGGCGAAGGTGGCGGCCACCATCACGTCTTCCATCTTCTGGCGGTAGGCGCCCTTGATGCTCTTGACCAGGCGGTCGATGTCGACGGGCTTCTTGTGGTATTCGTAGGCGCCCAGCTGCATGCAGATTTCCTGGTCCTGCTCCGAGCCGTGGCCGGTGAGCACGATGACCTGGACCTCGGGGTGGGCCTTCTTGACCTTGCGCAGCACCTCGACGCCGTCGATGCCGGGCATGCGCAGGTCGAGCACCATAACATCCGGCGTGCCGTCCTTGATCATTTCCAGGGCGGTCTCGCCGTCGTGGGCCACTTCAGAGCCCATGTCGCGCATCTTCATGCGCTCGGCCAGAGTGTTGACGAAATTCTCCTCATCATCAACCAGCAGCAGCTTGATCTTCTTGCTCATGTGCACTCCTTGTTTGGGCGCTTTACGCGCGCACTGTTCCGGGAGCCCCGCGCGGGCCAGGGCCCCCGGTTTGGCGATTGGCTTAGGCTTCCGCCAGGCCGTAGGCCACGCGCACCCCGGAAAGCCCGACGGATTCCAGGAATCCGCAGGCCTGGGGCGGCGGCGCAAGCCGCTTGGGCCTGATCCCCAGCAACTCCAGGGCCTCGTCATGGCAATTGGCCTCGGCAAAGGCGGCGGCGGCAAACATGTCCGCCACACCGGCTCCGCACTCCGTCACGCTGGCCATCCGCATGGCCTCTTCCCGCTCCCCGGCCTCGGCAAAAGCCAGTCCGGCGAAGGTGTCCTCAAGTCCCTTGAGCATTCCGAGCATAATGTCCTCCTTGGGTCGCCGGCCGTGGCGTGCACTCCGTTGGCCGGGACGATGTGAAGTCAAGCTGCTACGTTGGAATGCTACTCCTCTTGAACCAGAAATCAAGTACCCCTAGGCCACGGGTTTGGGCAGGGAAAGCGCCAGGCCCTGCCCCCCGGGACCCGCGCACAGCCCGGCCCGCAGCGTGCGCGCGCACTGCTCCAGCTCTGCAAAGTCCGGCTGGGCGCGCAGGGCCTCGTAGCTGGGACCATCCAGCCGCACCACGGCCAGGCCGCCCTGTTCCTCCACCGCGAGCACCAGCTGCGCGCCAGCGGCCAAAAGCCCCAGGCAGCAGTCCAGGGCCAGGCCCGCCAGGCCCATGGCCTCCAGGGCGCGCAGGCCGGTGCGCAGGCCGGTGCGGCCCTGGGCCAGCACCAAAGAAACGCGCCTGCGCGCGGCGTTGCGGCGCGTAAGCCCCACCAGGGAGCGCATGGCCTCGTTGACGTCCGCCCCGGCAGGGGCTGGTTCCGTGGCGTGGGCGCAGTAGTTCAGCTGCTCGGAAAGATTCATGCCCCGCTCCACCTGCTCCGCCAGAACGCCAAGCCCCTTCTTGAAGCGCTCGGCATGGACAAAGCCTTCTCCGCCCAGGGCCAGCAGGTCTTCCATGAGGCCTGCGGACTCGCGGATGGTGGCCAGGATGTTCTGCATTTCGTGGGTGGCCCCGGCGGTGAGCCGCCCCATGAACATGGCGTCGCGCATGGCTTTCGCCCCCTTATTGGCCCAGGTTGGCGGCCTTGCCCGCGTAGTCGATGGCCGACTCCATCTTTTCAATGAGCGTGTCGATGCTCAGGGGCTTCATCATGTAATCAAAGGCCCCCAGACGCATGCCCTCGATGCCGTCGCGCGTGCTGCCGTGGCCGGTCAACAGCAGCACCTGCACGCGCGGGTTGCTGCGCTTCACGCGCTCCAGCACCTCCAGGCCCTTTATGCCCGGCATGAGCACATCAAGCACCATGACGTGCGGCTCGTCCTGGGCCACGGCCAAAAGCGCGGACTCGCCGTCGAAGACCACGCGGGCGGCAATGCCCCGCAGCTCCAGGCGCTCTGCCAGGGTGGTGATGAATTCGTGCTCGTCGTCCACGAGCAAAATCTTCCAGTCTTGCTTGTTCATGCCAGTGCCTCGCGCTGCCCCTTGGGCAGGGTGATGGTGAGCGTTGTGCCCACGCCTTGGGTGCTCTCCACGGCGATATCGCCGCCGAGCCGCTTGATGATGCCATAGGTGATGGACAGGCCGAGGCCGGTGCCCTTGCCCTTCTTGGTGGTGAAGAAGGGCTCGAAGATGTGTTTCATGGTTTCGTCGCTCATGCCGCAGCCGTTGTCCTTTACGGAAACCAGCACGCCCGCCTCGTCCGGCTGGGCGGAGACCATGATGCTGCCGCCATCGGCCACGGCGGCCAGCGCGTTGTTCAAGAGGTTCAAAAACACCTGCTGCAGTTGGCTGCGGTCGGAAACAATGCGCGGCAGTTCCGGGTCCAGGTCAAGCTGCACGTCCACCTTGCGGTGCATGGCCTCGTTGGCCAAAAAGCCTGCGGTCTCGCGGATGAGCTCCGTGAGGTCCAGCTCCTCGATGCTCACGTCCATGCGCCGGGCAAAGCCCAGCATGCGGTGGGTAATGCCCCGGCAGCGCTCCACCGCGCGCAGCACGCTGTCCACCTGGACCAGCAGCTTCTCCTTGGCGGGGAAGTCTGGCTGGATGCTCAGAATGTCCTTCATCAGCCCGGTCTTTTCGTTGATGATGGCCAGGGGGTTGTTGACCTCGTGCGCAACGCCCGCAGCCAGCCGCCCGATGCTGGAGAGCTTCTGGGAGTGCTCCACCTCCCGCAGGGCCAGCTCGCGCCGGTCCTCGGCCTCCTTCATGCGCCGGATGAGCGCGTCCGTGACGCGCATGGCCGCAAAGAGCACCAGGGCCACGCCCGCCACGAAGATGAACAGCAGGTCGCCGCGCACGGTGTACCACGTCTTGAGGGAGCTGGAGCGCGGCTTGGCCGCCATAAGCACGAAGTCCGCCTCCGGGAAGTAGGCATAGGCCAGGAACACCTCGCGCCCCAGGGGATCGATCATGGTCAGCACGGTGGGCTCAAAGGTCAGCGGCGGCAGGGGGAAGGTAAGCTTCTCCAGCACCTTGCCGTAGTTGTTGGAGCTGGTTTGCAGCAGCCCCTGGGTGTTCACCAGAAAGGCGTCGGCGTCCGGCTCCAGGCTCATGCTGGCTATAATGCGCTCGAACTGCCGGGTGTCCAGGGTGGCGCGCAGAATCCAGGTGCGGCCATCCTCGGTCATGTGCTGCACGGCGATGATGACGTGGGGGAACTTGCGCAGGCCCATGAACACGTCGCTCACATACTTGCCCTTCAGGCGCACTTCCTGGAACCAGCGCTGGTCGGCGTAGTTTTTGCCCGCCAGGGCGTAGGGGCCCACGTAGTTCACCTGGGTGCCGTGCTCGTCGATGAGCCCCAGGTCCACAAAGCCCTCGAACTCGCGCTTCATGACGCTGAAGATGCGCGCCAGCTTCTGTTCATCGGCCAGTTCGGCGTAGGTGTAGGCCGAGGCGATGAGGCTGACGGTGGAGGTGCGCTCGGCCAGGAACAGCTCAAACGAGTTCTTGGTCTTGTTCACCAGCACGCGCAAGGGGTTCTGAATTTCCCGCGCCATGGCGTTCTGGTGCTCGTAGTAGTTGAGCACGGCCATGACCGAAAGCGGAATGAGCGTGGCCGCCACCATGAGGGCGATAATATTGCGGCGCAGGGTGGTGTAGCGCTCGGGCGAGACCGCGTCGTCCACGTCGCTTGTCAGTTCGCGCAGGGGGTGCTTGATGAGGGCGGCGAGCTTACGCATGGTCCGCCTCCGCTTCCGGGCGCGGGAACAAAATGGCGCCGCTTTCCAGCTCGCCCGCCAGGTGGCGCGTCAGGGCGTCCTCGGCCAAGCCGGCCACGCCGTCCAGCACGGTAAGCCGCTTCCAGCGCAGGTAGTGGTAGTGCTCCTCCTCCATGCCGCCGGTAATCACCACAGAGACCTCGCGGTCCAGAATCAGGTCGCAGAGGTCGTCGGCGCTGGAATGGGCCAGCACAAGCTCCTGGCGCTTGGCCTCGCGGCCTTCGGCGTCCAGGCTCACCAGCAGCACTTCGCTGGCCAGGTCGAAGCGGGGGGCCACTTCGTTGCGGTACAGGGTGACGAGAATCTTCTTGCTCATGGCCGCCCCCTTACGCCTTTTTCCGGGCGGGCTTCACGCGCGGCGGCTGCTGCGCGGGCTCGTCGGGTTTGGGGAAGCGCACGTGCGGGGGCAGGTGCTCCGGCAGAATATACTCCCCGGGGCAGACCATGGCCGCGTACTCCACCATGTTGCGCAGCTCGCGCACGTTGCCGGGATAGTCGTAGGAGGACAGCAGCGCCAGGGCTTCCTCGGAAAAGCCCAGCACCTGCTTGCGGAACTTGGTGGCGAACAAGCCGAGGAAATGCGTGAGCAGAAACTGCACGTCTTCGCCGCGCTCGCGCACGGGGGGCAGGTGCAGGCGCACGGCGTTCAGCCTGTGGAACAGGTCCTGGCGCAGCAGGCCTGCGGCCACCAGGGCCTCCGGGTCGCGCCCGGTGGCGGCCACCACGCGCACGTTGAGGCGCATGGGCCGCTCGCCCCCGGCGGGCACCACGGCCTTCTCGTCCAGCAGGCGCAGCAGGCGGCCTTGCTGGGCCAGGGGCATATCCGCAATTTCAGAAAGATACAGGGTGCCGTTCTGGGCCAGCTGGAACTTGCCGGGGCGCGGGGCCGCGCCTTCGCTGCCGCCCGCCTGGCCAAACAGCTCCACGTCGAGCAGGGCCTCGGGCATGGGGGTGGCGTTCACGCGCACAAAGCTTTCCCGCGCGCGCGGGCTGGCCCGGTGCAGGGCCTCGGCCAGCAAATCCTTGCCCGTGCCCGATTCGCCCGTGAGCAGCACGGCGGCGTCGCTTTGGGCCACGGCGGGCAGAATGCGCAGCAGGTGCTCCATGGGCGCGCTGCGGCCCACGATTGCTCCCGGACCGGCGGTGCGCGTGAGCCGCCCCTCCAGCTCCTTCAGGGCGGAAAGATCCTCAATGACGTCCAGGGTGCACAGAAGCGCCCCGGCCTTGTCCAGCACGGGCACGCTGGTAAGCCGCACAAAAACCTTGCGGCGGTGGCGGTTGATGAGCGTGCCCTCGCGGCTTTCCGCGCTGCGGCCCTGGGCCGGGCAGGCGGTCTTGGCGGCCTCGGCCCTGCTGGCGGCCAGGCCGGGGCAGTGGTGCAGGCAGAAGCTGCCGCGCAGCACGTGGCGGCAGGGCACGCCCGCCACCTCGGCGCTGGTGTAGCCCGTAAGCCGCTCCAGCACGCTGTTCAGGAACAGGGTGCGCCGCTCGCGGTCCACCACGGCCACCCCGAAGGGCAGCTCGCGCAGGATGCGCGGCAGGTCCGCCTGGTCCAGCCCGATGGCTGCCAGCCCGGCGAATGGTTCCAGAAAAGCGCGCGTTGCCAAGGTATTGTCCACGTTCAGTTCCTCCAGGGGGGAAGTGCGGCGCGGGTGGCCGCACTCCCCGACCCGGAAGGGCAGGTTAGTGCGCCCCAGCGCCCACAATGCCGGAAGCGGCGACCAAAAGCACGATAATCTCCGTCAGGGCCATCAGGGCGAAGCCTTTTTCACCGCGCTTCAAGAAGACCGGAATGAGCGGAATGTAGCAAAGAATGGTCATGCCCGCCAGAAGCACGATTCCCAGGAAGTTCAGGAAGTCGCCCTGGCCGATGAGCACGGTCCAGCCCCAGCCCACGGGCACTTTGCCGAGTTCAAGGTAGGTGCCCACCGGCTCGGACCAGAGCAGGGGGACCACTTCCAGGGGCACGTGCGGGGCGATGATGCCGGTGACGTACAGCAGGTAGGTGACGGCCATGAGGGCCAGGCCGCCCCAGCAGCCGTAGAACAGCATGTTGGCGTAGGTGACCTGCTCCGGCGAGGCTTTGCCGTTGTGTATCGGGGTGTCGCTCATTGTCTCATCTCCTTATGGAATGCTCTGCCGGGCCTAAGCGGCCCGCCGTATGGCGATTTGTTGCCGCGCGTGTGCGCGCCTAGATGCCCAGACCCTTCAAGAGCGCCTTGCCGCCTGCGAACAGCAGCACGCCGATGACCATGTACCGGATGAAGGTGGGCTTGGCCTTGGCCAGCAGGCGCACGCCCACAAAGGAGCCCAGCATGAGGCCGATGATGCTCGGAATGGCCATGAGCGGGATGACGCAGCCTTTGTTCAGGTACACCCACGCGGCGGAGGTGTCGGTGATGGACAAGAGGAACTTGGAGGTGCCCACGGCCACCTTGAGCGGTGCGCCCATGAGCAGGTTGAGCACGGGCACGTTGGCCCAGCCCGCGCCCAGGCCGAACATGCCGGCCATGACGCCGATGATGATGAACAGCAGCAAACCGGGCAGGGTGCGGTGGGTTTTCCACTGCACCAGCTCGCCGGTGGCCGGGTCGTTGTAGGCGCCGTTCATGCCCAGGGCCATGCCCAGGGCGTCGGCCTTCTCCACCACGGGGTGGGCGGTGTTCTTGCTCATGAGCAGCAAAATGGCGATGCCCATAATGGTGATGCCCAGGCAGAGCTGCACCACGTTGGTGGGCAGGGCCATGCCCAAAAATGCGCCCACGATGGCGCAGCTGGAGGCGATGAGCGCCACGGGCAGGGCCAGGCGCAACGAGGCGAAGTTGCGCTTGAGCAGACCGGGACCGGCCGCCAGCGCGCCCGCCAGGGCCACCATCAGGCCCGCGCCGCGCACAAAGTCCAGGTGGAAGGGGAAAAAGCCGCTCACCAGGGGCACGTACAGCACGCCGCCGCCAACACCGGCCAGAACGGCGATGATGCCCAGGATGAAGCAGAAGAACAGCAGCACGGTGGGCCACACCCACCAGGCCACGCCGGTATCCGCGCCAAGCTGCGCGGCGGCGTGGACCACCTCTGCGCCGGCTTGGGCGGCGGCGCCGGTTACGGCTTCGTTGCCGGAGGCAAGGGCGGCCACGGCAAAGAGCAGCACGCCAGACACTACGAACAGGGCGATTTTCGCCGGGAGACTCAGTCGATCCATCTTCATTCCAGCTCCTCTGAATCATCTCAGGATTGCCCAGCCTGCCTCGCCAGCCCCTCGGCCCGCGCAGTGGACGCCAACACTATCATCAAGAAGCGGGCCAAAAGCTAACCCACTGAAATTACAAGCTTGACCATTATCCCCCAAGCGTGTAAACGGCAAGAACTTGCCGCTTGTGCGGCAAAGACCAGCCGGAATGCGGCGAAAGGGCGTTTGCGAGCGCCCCAGGCAGGGCCGCCGCAGCCGTCCAGGCAGGGCCAAAGCGGCACGTTTTGGCCACGGCAGGCGCACAAAGCCCGGCAGCCCAGTACCCGCAAGCCTCGCCACGGCACAGGCAAGGAGCCCAAAATGATGGACCCACGCGCCTATGGCGGCAAGTTCTTGCCGCAAGAGCTCGACGCCGACCCCGAGGCGCGGGCCGCCATGCACGAGGCCGGGCTGCTGTTCCGGTCAGAGGCCATGCGTTCCTTATACCGCGTGGCCATCCAGGTTGCCGGCAGCGACGCCCCGGTGCTGCTCACGGGCGAATCCGGCACGGGCAAGGAGATCTTCGCGCGCCTGCTGCACACACTAAGCAACCGCAGCGGCAGGCCCTTTGTGCCCGTGAACTGCGGCGTGCTCTCCGGCGAGCTCTTTGCCGACAAATTCTTCGGCCACGAGCCGGGAGCCTTCACCGGAGCCACGCGCCTGCAAAAGGGCAGCTTTGAAATGGCGGCCGACGGCACCCTGTTTCTGGACGAGGTGGGCGAGATTCCCCTGGCCAACCAGGTGGACTTTCTGCGCGTGCTGGAAGAACGCACCTTCAAGCGCCTGGGCGGAGAAAAGGACCTGGGCTTCCGCGCGCGCATCGTGGCGGCCACCAACCGCGCCCTGCCCGACATGGTCCGCGCCGGGCGCTTCCGGCCCGACCTGTTCTACCGGCTGAACGTCATTCCCATCGCCCTGCCCTCCCTGCGGGAACGCAGCGACGACATCGCCCCCCTGGCCGAGTACTTCCTGTGGCTGTTTGGCCATCATTACCACAGGCCCGACCTGCGCCTTTCCCCCGCGGCCCTGGCCCTGCTTACCCGGCACCACTGGCCGGGCAACGTGCGCGAGCTCAAGAACCTCATGGAGCGCGTGGCCCTGCTGCACAAGTCAGAGGGCCCGGTGATGCCCGACGACCTGCCCCTGGAGCTGCGCCTGGAGTGCGGCCAGGATTTGCCGCCCGACCTGGGCCTGGCGCGCCCGACCCTCGCCGCGCACGATGCGGCCGATCTGAACCTGGACGGCGTGGTGCGCCGCGCGGAGATGGCCGCCATGCTGCGGGCCTACAAGGTCGCAGGCGGCAGCAAGCAGCGCACGGCGGAGCTTCTGGGCATCAGCCCGCGCACCCTGCGGCACAAGCTGGCCCAGTACGGGCTCAAGCTGGAGGGCGACTAACCCTCCGCCCCCACCACTGCGCCCCCGCGCAAACCCAAGGCCGGAATTTGAGCGCTCGCTTGGGCTCCGGGCCTTTTACCCACCCGCCGCACCCGGCCAAGTTCGGGAAAAGACAGATTCTTTTCATTAGCACCTTGAATACCGCACAGGTTTATTGCTATAGGAGCCATGCTGTTTTCGTGTGAAGCGACCCCCCCTCGCTCCACAGGTGATCCAACACGGCCCCAGGCTCTGTGCCGCAACCGCTACGCCGCAGCCGCACCAGCGTGCGGCGAGACGTACGGGTTGTTTGCGCTGCCATGTGCTGCGCAACGCTTGCGGCGCACTCGTACCGGGAAAAGGGGGGGGGTGGCTTGAAAACTCTCGTTTTGACGCTGGTGTTCGTGGCGCTTTTGCAGTCGCCAGCGCAGGCAGGCCTGTTCGACTTTCTCTTCAGCGGCAAGCAGGACAACGCAACCACCCAATCCGGCCTGGGCACCCCAAAGTACGGCGGCACCATGATGACCGGCTCGGACCTGATCCTTGAGCTGCGCGGCATCAAGGCGGGCATTGCCGCGCCAGACCCCATGCAGTCGCTGGCCCAGTTGTTTATGCCGCCCACGGAGCAGGAGCTGGCCGCCGCCAAGGCCGCCCAGGACGCGAAAGAAGCCAAGGAAAAAGAAGCCAAGGAAAAGGCGGCAAAGGGCAAAGGCAAGCCCAAGAAAACCAAGGGCAAGGACAAAAAGACCGAACCCGAGCCCCCTCCGCCTGCGCCCCCCGCGCCCGCAACGGAGACCGCCCCGGCCCAAAACGCCGCAGCCCCCGGCCAAACGGAAAAAGGCAAACCCGGCAACGAATTCCAGCAGTTGGTCAACAGCCTGTCCGGGCTGTCTTCCATAGCCGGAGGGTCCAGCGGCTCCGCGCGCAAATCCAGCCTCGGCTCGGCCTCCTCCCTGGGCTCCGTCATCACCGACACCATCCTCGACAGGCTCATCGCCTGCTTCTCCTTCCGGGCCATGGACATCATGTTCTCGCAGCTCATCGACCAGCCCGGCGTGCTTTCCGCAGTCAACGTGGAGGTGCCCGCCACAGAGGCCATGCACCCGGAACTGCGCAAGCGCGTGCTGTACCTCTCGGCCTTCCTGGTGGCCATCAAGGCCTCCAACCGCGTGGTGCAGGCCAGCCAGAAGGACTTCGACTCCGCCAAGGAAAGCTACAAGAGCCTGATGAAAATGCGCCAGGACGCAGCCCAGGTGCTGGCCGACGCCTACTTCAAACGCAACCAGGCCGCCAGCCTGGCGGAGGAGGACGCCGCCCGGGGCACCACGAGCCTGCGGCCCCAGGACCTGGAGCTTTTGACCCAGCTGGGCGCGGCCAAACCGGAGGACTTCGTCAAGGACCCCCGCGTGCAAACCGTGGCCATCGACCTCATGCGCCAGTCCGACCCGGACACCTATGGCCGCTACAACTCCCAGTTCACCGAGATGAAAAACCACTACAACGCCTATGCCCGCGCCGCCGCTGGCACGGCCTCCATGCTCGGCTTCACCGCCCTGTTCATAAAGAAGGCCAACGCCACCATACGCCAGGACGGCGTGCATGGCGCGGCCACCATGCTGCCCCTGCTGGACCAGGGAATCATGGAGCTTTTGGCCCTGGCCCCCAACATGATCAAGATCTACAACAACACCGACGAGACCGTCTCCGGCTCCTTCGCGGTGGAGCGCGCCAACAAGCTCCAGGCGCGGGGCCTTTCCGCGCCCAAGGCCCTGGCCGCCCTGAACGACAAGGCCCGGCAGGAGCTGCGCTGCCAGTTGGTGAACGGCGGCGCCACGGGCATGCTGGCCAACCTGCACATGGTGGCCCCGGCGGCGGCGGCCTCCCTGGCCGACAGGGTGGTGAGCCCCGGCAGCAAGAAGGCCCTGGCCAAGCAGTACGCCGCCGACCAGGAGATCTTCTCCTTCGTGAACACCCAGGCCGAGAGCAGCAAGGCGGCCAAGACCTACAAGAACATCAGCCAGGCCCTGTTCATCCAGCGCCAGCCAGACCCCGGCAAGGACTGCACCGGCGAAACCGGCGAGCAGGCCCTGATGCTGGCCCAGCGCGACCTGCTGGACGGCGCGTCCAAGTTCGAGAACAGCGACCTGCGCAAGATCATGTACGCCATGAACAACGCCCCCGGCGGCGCGGACCTGCGCATGGCCGTGGGCGACAGCGTTGTGCGCATCGACAACCTGGGCATCGAGGGGCTCATCGACCAGCAGACCCTGTTGGAGGAACGCATGAAGGTGCACGCGGCAGAGCAAAGCTACGCCGAGGAGACGGCCAAGAAGGCCGCCGTGGTGAAGAGGAAGAAGAAATGAGCCCGCGCCAGCGCCTCATAGCCGCCCTGGCCCTGGCCCTGTGCCTGGCCCCGGCCGGGCTGCGCGCCGCAAGCGTGAACATGCCCGGCGGCGTGGACTACATGCGCCTGGCCGCCCTGGAAAAGGAGCTGGCCAACGCCAAGGACGAGTCCCAGGCCACGCGCATGGCCGAGAACCAGAAAATGGCCGTGTACCTGGACCTTCTGGGCATCGGCAAAGACACGGAATCGCAGCTGCTGTTCACCGGGCAAAAGACCCTGAGCGAGGACTCCCCGGACAAGGTGCGCGACCGCTTCATCAACAAGATCGTCTCCACCGGCCGTTTTCGCGCCTATGACGCGCGCAACAGCCAGTCCGGCGTGGAGGACCAGACCAGCATCTACGTGCATGGCCGCATCCTCTCACGTCATCAGGACATTCTGGACCGCCTGGGCGTGCGCAAGGCCGTCACCGTGGTCACCCTCGGCCTGCAGATCAAGGACTCGCGCGACGGCAAGATCCTTAAAACCGCCACAGTGAACGGGGTATATGGCGACGGCGCGGGCGAGGGCGAACTCATCCCGCGCGACAAGAAGCTCAACGATCCCGTGGTGCAGGCCAACCTGCGCAACAGCTACCTGAAGGCCCTGGACTGGGCGCTGGAGCTGGCCGCAGCGGAGATAGAACGCACGTACCGGCCCATGGGCATTGTGCTGGCCTCCGGCAAGGAGGGCGTGACCCTGTACGGCGGCCTGGCCCACGGCATACAGCCCAAGGACCGCTTCGTGGTCTTCCGCTCCCAGCCCATACCCGGCGTGGTCCGGCGCGACCTGGGCCAGAAGATTCCCCTGGCGGTCATCGAGTGCATGCCCGACCAGACCTCGTCCACCTGCACCATTGTGGACAAGGGTTCCGGCACGGCCCTGCAGTTGAACGACCCCGCCGTGCTCACCGACCAGAGCCTGAAGCTCAAGGGGGACGAGTGAGCCGCCCGGCCCTGCGTTTGGGATGGGCTCTGCTGGCCCTGCTTGTGGCCCTGCTGCCGGGCCTGCTTCTTGCCGCCCCGGCCCAGGCCGCCAGCGTGAGCGTGCTGTACAAGCGCGACAGCGAAACCAGCCTGCCCCGGCTGGACCCCGCAGCCCAGGCCGTTTTGCAGTCCATGGAGGAAAAGCTCATCGACAGCGGGCTCACGGTGATTCAGCCCGACGCCAAGCTGTATGCCCTGCTGGACCAGGCGCGCGGCGTGGTGCTCAATTTCTCGGCCGAGGCCGGGCTGACCATGACCCTGGACGTTTCCAAGGGCCAGCGCCCCAACCCCGGGGCCGACAGCACCTGGGCCGAGGTGCGCCTGCGGGCCAAAATCTACAGCGGCACGCGCATCCTGGCCAGTTCGTCCGCCTTCGGGGCCGTGGCCTTCCGGGGGCAGGCGCAGGAGCGGGCCTTTGAGGCTGCCGCCAAGCGCGCCGTGGACGACATCGCCGCCAAACTGCTGGCCCGGCTGGATGCGGAGCCCCCGGCCCCGCCCGCCCCGGCCCCCTCTTTGGTGGTGCCGCCCAGCGAGCCCGCGCCGCCGCCCTCGGCGGTACAGCCCGCGCGCGGGGTCAAATGGGCGCTCATGGTGGGCGTGAGCGACTTTACCCACGCCCAGGGCGGGGAAAGCGGCCACAACAATCTGGACGGCGTGACCAGGGACATGCAGACCGTGCGTGCCGCCCTGGCCGACCTTGGCGTGGAGCGGCAGCGCCTGCTGTGGCTGTACAACGCCGAGGCCACCACCGCCGGAGTGCGCGCCGCCCTGGCCCAGCTCCAGGCGCAAACAGCGCCCGAGGACCTCGTCTACGTCTACCTTTCCACCCACGGCCTGCCCAAGGCCGACGGCCTCTCGCGCTTCGGCATCCCCGTGACCTACGACTTCCGCAAGGACAACTTCATCGACTTCGAGCAGTTCCGCACCGCCCTTGCGGCCATGCCCGCCGGAAACATCATCTGGCTGAACGACACCTGCCACAGCGGCCTGGCGGCGGAAGGGCTGGTGACGGTGGAGGTGGGCGCGCGCGACTTCAGCGTGGCCCCGCCCGCAGCCTTCGACGTGTCCAAGGCGGCCAGCGTGCAGGCCAAGAACATCGCCGTCATCAGCTCCGCCTCCGGCGAGCAGAAGGCCGTGGACCTGGGGCCCGGCGGCGGGCTCTTTTCCTCCATCTTCGTCCAGGGCGTGGCGCGCATCGTCCAGGCCAAACAGGCCCCGCCCAGCATCTACGGCTTCTTCAAGTCCCATGTGGACGGCAAGGTGCAGGCGGGCTTCCACGACATGTGCAGCACCGCGCCCCTGCCCGGCTTTTGCAGCCAAGGCACGCAGCAGCCGGTCTTCGGCGCACAGCGCGACGGCAAGCTCATCGGCATGTAACCCCCTGACCGCAACCCCCAAGAGGATCCCATGCGCACACGCCTTCCCCGCCTTGCGGCCGCGCTGCTGCTTTGCGCCTGCCTGCCCGGCGCGGCCCTGGCCGAAAACCGCGCCCTCATCCTGGGCATTTCCAACTACGTGCGCCAGCCCCTGCCCGGCGTCGCCAAAGACATGGACAACGCCCGGCGCATCGCCCGGCTCATCGGCGTGCCGGAAAAGAACATCACCGTGCGCACCGACGAGCAACTGGCGGGCCAGGGCCTGATGCGCGAGCTGGACGCCTTCGCCAGCACCATCAACAAGGGCGACAATGTCTTCGTCTACTACTCCGGCCACGGCTCCAGCTATTCCAAGCCCGACCACCCCGGCCAGTGCGAAAAGGCCCTGGTGGGGCAAGACATCACCTTCATCTCCAAACAGGAATTCCACCAGAAGGTGGCCGCCCTGGCCGCCCGGGCGGACAAAACCTTCGTGTTTCTGGACTCCTGCTATTCCGGCGGCATGATGCAGGAAAACCACACGCGCGGCCTGGGCCTTCCCGGCGGGCCCACGGGCGGAGCGCCCAACGCGGTAGAAGCCAACGCGGTAGAGGCCTGGCCCAAGTTCGCCGCCGCCGCGCCCGGCGACCCCTGTTCCAAGGCAGCCAACGTCAAGGCCGTGCGCGACTACGACCTGGCCCTGGCCGAGGCCACCCCGAACTACTACCTGCTGGGCTCGGCTGCGGGCAATGAAGTGGCCATAGACGGCGGCGCGCAGGTGGGCGGCTTTGCCAGTTCCGCCGTGCTGAGCTGCCTGGAGCAATCGCCTAAGGCGGACCTGGACGGCGACGGGCTGGTGACGCTGGATGAAGTGCGGCGCTGCGCCCAGCAGTCCGTGGATGCGCGCCTGGAGCAGGGCCAGCAGGCCAGCGCAAACTTCCCCTACACCAGCATGACCCTGACAGCGGGTTTCGGCCAGGGCGGCAACCCCCCGGTGGCCTTCAGCGCAGGCGACGACGCGGTGCTGAACGCGCCCGCCTTTGTGCAGGCGCTGTTCGACGCGCGCGACGCCACGCGCGCCGTGGCGCTGCACGTGGACAAGAACCCCATACGCATCGGCCAGGATCTGAACCTGACCCTGCTTTCGGACCGGCCCGGCCATGTGACGCTCATGGCCGTGGGCAGCAGCGGCAAGATCTACAAGCTCTTTCCCAACAAGCTGGACGCGGACGCGCGCGTGGAGGCCAACACGCCCCTGCAGATTCCCCGGCCCCTCAAGTGGCGGCTGCCCGCCAGCGCCCCGGCGGGCGACAACTGGCTGCTGGTCCTCGTTTCGGACAAGCCGGACCGGTTCAAGGACCTGGGCGAGGACGCGGGCATCTTCAAGAAGGTGGAAAACACAGGCAAGGGCGCGCGGGGCTTCTTCGACTTTCTCTTCAAGCCAGCCGACAACTGCGCCAAGGCGGTGCGGGACTTCGACACCGTGGCGGTGGATCCCTGCTCCACGGCCTACGGCGCGGCTCTGCTCAAGGTGGTGGAGATAGAGTAGCGCCCAGCCAGGCGTTTCGCCGCCCCCAGGCGCCCTCAGGCGATGCGGCTAGGGCAGCAGGCTGCGGGCCTGCACGGGAAACTTCCGCAGCAGCCAGCGCAGGGCTTCGAGCTGGTCGCCAGCCGCGGCCCGGCGCAACTGCGTCAGCAGCTTGAGGAGGTCCGGCCTGGGCAGGGTCGCGTTGCTCGCGCCCTCGTTGCACACGGAGCAAATGGCCCGCAGGTTGGCGGCGGCGTCCGTGCCGCCCGGCTCCCGCACACTCTTCTTCCACCCCAACAATCCCTTCCGCCCCCTCTCAAACGACCAGCGGCGGTCTTCCGGTCTGCAAGGCCAGACCGGAAGACCGCCGCCACGGGGATTCCAAAGGGCTCCAAGCCCTTTGGCGGGGGTCTCAGGGGGCAGCGCCCCCTAAATCTCACCCAGCCCTTACCCCACCACCTCGAAACCTATCTTTTCAATGGTCTTCTTGACCACAGCCGGGTCCAGGGCCTCGGCGGCGTCGAAGCTGGCCTTGCCGGAAAGCAGGTCCACGTTCACGTTAGTCACGCCCGGCAGCGACTGCAGGGCCTTGGTCACGGACATGCTGCAATGCTGGCAGCTCATTCCTTTTACGATGATGGAGGGCATAGGGTGTCTCCTTCTTAAGGTTTGGGGTTGAAAAAACGCAGGCGCAGGGCGTTGCCCACAACGGTGACGGAAGACAGGCCCATGGCCGTGCCCGCAAGCATGGGGTTCAGCGTGGGGCCGCCAAAGGCGTACAAAAGCCCGGCCGCCACGGGGATGCCGATGGAGTTGAAGGCGAAGGCCCAGAACAGGTTCTGGCGGATGTTGCGCATGGCCGCGCGCGAAAGGGCCAGGGCCGTAAGCACCCCGGAAAGCCCGCCGGAGAGCAGCACCATGTCGCCGCTCTCCACCGCCGCGTCGATGCCGGTGCCCATGGCCAGGCCCACGTCTGCCCCGGCCAGGGCGGGCGCGTCGTTTATGCCGTCGCCCACCATGATGACCGTCTTGCCCGTGCCCGCGAACTCGTTGCGCAGGGTCTCCACCACCTGGGCCTTGCCGCCCGGCAGCACCCCGGCCACGATGTTCGTAATGCCCGCCCGGGCGGCCATGGCCAGCGCCGTGCGTTCGTTGTCTCCGGTGAGCATGACCACGTGCAGGCCCTGGGCCTTGAGCTCGGCCAGCAGGGCCGGGGCTTCGGGCCGCAGGGTATCGGCCACGCCAAGAATGGCCGCTGGCGCGCCGTCCACCTCCAGGCACAGCGGGGTCTGGCCCGCGTCGCCCATGCGCGCCACGGCCTCCCCCAGCACACCCGAAGCAAAGCCTGAACCGGCGAAGGCCGCACTGCCCAGGCGCACCACATGGCCGGAAACCTGGGCCTCTATGCCCAGGCCCAGCTGGGCCGTAAAGGCATCCGGCGTGGGCGCGGCGATGCCGCGCGCCTGGGCCGCAGCCAGCACCGCCTGCGCCAGCGGGTGCTCGGAGCGGCTCTCCGCCCCGGCGGCCAGGGCCAGCAGTTCGTCCTGCCCCAGCGGCAGGCCCGGCGCGGCGAAAATCTCCACCAGCTCCGGCTTGCCAAAGGTCAAGGTGCCGGTCTTGTCGAAGATGACCACGCCCGCGTCGCTGGCGGCCTGCAGGGCCTCCCCGCTCTTTATGAGCACGCCCAGCTGCGCGCCGCGCCCGGTGGCCACCATGATGGACATGGGTGTGGCCAGGCCCATGGC
This sequence comes from Desulfovibrio sp. UBA6121, assembly GCA_002422505.1. Taxonomy (GTDB): domain Bacteria; phylum Desulfobacterota; class Desulfovibrionia; order Desulfovibrionales; family Desulfovibrionaceae; genus Humidesulfovibrio. Next base: position 21,221 of record DIVX01000010.1, read on the forward strand.
GCACGGACAGGCGATGACCAGCACCGCCGTGAAGATCTTGAGGGCAAAGGGCGCGCCAGCCCCCGCCAGCAGCCAGCCCAGGCCCGCCAGCACGGCAACGGCCATGACGGCCGGCACGAACACCGCGCTGATCTTGTCCGCCAGGCTGGCGATGGGCGCTTTTGTGCCTTGCGCCTGCTGCACCATGTCCACAATGCGCGCCAACATGGTGTCCTCGCCGGTCTTGTCCGCGCGGAGGGTCAGCGCGCCTGCGCCGTTCAGCGTGCCCGCCGCAACGCGGTCGCCCGGACCCTTGGCCACGGGCAGGCTTTCGCCCGTGAGCATGCTCTCGTCCACGCCACCCGCGCCGGTAAGCACCACGCCGTCCACGGGCAGGCGCTCGCCCGGTCGCACCAGCACCACGTCGCCGGGGCTCACCTCCGCCGCGGGCACGCGCGTCTCCTCCGGCCCCAGGGCTCCCTGGCGCAGCACCGTGGCCGTATCCGGCGCAAGGGACAACAGCGCCCGCACCGCACCGGTGGTCTTGAGCCTGCTGCGCGCCTCCAGGTACTTGCCAAGCGAGATCATGGCCAGGAGCACCGCTGCGGATTCGTAATACAAATCGTGCGCGCGCTGCGCGGGCATATCGCCCACAAGGATCAGCGCCGTGTTCCACAAACTGTGCAAAAACGCCGCGCCCGTGCCCACGGCCACAAGGGTGTCCATGCTGGGCGCGCGGCGCACCAGGGCGGGCAGGCCGCGCTGGTAAAACCCGCGCCCGGCCCACAGCACCGGCAGGGTAAGCACAAGCTGCACAAGGGCGAAGGTGGCCGGGCTGGTTTGCGGATGCAGAAACGCGGGCAGGTGCAGGCCCAGCATGTGCCCCATGGACAGCACCAGCAGGGGCAGGGCGAAGGCGAAGGCCGGGATCAGCTCGCGGCGCTGCGTGCGCAGGCGTTCTTCGGCCTCGCGGCGGCGCTGCTCGAACAACGCGGCCGAACGCGACACCGCCTGCGCCCCGAAGCCCGCGTCCGCAATGAGCTGCAGCAGCTGGGCCGGGCGCACCGCGCGCGGATCGTACACAATGGAGGCGCTCTCCGCCGCAAGGTTTACAGAGGCCTCGGCCACGCCCTCGGCGGCCTTGAGCACGCGCTCTATGCGCGCGGAGCAGGCCGCGCAGCTCATGCCCGTAATGGCCAGGTGCAGCGTGGCCGCGTCCGGGGCGTTCGCCTCCGGCGTTTCGAAAAGCAGTTCGAACCCCGCCCCGGCAACGGCCTGGGCCATGGCCTCCAGGCTGTCCTGGTCCGGGTCGTAGGCCAGCTCCAGGCTCTCCGCCGCCAGGTTCACGTCCGCGCGGGAAACACCGTCACGCGCGCGCAAAATGCGCTCTATGCGCGCGGAGCAGGCCGCGCAATGCATTCCCTTAATGCGCGCCCGCGCCACCATATCCTGGGCCATGTCGCCTCCTGTCTGCTGTTCCCCTCGCCCGCCCTGCAACATAAGGCCGTCTGCGCCGTTGCATAGGGCCGACTGTCCACTTTCCTATCCCCCCGCACGCAGCGCCGCAAGCCCCGCCGCTACGAATTCCCCTCGCATCGCACTGCGCCGTCAATCTTTTGCCAGCCGCATCGCGCGCGCCAGCGCCGCACACGCGCCAAGGCCCGCCGCACAAGCCCCCCTGACATTTGGACCGTTCCTTGCTACACCCCCGCCGGGGCCGACCGCCGCACAGGCCGCAACGCCTAAGCCGCAAGAACGCAGCGCACCCGCAACGCAGCCCCCCCAAAGGAGGCAACACCATGACCCGGCATCTTACCACCGCCGTGCTGACGGCCCTCGCCGCCGCCCTGCTCTGCTCCCTGGCCGCCCTGGCCGCCCAGGCCAGCGAACTCGACGAACTCAAAATCCTTGCCGCGCCCTCGGAATACCGCGCCGAGGTGGCCAAAATAGTCGTGACCGACCAGGAATACCTGACGCGCCTGGAAAACCAGAGCCGCCCCGTGTCCACCGTCACCGTCACCGCCTACAACGCCGACCCCGCCCAGACCGACGCCGATCCCGAAATCGCCGCCTCCATGCGCCGCGTGCGGCCCGGCACCGTCGCCGTCTCGCGCGACCTGTTCAACAAGGGCTGGGTGTTCGGACGCAAAGTGCGCATTGAAGGTCTCGGCATCTACGAAATCAACGACCTCATGGCCGCCCGGCACGACAAGGCCATCGACATCTTCCTGGGCGACAACCAAAAGGCCCAGGCCTTTGGCAAACGCCGCACCCAGGCCGCACTGCTGAATATTTAGGAACAACAGGAACGCAGGGGGCGCTGCCCCCAGGCCCAGTCAGGGAGACAATCCAGTTCCCCATTTCGCCGGGTCCAGGGGCGGCCGGGGGCTGGCCACAGGAGGCATATCCCCGCTCGCGTCGGCGTCGCCTGGAGCATTCAGGGGCGCTGCCCCTGGACCCC
>DIVX01000082.1:0-13555 GCA_002422505.1 Desulfovibrio sp. UBA6121
TCGCTCTGCTTGATGAAGGCGCAGCCGGTGTCGGTACAGACCTGTGCCCGTTGGCTATCGGCATGCCACTTCACTGCCACGCCGAGGGACTGCGCGCCCTGCCGCAGGGGGACGTAGACGGTGCCGCCACGCATGCGAGCGGCGGGATTGTAGCTCTGAGCCTTGCCATCAACGGTGACCTTCACCATGACGTCCTGAGCCGCAGCCACACTGAGAACACCGACCAACAACAAGAGAGTGAAACATGTCCGCATCTGACTGTTCTCCTGATCGTGGAATACGAACGACTGGACAGCCTCAAGCAGTCCAAATGAAGTAAGCACCGACGGCGATCAGCAACCAGCCGCCGATTCTCTGGATCAGCACGGAGTACTTCGTGAACCGCTCAAGGCTGGTCAGAGCGCCCGCGACGGTGCCGATGATGATCAGCGGCAGGCCGTGGCCGACAGCGTAGGCGAACATGAGTGTGGAGCCGTACACCACCTGCCCTTTCTGGGCGATGAGAGCCAGGATGAGGGTCAGGATCGGCATGGCGCAGGGGCTGGCCACCAGTCCGAAGAGCATCCCCAGCACCAGCGCCCCGCCATAGCCGCTGAGCTTCGACCACTTGGACTGCGCGGGGATGATCGTGTCGAAGCTGACACTGATCAGTCCGGACATGTTGAGGCCGACGAGGATGCAGACGGCCGCCACGATGTACATCCACCCGGCCTTGGAGATACCGAGGACGCTGCCCACGAAGGAGGCCGTGGCCCCGATGATGACATACGTGATCGCGAGCCCCAGCACAAACGTGAGGGCCAGAGATAGACCCTTCCAGCGCGGCTGCTTCTTCTGCCCGGAGATGTAACCGATGATCACCGGAATGGTCGGGTAAACGCAGGGGTTCAAGCCTGTGGCAGCACCGCCCAGCAGCACTAACGGCACCACGAGAAGAGATGAGTTGTCGAGCGCGTGTTGGAGCGCCGCGATGATATCCAAAGCCTTTGCTCCTGTTGCTTGGGGATTACTCTGTCGCCACGCCCATCTTCCTGAACTGGTCCAGCACTTCGTCGCGGGTCATCACTCCACCGTGACGGCAGACCTCTTTGCCGTCTGCGTCGTAGAAGATCTGCGTCGGCATGGTCTCCAGCCCGTACTCATCAACCAGGTCCGGGTCATACTCCCATATCTCGATCCTGACCTTGCCCGCCAACTCCTGTTGTAGGGCGCGCAGGATCGGCGGCATAGGCTTGCAGGTCGCGCAGCCAAGCCCCTCCAGATCCAGCAGGTGTGGCAGCTTGGGTGGACGATGTGCTTCCACCGCCGCCGCGATCTTCCGGGGGATGCTGGCATCATAGCCGCCGTGGCTGAAGCGGATCACTCCGTCTTGACCGATGACCAACAGACGGGGCGCCGTCTTCACGCGGTAGGCCTCCGGCATGCTGAACTCGTCCTCCAGCAGGACCGGGTACGTCAGATGCCACCGCTTCACGGCCGCCGAGGTGGCTTCGCGAGCCTGCTCCCCGCCGAGGCTGATCAGGTAGATGCCCACCCGCTCATTCCGGTAGCGCTGTTGCAGCTTCTCCAACTCCCGCATCACGGGAGGACTCTCAGAGTGCTCTAGCCGAGTGAGAGCGAGCACCGTGACCTGCCGGCCGCAGACACGGCTGAGCCTGTGCCATTTGCCGGATTGATCGGCCAGCACGAAGCCCGGGGCCTTCGCGCCCACCGCGAGCGACTCTTCCTGCGCTTGCGCCAGGCCGCATCCCAGAAGGAGCACAGCCATTGCGATCAGCTGTCGCATCGGCCTCTCCCTACTTCGGCGCGCATTCGCCGATCTTGCAGGCCTTGCTGATCTGCTCGGGCGACAGGGCCATCTTGTCGGCCAGCGCCTTGGCAATCGAGATCATCTCGCCCGTCTCCAACGGGTGCGCCTCGACCCACTTCTGGAGGTTCTCAGCCGAGACGAAGAAGCCCTGATGGAAGCACCCGGCAGAGACGCGCTTGCCGTCGGGCTTGGTGCGCTGACCGTACCACGCCACGGCCGTCGCCGGCTCCAGCGAAGCAATCTGCCCCTCCAGCGTCTTGACGATGATCGGCTCGCCGGTCAAGCGGTCGCGCTCGTGGATCTCAACGCTGGCGCCAGTCCGAGCCGCCACGCCGAGGGCGCAGTGAGAACAGCAGCCGTAGGTGTACACGCCGCCCGCTTTCACCACGGCGGCGTCCTCAGGGTAGACGGCGCGGTCGCAGAAGCCGCAGCGGCTGGCCATCTCTTTGTTCTTGAGCAGCGGGTACGTCAGCACGCTGCCGCCATTGTCGCGCCGGGCGGCCAGCGCCGCGTCGCGGCTAGCGAACACCATGACCGACGGACGGCCCGTCTGCTCGTCGAAGCTGTACAGGTAGCTCGCGGCCTGCAGCGGCACGCTCTGGCCGGTCGCGAAGTCGGTGACGAAGGCCTGCTGCTCCACCTCAGCCCGGTCGGTGGTCAGCGAGGAGAGCATGATGGACAGACAGTGCGGGGAGCACAGGTGGACGTCGCCCTTGGCCGTCTTCACTACCACGGCGCTCTTGGGATTGACGTCGCCGTCACACATGTAGCACACGGCGTCCTTGGCCCGCGCGTCGGGCTGCGCCGCTGTCCAGCGGCTGAAGCTCGCGGGGGCGGCCGTCGCCACATTGAACCCCAACTCGGTCCACTTGGCGAGAATTGCGGCCTTCGCGTAGAAGCCTTCGTGGCGGAAGAGTTCCTTGCCACTGGCATCGAGGAAGACCTGGGTCGGGATGACCTCGATCCGGTACTTGTCGGTGAGGGCCGGCTGCGTGTTGACGTTGACAAACTCCACGTCGATCTTGCCGGCCAGTTCCGTCTTCAGCTCTTCCAGAATCGGCGCCATCTGCTTACAGGGGATGCAGGTGGTCGAGCCCAGGTCCACCAGCTTAGGCAGCTTCGGCGCCTGCTGGGCACCGACTGAGACCGCCACCGAGACGGCGACGGCGATGAGCAGGCACAGATTGAGAGACTTGCGCAGCATGAACTGACTCCTTCGGTTGCCTTATTTCGTCTTGACGCCCATCTTCTCGAACTGGGCCAGGATGTCCGCCTTGGGGAAGAACCCCTCATGGCGGAAGACTTCCTTGCCTTCCTTGTCAATGAAGACCTGGGTCGGAATCAGGGCGATCTGGTACTTGTCCGCCGCGGCGGGATTGGCATTCACATCAATGAACTCGACGTCCACTTTGCCCTTGTACTCAACCTTCAGTTCCTCGAGGATCGGCGCCATCTCCTTGCAGGGGATGCAGGTGGTCGAGCCCAGGTCTACGAGGCGCGGCAGGGACGTGCCCGGCGTCGTGGCCGGTGCCGTCGCCGCGGGTGGCGCCTCGGGGGCCGCCACCACCGCCGGGACGGCCGTGCCGGCAGCGCCCTTGCCGCTCTTGAAGCCCACCACGAACCCCAGCACCAGCGCCACGAGAATCAGGCCGATGGCTTGCGTACGTTGCATGTGTGTCTAACTCCTTGAATGTCGTATCAATAGATGGCAGGCACGGTCTGGGGTCACCAGACTGTGCCGATATCGGGTCGTAGCCCTACCCGCAACAACAGCTCTGCTTGGCGGCGGCGCAGACCGCCTCAATCTGCTCGTCGGTCAGGTTGAAGTGGTGGCCCTTCTCGATCCCCAGATCGGTGATGACGACGTACTTGGAGATGTCCACGCCCTCCCGCTCGAACGCCGCCTTCACGCAGCCGACATCGCACCCGTCAATCACGACGGTCGCATCGGCTTCCTTGGACTTGCCGACGATGCCGGCGATGCCGCCGCCAATCCCGGCCATGCAGAAGAAACTGCCGACCCCTTCGACATCCAGCTTCTTGGCCGCCTCGTTGCTGAGTTGCCCGACATTCGACCCGCCGCTGCACGCGAACACCAGCGTCTTCTTCCCGGCGCAACATGATGACATTGTCTTGCTCCCTGTTCTGGACGCTACCCGCACGACGGCGGGATTGTACTGTTCTACTCTCCGGCGTCGGCACAGTGCTTCTGGTAGGCCGCGAGCAGGGCCTCCTGATAGGCGTCCTTCTTGGCCTCCGGCACGGGATGGTAGACGGCCACGGTCTCCAGTACCCGCGCCGCGTTGTCCGGCTCCGCGGCGACGCCCGTCTCCACCAGATGGCCGAAGATCATCTTCAGGCCGGGGATTGTGACTTCGTGACCGTTGACGACAATCGTGCCGCCGGGCAAGGGGCGGCTGCAGGCGCAGCCGTCATCGTCCGTGCCACACGCGCCGGCCCCACCGACCTCCTCCAGCACCTGATCCACTGTCGCGGCGAGCGTCTCCGCCACTATCCAGACCGCCTCCCGGTCCACCTCGCCCCGCTGGCGGGAGTTCCGCGCGCAGTTCGGGTACTGACCATTGAGCATGTCGGTCACCACCAGGGCCGCGCTGACCGGGCCGCTGTGCTTCTCGGTGCCGCACTGGGCGCAGCGCTTGTCGCACCCGTCAATCGTGATGGTCGGGTGAGTGCGAGCGAAGTCTCGTTCCTGCTCATTGCCCGCCAGGAACAGCGGCAGGCACAACGTCACTGTCTGGTCCGGGCGCAGCATCTCCAGCACCCGTCGCGTCGCCAGACGGGAAATCGTCCCCTCCGGAATCTCCTCGCCACTGCACGAGATGATGCCAACTCGCAGCTTGTCGTCAGCCATTAGCTCTTCACCTCGCAGCCGCTCAGCTCCGCCACTTTGTCCCGCACCAACTCCGCCAACTCACGGGTGACAGTCCAGCCCACCTCATTGAGGCCCGAGGCCGACCCGGGCTGCGCTCCACGATGCTGCTTGAGCACCTGCAGCACCTGGAACGCGCAATCGGTCTGCCCGCCGGCCAGCGCCACGTTCTTCTGGGCGCAGGCCTTGGGGCACCCGTCAATGGTGATGCACGGCTGCGTCTGCACGCGTGCGACGGCCTCCTCATCACCCTTCACCAACAGCGCCAGACACAGCGTATCAGCCTGCTCCGGCGCCAACTCGTCGGTCACGAGGTACATGGCCTCGCGGCTAATGAGGCCATGTACTTTGCCGATCCCACTGCAGGGGATGACCAGTACCTTCTCTGCATCATGCACAGGCAACACTGCCTTCTTTGGGTCAGGCGGACGCTTCTTCCGCCTTCTGCTTCACCTTCACCGCATATTGCTCGCCGGTCAGCAGCAACTCGCGGTCGGCCTCGAAGTCCGTCAGCTCCAGCTCCACCAGCCAGCCACCCGTGTACGGCCCCTCGTTGATCAGTTCGGGGGTGTCCTCCAGCGCGGCGTTGACCGCGACGATCTTGCCGCCAACGGGAGAGATGACGTCGAACACCGCTTTGGCCGACTCCACCGCCCCCAGGTCATCAAACTGCTCCACCTCACGCCCGACCTCAGGCGGCGCGAAGTAGGTGATGTCGGTCAGGGTCTGCTGCATGTAGTCCGTGATGCCCACGCGCGCCCGGCCCCCGACCACCTGCACCCAGCAGTCATTCTCGTTGAAGAAGTAGCCCTCGACCGGGATGGGGAAGACGAACTTGTCGTGGGTGACCTTCAGGAAGTCCGCGGGTTCCGGGAAGGTGACGGCCTCCGTCTCCGCCGCCTCCTCCTCAGCCTCGTCAGCCGTCAGCTGCAGTGCCAGCTTCAGCGCCAGCGCGCGGGCCTCGGGTCCTGGCCGCAGGCTGTCCTCGAACGTCTCGCCCAGTTCCTTGATCGCCTCCGGCAGCAGCATGCGCCGGCCGATCTTCAGCCCCATCTGTGTCGCGAGTTTCGTCGCGCAGCGCGTCCCACAGCCGTCCACCACTGCGAGTGGCAGCTCCTTCAGGGTCGCCTCATACCGCCCCGGCGAGTTGTTCAGCAGCACCGGGCACACGATCTCGCACTCCGCCTGCTCCGCCGCGCACACGGCCACTTCCCGCGCCAGCGAGCCCAGGGGCTTGTCCAATCCACTGCAGACCAGCACCGCACACTTCACTCGGCCTCGCCTTCTTTCGCGCGGATCTGCTTGATCGCCGCAATGGTCTCCGGCTTGCTGGGGAAGGTGAGCGCGTCGGGGCCGCAGGTCTTGGCACAGGCCCGGCAGAAGACCACGCAGTTCTTCGGGTTGGCGACCACCAGCTTGACTTCACCCTCCCGCCGCTCGAACACTTTGTGCGGGCAGAAGTCGTCGCACTCCATGCAGAAGTCGCACTTGCTGTAGTCAATGGTCGGCGCCCAGTCGATCTTCTCGCGGCTCACGCCCATGAAGGTGGCGTCACTCATCCGCGCTCACCCCCATCGTCTCCAGCGCCTTCTCGACCTTCTCGAAAGCCTGCTCCAGCGTCATGTCGCGCACGTCCAGCGGCACCAGGTCCGTCTTGATATCCATCCCGGCGTCGGCGAAGGCGTCGCGGAACATCTTGATCTGCATGTTTGGCGCGCAGCCGGCAACGATCAGCTTGCGCCGGGATTGCAGCATGTCCGCGAGAAACCGGTCGCCGTCCTCTTCGCAAAGCTGCGGGTGAATGAAGCCGTATTCCACGGGCAGTTCGACCCGCACGCGGTTGATGAAGTCCCAGACGTCCATCTTCTCAAAGCCGGGGCACTTGCCCGTGCACACACACATGATTAGGCCGGGTTTGTCATTCATGTTAGGCTCCCTGTGCCTGCTTGACGAACCCCTTGACCTCGTCGAGCGAGGGAACGCGCCCCGCCGCCTTCAGTTGACCGTCCACGACCAGACCGGGAGTGCTGAGTACGTTGTACTTCATGATCTCTTTGACGGCCTCGACCTTCACGATCTCCGCCTCCACCCCCAACTCCTGGACCGCCTGCGCAGCGACTGCCGCCAGCTTCTTGCACTTGGCGCAGCCCATGCCGAGAACTTCAATCTTCATTCCGCTCATCTCCATATGGCTGTTTGGCTAAATTACCATAGTAGGCAACAAGAAAGCACGTTACTCATCTGGTCGCCGAGTACGCTGCCGCGGCTTCACTGCGCTGATCCATGACCGCCTCGACGCAGCCGAAGAAGTTGATGATGCAGGGCACCCGCAGGCTGTAGAAGACCTGCAGCCCTTGCTTGCGATCATCCACGAGACCGGCGTTGCGGAGCACCGAGAGGTGCTTCGAGACGGTGGACATGTCCGAGCCCACGAGCTGCTGCAACTCGCAGACGCACTTCTCGCCCTCGGCGAGGGCGTCAATCATCATGAGGCGGCTGGGATGTCCCATCGCCTTGATGATCTGGGCTTTGTGTTTGTAGACTTCTTGGCGTGTCATGATAGTTGGCAATGTTACCAAACAGGCACTCTGTTGTCAACGACGAGGCGCACTGCTTTGTTCCCCAGCCTGAGAGATTCTGACCCCGCCGCCTGGGCCGCTACCAGATCGCATTGAACAGGAACCCCACCAGCAAGATGCCCCCGCCGACTACGCCAAAGAAGACGGCGATCAGCCTGGGCTTGAGGACCTTGCGCAGGATCACAGCCTCGGGCAAAGACAGGGCGATCACCGACATCATGAAGGCCAGCACGGTGCCCAGCGCCGCGCCCTTTTCCAGCAGGGCGTGCACCACGGGCACAATGCCCGCCGCGTTGGAGTACATGGGAATGCCCAGCAGCACCGCAGCGGGCACGCTCCACCAGGCGTCCCGGCCCATTATGGAGGCCAGCATCCCCTCCGGCACGTAGCCGTGAATGCCCGCGCCAACGGCGATGCCCAGCACCACCCAGAGCCAAACCTTGCCCACGATGTCGCGCGTGGCGTGGGCCCCGGCGTTCAGGCGCTCGGCCCAGGAGAGTTCCTCCTGCGGCTGCGCGCCCTGGGCGTCGCCCGCGCGCAGGGCCTGCACCCAGTCCTCCACGTGGCGCTCCATTTTGAGCCGCCCGATGACGAACCCGGCCACCATGGCCACGGCGAGGCCGGTAGCCATGTACAGGGCCGCGACCTTCCAGCCTAAAAGACCGTACAGCAGCACCACGGCGATCTCGTTCACCATGGGCGCGGCGATGAGAAAGGAGAAGGTGACACCCAGCGGCACCCCGGCGTTCAAAAAGCCGAGGAACAGCGGCACAGCCGAGCAGGAGCAGAACGGGGTGACGGTGCCCAGCAGCGCGGCCAGCATGTTGCCCAGGGCCTCGCTTTTGCCCGCCAGCAGGCGGCGCGTGCGCTCCGGGGTAAAAAAGCTGCGGATGACGCCCACGCCGAAGACCACCAGCGCCAGGAGCATCAGCACCTTGGGCGTGTCGTACAAAAAGAATTCCACGCTGGAGCCCAGGCGGCTTGCAAGGTCGAGCCCCAGCAGGCTCTGGGTGGCGAAGCGGGCAATGCCCGGCAGCATTTGGTACAGGTTCCACCAAATGATGAGCACGGCGAACAGCAGGCCAAGCTTGCCCGGCAGGTTGGCGGGCGGGGCCAGGGCCTCGGCCACGCGTTGGGCGCGCGCCTCGGCCTGGGCCTTGTGGACCTTCTCACGCTCGGCGCGCAGAGCCTCGCGCGCTTCGCGCACGGTTTTGGGGGCGCAGGCGCACGGGGCCGCGTCCTTGGGATCACTTCCCTGCATGCTGACGCCTCTCTTCGATCCAGCCGCGCAGGGCGGCTTCTATTTCGTCGCGCACGGCGCGCACCTTGGCCAACTGCTCTTCCGGCGCGCCGGAAACCTCTCCGGGGTCGTCGAAGCTCCAGCGCTCGGTAACGGCGACGCCCGGCACAAAGGGGCACAGGCCCGCCGCCTTGCTGCACACGGTTATCACCACGTCGAAGCTTTGGCCCCTGGCCGCCAGTTCGCTCACGGCCTCGGCCACCAGCTTGGTGCGCTTGCGCGAGATGTCGATGCCGCGCTCGGCCATGGCGGCCACGGCCAGGGGGTTTATGGGAGCGGGTTCGATGCCCGCGCTGTGAGCCTCATAAAGATCTCCGGCCAAGTCGTCCAGCAGGGCCTCGGCCATTTGGCTGCGGGCGCTGTTCTGCCCGCACACGAAAAGCACGCGTGTTCTGCTCATGGCCGCAGCTCCTTTTTCCCCGCGCAGGCCGTAGCCAGGCAGGGGCTTTGGGGCGCAAGGCCGTTGCGCAGGGCCAAAAGCGCCGGGTCGTTCTCCAACCAGCCGGAAAGCTGGGCCAGCATGGTCCGGGCATAGGGGCTGGCGGCCTCCTGGGCCACGCGGTAATGCACCCAGGAGCCCACCTTGCGGCCGGTCACCAGGCCTGCGTCGGCCAGCACCTTCATGTGCCGGGAAATGGTTGGCTGCGCCAGCTTGAGCGCGCTTATTATCTCGCAGGCGCACAACTCCCGCGCGCCCAACAACTTCAAAATCGTCACCCGTCCAGGGTCGGACAAAGCTTTCATGACCCGCACCAGATCGTCCATCACACCCCCCTCGTTTCGAGACATTACAATATAGCAATATGGCGCAACGTCAAGGGGGAAATATCACGCTGGGAGCGATGGAAAGCCGCTGCCCACGGTTGCCCCGCAGGGCAAAATGTGCAAAGTTGCATATGCGATTGTCCTTGGCGACCCCAACGCCGGGGCCAATCCCCACAACGCTGGAGAGCTCATGCGCGAACTCGCATCATTGCTGCGCCAAGGCGAGGACTGGCTGATGGACCGTGTGCTGGGCTACGCCAAAGAGCGTGGCTACACCAAGTACACGTCCGTGCTCAGGGAAGCCTGGCGCCTGTCCATCGTCGGCCTTACAGACGCCCTCGTTCAAGCCGCGCCCGGCGGCCTTTCCAGCATGGAGATGACCCCGGACGAACACTTTGCCAGCAGCCCGCTGGAGGCCTTCGCCGTAGAGGAGGCCCGCCGCCACCGCGCGCGCGGGGTGGACCTGGGCATGTTCCTGGGGCTTTTGGCCTATTACCGCCAAGCTTACATGGACCTGCTGGAACGCGATGAGACCCTTCCGCGCCCGGCGGACAGCGGCCCCCGGCGCTTTGTGTCCCGCTTCTTCGACAGGCTCAGCACCGCCGTGAGCGTTGAGTGGAATGCCGCCGAGGAGCCAGCAAAGCTGGAGGAGCTGCGCCGCCAGAATCTGCACGCCCAGAACGAAAAGCATCACCTGACCACGGTGCTCCAGGCCCTGCCGTGCGCGGTGTTCTTGGGCGACGGCCAAGGCCGCTTGACCGACCTGAACCAGGCCGCCTGCCGCTGGCTGACCCAGACCGGCGGCGAAGGGATCTGGGGCGACGACAAGAGCTGCCTCAGCCAGGCCGACTTTGTGGGCCGCAAGCTGGAGGAGCTTTTGCCCTGGACGGCTGCGGCCCTAGACCGCGTGCGCCAGGGCCGCAGCGAAGGACAGGCCGAGCTGGGCAGCCAGCCTGCGGGCGAACGGCTGGCCTTCCTCGACACCCGCGTACACCCCCTGTTCAATCTTTCCGGTGCGCTGGACGGCACCGTGGTGCTGGTGCAGGACGTAACCGCCCTGCGCGACGCCAGCGAGGCCCAGGCGCGCATCGCCTCTGAGCTGCGCGACCAGCTGCGCGAGGCCGAGGGCCTGAACCGCCTGGCCGAGGTGCTGGGCCAAGACGCAGGCAGCGAGCCCGTGCTGCTTCAGCGCATGGCCGAGGCCCTGCCCGACTGCTGGAACGCCCAGGAGGACATGACCGCCCTGCTGCGCTTCGACGGCCAGGAATACCGCAGCAGCCGCTACGACGAAGAACACTGCGCGCAGCGGCTGACCGAGCCCCTGAACGTGCTGGGGCAGGAGCGCGGGGCCATACTCCTGTGCGCCCTGCCCGGCAGGCGCGCCTTCCTGCCGGGCGATGCGTCCATGCTCTTCGCCGTGGCGCGGCAGTTGGAGCACGTGCTGCAAACCCGCATCACCCTTTCGCTTTTAAGCAAGTCCGAGCAGCAGTTCCGCGAGTTCTTCAACAACGCGGCCGATGCAATCTTCGTCCACGACGCCACGGGCCGCATTTTAGACGCCAACAAGAACGCGGGCATCTGGCTCAACCTGCCCACCGGAAGCATGAGCGGCATGAGCTTTCTGGAAAGCGTGGCCGAAGACCAGCGCGAAACCGTGGCCAGCCGCCTGCAGGACGCCATGCGCGGCGCGCCCGCCCTGTTCCAGGCCACCCTCGTCCGGCGCGACGGCTTCGCCATCCAGGCGGAGTTCCTCTGCCAGTCCCAGGGCTACCAGGGCAGCCCGGCGCTCATCACCAGCGGGCGCAACATCGCCGGGCGCCTGCGCGCCCAGGAGGAAATAGAGCATAGGCTGATGACCGAGGCCATGGTCTCCACCATCTCCGCCCGGCTCATCAACTCCGGCGAGGCCGACCTGACCCGCGCCATAGAAGACTCCCTGGACGACCTGTGCCGCTTCCTAAGCATGCGCCAGGCCGGGGTGTTTCTCGCCAACGCCGCCAGGCGCGCCTTCCTGCTCTCCTACCAGCAGCGCGCCAACGCCGATGCGCTGCTGCCGGAGAGCCTGCGGCGCATCGGTCCCGGCAAGGCCCCCTGGTTCACGGAGCGCATCCTGGCCGGAGAGCGCGTGCTCATCCGCAACGTGGCCCACATGCCCCCGGCAGCGCAGAAGGAAAAGAAGCTGCTGGCCCAGGTGGGCATAACCAGCCTCACCGCGCTGCCCATGATTGTGGAAGGCAGGCTGCTCGGCATGCTGGCCCTGGCCTCGAACCAACCCATGGAGGCCGTCCGTCTTGCGGGTTCGCGCGTGCTGGAGCAGGTCACCCTGCTGTTTTCAAACGCCATAGAGCGCCAGCGCACCGGCCAGGCCCTGCGCCGCAGCGAAGGCCTGGCCCGCGCCATTCTGGACGCCCTGCCCGCCAACCTCTGCGTGCTGGACAGGCGCGGCGTGCTCACCATGGTCAACAAGTCCTGGGCCGACACAGGCCCGGAAAGCACTCCCCTGGGCGGCCAGGCCTCGCGCCTCGGCCTGGGCAGCAACTATCTGGAGGCCTGCCGCGCGGCAACGCACAATCCCTATGCCGCCAGCGCGCTGGAAGGGCTGCAAGCCGTGCTTTCGGGCAAGACACCGGCCTTCCGCCTGGAATATCCCGGCTTTGAGGCGGCCGGGAGAAGCTGGTTCGTGCTGCAGGCCACGCCCCTGGGCAAGGGCATGGCCGGGGCGGTCATTTCCCACCGCGACATCACCGAGCGCATGCACGCCATCACCGAACTCAAGGAGAGCGAGGAGCGCTTCCGCATCATCGTAGAAACCGCCCAGGAGGCCGTGGTCATGATCGACGCCGCGGCCAACATCATCTACGCCAACCCGCGCTCGGAAACGCTCTTCGGCTACACCCCGGCAGAGCTTACGGGCCAGCCCGTGACGCTGCTTCTGGACCCGGAGGACCGCGCCCTGCTGCAGCAGAAGCTCAAGCGCCGCCGCCTGGGCTACTCCGACCAGTACGAGCTGCGCTTCCGGCACAAGAACGGCCAGCGCATTTGGACCATGCTGAACGCCAGCGCCCTGCGCGCGCCAGACGGCTCCTTCGCCGGGTCCATCGGCATGATTACCGACATTACCGACCGGGTGGGCACCGAGGCGCGCCTGCGCAGGAACGAGGCCAGGTACCGCTCCCTGGTGGAGTCCATGCACGAGGGGCTGATCATGGTGCGGCGCGGCGGCGTGATAACCTACGCCAACGACCGCTTTTGCGCCATGCTGGGCCGCAAGAAGGCCGAGCTCACCGGCAGAAGTCTGGCCCGCTTTGCGGACGAGGCCAGCAGAAAGCGCCTGGCGCAGATGTTCTCCGGCCGCAGCGCCGCGGACGAAAGCCAGGGCGCCTGGCAGGAGGAGATCTTGTGGGAGCATGCGAGCGGACGGCACATCTACTCCCTGGTGTCTCCTTCCGTGTACGCCGACGAAGTGGGCAAGGCTGCGGGCTTTTTCGCCGTGGTGACGGACACCACCGAACGCAAGGGCCTGGAGTCGCAGCTTTTGCACTCGCAGAAGCTGGAGGCCATAGGCCAGCTGGCTGCGGGCATAGCCCACGAGATAAACACCCCGGCCCAGTATGTGGGCAACAACACGCAGTTCATCAAGGGCGCCTTCGAGGACCTGCTGGCCGTCATCGAGGGCGTGCGCGCCCTGGTGGCCGCCTCCAAAAACGCCTGCCCCGGCATGGAGGACATCGCGGCCCTGGAGACCCTCATGCAGGAGCGCGACGTGGACTATCTGGCCCAGGAGGTGCCCGGCGCCATAACCCAAACCCTGGAGGGCGTGGAGCGCATCAGCACCATCGTGCGTTCGGTGAAGCAGTTCGCCCACCCCGGCGGCGCGGCCATGGCCCCGGCCGATCTGAACGAATCCATGAAGAGCACGGCCACGGTTTCGCGCAACGAGTGGAAATACGTGGCCGAGCTGGACCTGGACCTGGACCCCGCCCTGCCGCTGGTGGCCTGCATGATCGGCGAGATAAACCAGGTGGTGCTGAACCTCATAATCAACGCCGCCCACGCCATAGCCGACGCCAAGAAGACCGAGCCCGAACGCGTGGGGCGCATCACCCTGGCCACGCGCCTTACCCCGCCCTGGGCCGAAATACGCGTGGCCGACACAGGCACCGGCATTCCCAAAAGCGCGCAGGCCAAGATCTTCGACCCGTTCTTCACCA
>DIVX01000082.1:13592-13828 GCA_002422505.1 Desulfovibrio sp. UBA6121
ACCACCTTCGTGGTGCGCCTGCCCCTGGAGCAAGCCGAGTAGCGAGGCACGATGAAGCGCACCATTCTTTTCGTCGACGACGAGCCAAATATTCTTATGGGACTCAAGCGCATGCTGCGCCCCATGCGCGACAAATGGGAAGTCCTCTTTGCTGGCTCCGGGGCGGAGGCCCTGGAGATAATGGCCAAAACGCGGGTGGACGCCGTTGTTTCCGACATGCGCATGCCCGGCATGGA
>DIVX01000048.1:0-2355 GCA_002422505.1 Desulfovibrio sp. UBA6121
TATACCCAGCGGTCTCACCTGGTATCTGGGCCGGAGAGTGAACAACCAGCGCCACGGCTGGGCGGTCTGGAGTGCCATGGCCATCCTGTTGCTGGTGGGTGTCCTGGTCTGCTGGTGGGCCGAGGCGGCAGGAAATCCCCATCTGATTTCCCTGGGGCTTGATCCAGGAGGCGGAAACATGGAAGGCAAAGAGGTCCGCTTCGGGATCTTTAATTCCGCGCTCTTCGCCGTGGTGACCACCAGCGCTTCCTGCGGCGCCGTGAACGCCATGCACGATTCCTTTATCCCCCTGGGAGGGTTGATCCCCCTCTTGAACATCCAACTGGGAGAAGTCATTTTCGGCGGCGTCGGGGCGGGTCTCTACAGCATGCTGCTCTTTGTTGTGGTGACCGTTTTTCTTGCAGGTCTGATGGTCGGAAGAACACCGGAATATCTGGGAAAAAAGATTGAAGCTTACGATGTAAAGGTCAGCGTCCTGGCCATACTGATCCCCTTATTCTGCATCCTGGGATTTACCTCCTGGGCGGCTGTCAGCGCCTGGGGTGTCGGGGGGCTGAACAATTCCGGACCGCATGGCCTGTCCGAGATGCTCTATGCCTTTACTTCGACGACCGGCAATAACGGGAGTGCCTTTGCGGGATTTTCTGCGAATACCATCTGGCTGAATACTACCCTGGGGATTGCCATGCTCGTCGGTCGCTTTCTGGTCATTCTCCCTGTGCTGGCTCTGGCAGGAAATCTGGTGAAGAAGAAACTGACGCCACCCAATGTGGGAAGCTTTCCAGTATCAGGTTTGACTTTTGCTGTACTCCTGGTCGGCACCGTTCTGATCGTCGGCGCATTAACCTTTCTCCCCGTGCTGGCGCTGGGACCGATCGTTGAACATTTCATCCTGACGAATTCAAACAAATTGTTTTAAATACAAAAGAAAGTGAAATAATCAGCATGGCCATAAAATCACGTTCCCTGTTTGACCGCCGGATCATTTTACAGGCGTTTGCGGCCGCGTTCCCGAAGCTTCACCCCCGAACCATGATGAAGAACCCGGTGATGTTCGTCACGGAGGTGGGGGCTCTGCTGACCACAGTGGGGTTGTTCTTCCGCCCGGCAGGGGAGTCGCTGGGTTTCGGCCTTCAGGTAGCGCTGTGGCTCTGGTTTACGGTCCTATTTGCCAACTTCGCCGAGGCCATGGCTGAAGGTCGCGGCAAAGCCCAGGCCGACACCCTGCGCCGAACCCGCACCCAGACCCTGGCCAGTCGCATCCTTGACTCCGGTTCCATCGAAAAGATTCCGGCGGAACGACTACGCAAGGGAGATGTCGTCCTGGTGGCCGCAGGAGAAATGATCCCGGCCGACGGGGAAATTAGCGAGGGAGTGGCCACCGTGGATGAATCCGCCATTACGGGAGAGTCGGCACCCGTTATCCGCGAGGCCGGCGGTGACCGCAGCGCCGTCACCGGCGGCACGCGGGTGCTGTCCGACTCCATCGTCGTGCGCATCTCCGCCGACCCCGGCGAGACCTTCCTGGACCGCATGATCAGCATGGTGGAGGGGGCCAAGCGCCGCAAGACGCCCAACGAAATCGCGCTCAACATCCTCCTCGCCGCGCTGACCATCATCTTCCTGCTGGTGTGCGCCACGCTGCTGCCCTTCTCCCTGTTCGGCGTGGCCCAGGCGGGCAAGGGGGAGGCCATCAGCATCACGGTTTTGGCCGCCCTCTTCGTCTGCCTGGCCCCCACCACCATCGGCGGGCTCTTGTCGGCCATCGGCATTGCCGGCATGGACAGGCTCATCCAGGCGGGCGTCATCGCCATGAGCGGCCGGGCCGTGGAGGCCGCAGGCGACGTGGACGTGCTGCTGCTGGACAAGACCGGCACCATCACCCTGGGCAACCGCCAGGCCAGCGCCTTTCTGCCTGCGCCGGGCGTTACGGAAGCAGAACTGGCCGACGCCGCGCAGCTTTCCAGCCTGGTGGACGAAACGCCGGAAGGCCGCAGCATCGTAGTGCTGGCCAAAGAGAAGTTCGGCATCCGCCAGCGCGACATGGGAAGCCTTGGCGCAACCTTCCTGCCCTTCACCGCGCAAACGCGCATGAGCGGCGTCAATCTGCCGGGAGGCAAAAGCCTGCTCAAGGGCGCGCCCGACGCCATCGAACGCCTGGTGGCCGACAATGGCGGCGTGTTCCCCGAGGCGGTGTCCGGCTTCGTGCAGGACATCGCCGCCGAGGGCGGCACCCCGCTTCTGGTGGCGGAGCGCCGCCAGGGGGCTGTCCGCGTGCTGGGCGCGGTCTGGCTCAAGGATATCGTCAAGGGCGGCATCAAGGAGAAGTTCGCCGAGCTCCGGCGCATGGGCATC
>DIVX01000048.1:2419-26300 GCA_002422505.1 Desulfovibrio sp. UBA6121
TGGTGGCCATGACCGGCGACGGCACCAACGACGCGCCCGCCCTGGCCCAGGCCGACGTGGGCGTGGCCATGAACACCGGCACCCAGGCCGCCAAGGAGGCCGGAAACATGGTGGACCTGGACTCCAGCCCCACCAAGCTCATGGAGATAGTGCAAATCGGCAAGCAGCTCTTAATGACGCGCGGCGCGCTCACCACCTTCAGCATCTCAAACGACATCGCCAAGTATTTCGCCATCATCCCGGCGGCCNNCCGACCAAGCTCATCGAGATCGTCGCGATCGGCAAACAGCTGCTCATCACCCGCGGCGCGCTCACCACGTTCTCCATCGCCAACGACGTCGCGAAGTACTTCGCGATCATCCCGGCCATGTTCGCCGTGCTGTACCCGCAGCTCGACGCGCTCAACATCATGCGGCTGAGCTCACCGCAGTCCGCGGTCCTCTCGGCGGTCATCTTCAACGCGCTGATCATCGTGGGGCTCATCCCGCTGGCCCTCAAGGGCGTGGCCTACCGGGCCGCCGGAGCGGCAACGGTCCTGCGCGACAACCTCATCCTCTATGGCGGCGGCGGACTCCTCGTGCCCTTTGTGGGCATCAAGCTCATCGACATGACCCTGGCCGCCTGCGGCCTGGCCTAAGGAGGTCATCATGATCCGCGACATCCTCAATACCCTGCGGCCCGCCTGCCTCATGCTCGTGGCCCTGTCCCTCATCACCGGCCTGGCCTATCCGGCAATGGTCACGGGCCTGGCCCAGGCGCTCTTCCCACGCCAGGCCAGCGGCAGCCTCATCGTCGAGAATGGCAACCTGGCCGGATCGGCGCTCATCGGCCAGCAATTCACGGCCCCCGGCCACTTCTGGGGGCGGCCCTCGGCCACGGGCCCGCAGCCGTACAACGCGGCCGCAAGCGGCGGCTCAAACCTCGGTCCCACCAACCCGGCGCAGCTTGAAAACGTTTCCGAACGCGCAGAAGCCCTGCGCAAGGCCCACGGAGACGGTCCTGTGCCCGTTGAACTCGTCACGGCCTCGGCTTCCGGCCTGGACCCGCACATCAGCCCGGCTGCGGCGCTGTACCAAGCGGGCCGCGTGGCGCGTGCGCACGGGCTGGAAGAGGCCACGCTCCGCCAGCTCATTGCGCGGCGCACCGAGGGTCGGCAGTTCGGCCTGCTGGGCGAGGCGCGGGTGAACGTGCTGCTGCTCAACCGCGAGCTGGATGGACAGAAGCTTGATTCCCTGTCCGCAAAGGCCCAGAATGCGGCCAAGCCCTAAGCACCACAGGAGCCGGACATGAACGAAAGCGGAAACGGCGCGCGCCGCCCAGACCCCGAAGCCCTGCTGGCCCTGGCCGAGCGCGAGGACAAGAAACGCAGGCGCGGGCGGCTGCGCGTATTCTTCGGCGCTGCGCCAGGTGTGGGCAAAACCTACGCCATGCTCACGGAAGGCTACACCCAGCAGGCGGAAGGGCGCGACGTGCTGGCCGGTGTGGTGGAGACCCATGGCCGGGGCGAAACCGAGGCGCTTCTGGCCGGGTTGGAGCTCTTGCCCAGGCGCACTGTGGAATACAAGGGCCACCAGCTCGCCGAGTTCGACCTGGACGGGGCGCTTTTACGCAGGCCCGCGCTGGTGCTGGTGGACGAGCTGGCCCACACCAACGCCCCCGGCTGCCGCCACGAGAAGCGCTGGCAAGACGTGCTGGAGCTGCTCGACCACAACATCGACGTTTACACCACAATGAACGTGCAGCACGTGGAGAGCATCTCCGACGTGGTGGCGCAGATCACCGGCATTCCCGTGCGCGAGACCGTGCCCGACTCCGTGCTGGAACAGGCCGAGGGACTGGTGCTGGTGGACCTGACGCCGGACGATCTCTTGAAGCGCCTGCGCGAGGGCAAGGTGTACATTCCGCGCCAGGCCGAGGCTGCGGAGCAGAACTTCTTCCGCACCGGAAACCTCACAGCCCTGCGCGAACTGGCCCTGCGCGTGGTGGCCGACCGCGTGAACACCGAGGTCTGCGTGTACCGCCAGGGCCAGGCCATCGAAGTCACCTGGCCCACCTCGGGCAGGCTGCTCGTCTGCGTGGGCCCCAGCCCCACCTCGGCCCGGCTGGTGCGCGCCACCAAGCGCATGGCCGCCAGCCAGCACGCCCAGTGGATAGCGGCCTACGTGGAAACGCAGCCGCTTTCGCAATCCGACCCGCGCCACAACCGGGTGGTGCAGAACCTGCGCCTGGCGGAAAGCCTCGGGGCCGAGGTCGTCACCCTTTCGGGCCGCAGCATCCCGGAAGAAATCATCCGCCTGGCCCGGGCGCGCAACGTGTCCACCATCGTCATCGGCAAGCCCGTGCGGCAGAAGCTCCTCGACGTTCTCCTGGGCAGCCCGGTGGACGAGCTCATCCGCACAAGCGCCGAAATCGACGTGCAGGTCATACGGGGCGATGAAGGCGCGGGAGGCGCGCCCCGCCCGGCGAACAGGGGCGAAACAGGCGCGCAGGACCTGCGCGGCTACGCCTGGAGCGTGGCCGCCGTGGCCGCGTGCTCGGCCATATGCTTCGCCATGTACCCGAACTTCGAGCTGGCCAACCTCATCATGGTCTACCTGCTTGGCACCATGCTCATCGCCAGCCGCCACGGCCAGGGGCCTGGCCTTCTGTCCTCGGCATTGGGCGTGCTTTGCTTCGACGTGTTCTTCGTTGCGCCGCGCTTCAGCCTGGCCGTGTCCGACACGCAGTACCTGTTCACCTTCGCCATCATGTTCGGGGTGGCGCTGGTCATGAGCAGGCTGACTTCGCGCATCCGTCAGCAGGCCGAAACCGCCCGCGCCCGCGAGGCCAGAACCCAGGTGATGCTGGCCCTTTCCCGCGAGCTGGCGGGCACACGCGGCGCGGAAAAGCTGTTGCACATCGCCATTGAGCACATCTCTGAACTGTTTCATTGCCGGGCCCTGGCCTTCCTGCCAGACATGAAAGGCCGCATCCGGGAGCATGTGGGCGACACGGAGGCGTTCCGCGTCACCCACAAGGGCGAAAGCGTTGCGGCGTGGGTGTTCGCCAACGGGCAGCCAGCGGGCCTGGGCACCAGCACCCTGCCCACCAGCGGCGCGCTCTACGTGCCCTTTGCGGGGCTCAAGGGAACCCTGGGCGTGCTGGGCCTGCGGCCAGAAACGCAAGGCGCGCTGTTTTCCCCGGAGCAAACGCACATGATTGAGACCCTGGCCCGGCAGGTGGCCCTGGCGCTTGAAGTGGAGCGACTGGAGACCGAGAGCCTGCATGCCCAGATGGAGGCCGAGACCGAGCGGCTCAAGACCTCGCTCCTGTCCTCCGTCACCCACGACCTGCAAACCCCGCTGGCGGCCATCATGGGCTCGGCAGACAGCCTTGCCGCCGTGGGCGAAAGCCTGGCCACGGAGCAGCGCCGCCAGCTTGCCGTAAACATCTACAACGAGGCCGAGCGTCTGTCCCGGCTCATCGGCAACCTGCTGCGCATGACCAAGCTGGAGTCCGGCACCCTCAAGCCAGATCTGCAGCTCCAGTCCATTGAGGAACCGCTGGGCGCGGCCCTGAGGCTGGTGGAAAAGCACCTGGCCGGACGCGAACTCGCCGTGGACATTCCGGCGGACCTGCCGTTGGTGGAGGTGGACGGGGTGCTCATGGAACAGCTTCTGCTGAATCTGCTGGAGAACGCCGCCAGATACACGCCGGAGGGTTCGCCGGTATCCATAACCGCACGGCGCGCCGAGGGCGGAATGGAGGTCACCGTGGCGGACCGGGGACCGGGGCTGGCGGCGGACGAACTGGACAAGGTCTTCGACCTGTTCCATCAAGGGCGGGAAGCCGCCCACCACGTTCCCG
Organism: Desulfovibrio sp. UBA6121; assembly: GCA_002422505.1. Taxonomy (GTDB): domain Bacteria; phylum Desulfobacterota; class Desulfovibrionia; order Desulfovibrionales; family Desulfovibrionaceae; genus Humidesulfovibrio. The sequence continues at coordinate 6,266 of DIVX01000048.1, forward strand.
GGCGCAAAGGCTACGGCATCGGCCTGGCGATTTGCCGGGCCATAGCGCAGGTGCACGGCGGAGCCATAAAGGCCGAGAACCGCGAAGGCGGCGGGGCCGCGTTCACAATGACGCTGCCCGCGCCCAAAAGGCGGCACGCGCCCGCTGAAGACCTGGACAAGGACGAGGAGGCGCTGTGAGTTCGGACAAAACCACAGTCCTGGTCATCGAGGACGAGGCGCCCATCCGCTGCTTTTTGCGCGCCTACCTGGAGAGCCAGGACTTTCGGCTGGTGGAGGCCGAGAGCGGCGAGGAAGGCATCGGACTTGCCGCCTCGCACCAGCCCGCGCTCATCCTGCTCGACCTGGGCCTGCCGGGCATGGACGGGCTGGAGGTCATCCGGCGCATCCGCCAATGGACGGCCACGCCCATCCTGGTGCTTTCCGCGCGCGGCAAGGAGCAGGACAAGATCGACGCCCTGGACGCCGGGGCCGACGACTATCTCATCAAACCCTTCGGGGTGGGCGAGCTGTCTGCGCGCATGCGTGTGGCCCTGCGCCACAGCCTCCTGGCCGCGCACCCCGGCGCAACACCTGCCGCCGAGCCCGTGTTCCGCTGCGGGGAGCTTGCGGTGGACCTGGCCGCGCGCCGCGTGCGCGTGGCTGGCCAGGAGGTTCACTTGACGCCCATCGAATACAAGCTGCTGGCCTTTCTGGTGCGCCACGCGGGCAAGGTGGTAACGCACCGCCAGTTGCTCAAGGAGGTATGGGGCAGCGCGCGCGAAGACCAGTCCCACTACCCGCGCATCTACGTGCATCAGCTGCGCCACAAGATTGAGCCCGACCCGGCCCGGCCGCGCTTTCTGCGCACGGAAACGGGCGTAGGCTACCGGCTGGAGGAAGGCCTGCAACCCCCGGCTCCCGGCAAGGAGCAGGCATGACAATCGTTGAGGGCGCATCCGCCCGCACCGTACTGGCCACCCTGGCGCTGCTGGCGGCGCTTCTTGGGGGGCTCTGGTTCTTCGGACGAGACCAGGGCGAGCAGACGAGTTTTCGCCAAACCCTGCGCAAAACGCAGCTGGTGCAGCAGTTGGGCGCCGCGCTGCACACTGCGGCCCAGCGGGAAAGGCAGGCCGTCATGGCCGAAACGGACGAAAGCTCGGAGCTGTTCGCCAGACAGGCGCGCAACGCCACGGATACCGCCGGGGGGCTGCTGCGGGAGCTCAAGGGCCTGCCCAGGCTTACGCCGGAGGAAGCCGCGCTCATCGCCCGCATTGAAACGGGCTTCGCCGAATACCGCACAGTAGACCAGGAAGTGCTGGACCTGGCCGTGCAGAACACCAACCTCAAGGCCTTTGCGCTGTCTTTCGGCCAGGCGGCCATTGCCCTGGACGAAATGGAATCAGCCCTGCGGCCCCTGCTCAACGGCTCCAATGACAAGGCCGCCCGGCAGGCGCAACGCGCCCTGGCCGAGGCCCTGCACATCCAGAGCCTGCACGCCCCGCACATCATGGAAAAAATGGCCCCGCGCATGGACGCGCTGGAAAAGGACATGGCGGCGGCCGACAAGGCGGTGCGCTTTGCCCTGGCCGCCTTGGGCAAGGATACGACCGGAGCCCTGGCGGCCTATGAGAACTTCTGGAAGCTCACCGGCGAAATCGTGGCCCTGTCGCGGCAGAACTCCAACGTGCGCTCCCTGGCCCTCTCGCTGGAGCGCAAGACCAAGGTGCTGGCCGCCTGCGACGAGGCCCTGCGCCTGCTGAAAGCGGTCGTCTGGGAACAGATGGCGCCGAAGGCGACGCGGTAGAGAGGAAACAAGATGCAGCCTGCCCGCCAGCCCACGCCGCCCGAACCAGCCTGACGCGCTCTGCCAACCTGCTGGTCACATGGTGCATTGCGCCCGGCTTCGGCAACAGCGCAGCCGCCTTTGCCGCTGCCCAGGCCTACGGCCCGTCGTCATTTTGTGTGTGCCCGGCCGCCTTGCACCGGCTGCCCCTGCCGCAAGGCGTGGCGAGGACGTATGCAGCACGCCCGTACGCTGTGCCCCCTGCGCCCAGTGCCATGGCTGCGCCCAAGGCCGAAAACGCCGGGGAGCTCCGCTGATTGCGCAAGCGGCGCTGCCCCGCCGGGCCTGATGCCCCAAAGCGCCGAGCGTCAGGCCCGCACGAGAAGTTCGCCCCCGGCGCCCAGCGCCAGCCGCAGGCGCTCCAGCAACTGCTGCGGCGCCAGCGCCCGGCCTGCGGCGGCAAGCTGCGCATCCGCGCAGCCTTCGGGATGAAAGGCCTGCAGCGCCCAGCGGATGCCCTCCAGGCCGTGCAGTTCGCCCGCAAGCTCAAGCAGATCCTCGGCGGACAAAAGCGCCGGGTGCCAGGTGGTGCGCAGCTCAAAGGCCGCGCCAGACTCCCGCAGCAGCCCCAGGCTGGCCCAGGCGCCCTCCGCCCCGCCAAGCCCGCCGGAAACCCCGGTTATGCGCCCGTAAATCCGGCGCGGCCCCTTGAGGTCCAAACCGACCCAATCCACAAAGGGCAGAACGCGCGCCAGGGCCACAGGGTCCATGCCGCTGGTGTGCAGGCCGGTTTTGAAGCCCAGGGCGCGCACAGCCGAGAGGGCCTGGGCCAGGCCCGGCTGCAGCAAAGGCTCCCCGCCGGAGAAGACCACGGCGTCCAGCAGCCCCTGGCGGGTTTCCAGCCAGGCCAGGGTTTCCGCCCAGGTGCGCTCGCCAGGGCCAAAGGGCCGCAGCACCGCGTTGTGGCAGTAGGGGCAGTTCCAGGCGCAGCCCTGGCAGAACACCACAGCCGCCAACTCGCCCGGCCAGTCCACCGTGCTGAGGGGAATAAGCCCGCCAACGGCAAGGCCCGCAGCGATAGATTTGCTCGCAGCGGGCTCGGCAACGCTCCCCGCCCCGCAGGACGAAACAGCCGCCGCGCCGCCGTCCAACCCCGGCCCAAGGGACGGGGCTTGGCTCACGCCCCGACCTCGGTCAGGCCCTCGGCCAGGACTTCCGGCGCGGGCTCGTTGAAGCACACGCGCTCGTCGTATTCGCCCTTTTTGCCGATGTTGAAGGCCGAGCGCGGGCGGTAGTAGCCCATGACGCGGGTCCAGATCTCGCAGGCCTGCTCGCGGCCTTCCTGTGCGCAGTGCGGGCAAGTCGGCTGCTCGCCGCTCAAGTGCCCGTGCACCGGGCACACGGAAAAGGTCGGCGTGACGGTGATGTACGGCAGGGCGAAGCGCGTAAGCGACTTGCGCACCAGGTTCATGCAGGCTTTGGAGCTGGAAACGCCCTCGCCCATGTACAGGTGCAGCACCGTGCCGCCGGTGTACTTGCGCTGCAGCGCTTCCTGCCGGGCCAGCGCCTCGAAGGGGTCGTCCGTAAAGCCCACCGGCAACTGGCTGGAGTTGGTGTAATAGGGCTGGTCCGTGGTGCCCGCCTGCAGAATCTCCGGGAAGCGCTTGCGGTCTTCCTTGGCGAAGCGGTAGGTGGTGCCNNTGGTGCCCTCGGCCGGGGTGGCCTCCAGGTTGTACATGTGCCCGGTTTCTTCCTGATAGCGGGTGATGCGCGCGCGCAGGTGGTCCAAAAAGCGCACGGCCAGGGCGTAGCCCGCCTCGGTGGTGATGTCCTGGGCGTTGGCGGTGAAGTTGCGGATCATTTCGTTCACGCCGTTGACGCCGATGGTGGAGAAGTGATTGCGCAAAGACCCCAGGTAGCGCTTGGTGTAGGGGAAAAGCCCGGCGTCCATGCGGCGCTCGATCTCCTTGCGCTTGATCTCCAGGCTGGTGCGCGAGATGTCGAGCAGGGCGTCCAGCCGGGCGAAGAGCCCGCGCTCGTCGCCACGGGAAAGGTAGCCCAGGCGCGCGCAATTGATGGTGACCACGCCCAGCGACCCGGTCTGCTCCGCGCTGCCGAACAGGCCGTTGCCGCGCTTGAGCAGCTCGCGCAGGTCAAGCTGCAGGCGGCAGCACATGGAGCGCACCATGTTCGGCGTCAGATCCGAGTTCACGAAGTTCTGGAAATACGGCAGGCCGTACTTGGCGGTCATCTCGAAGAGGATGTCCACGTTGGGGCCGTCCCAGGGGAAGTCCTTGGTGATGTTGTACGTGGGGATGGGGAAGGTGAACACCCGGCCCTTGGCGTCGCCGGCGGTCATCACCTCTATGTAGGCGCGGTTGATCATGTCCATTTCCGGCTGGAGCTCGCCGTAGGTGAAGTCTTGCTCCTGCCCGCCGATGACCGGATGCTGGTCCTTCAGGTCGTCCGGGCAGTTCCAGTCGAAGGTGAGGTTGGTGAAGGGCGTTTGCGTGCCCCAGCGCGAGGGCACGTTCAGGTTGTAGATGAGCTCCTGGATGCACTGGCGCACTTCGTCGTAGCCCAGGGCGTCTTTGCGCAAGAAGGGCGCCATGTAGGTGTCGAACGAGCTGAAGGCCTGCGCCCCGGCCCATTCGTTCTGCAGGGTGCCAAGAAAGTTCACAATCTGCCCCACGGCGCTGGAAAGGTGCTTGGGCGGCTTGGCCTCCACCTTGCCGGGCACGCCGTTCAGGCCTTCGGTCAAAAGCGTGCGCAAGGACCAGCCCGCGCAATAGCCCGCCAGCATGTCCAGGTCGTGGATGTGCAGATCGCCCTCGCGGTGGGCCTGGCCCACCTCCGGCGGATACACGTGGTTCAGCCAGTAGTTGGCCGTAACCTTGCCGGAAACGTTGAGGATGAGCCCGCCGAGGGAATAGCCCTGGTTGGCGTTGGCGTTCACGCGCCAGTCCTGGCGGTCCAGGTACTCGTTGACGCTGGCCGCCACGTCCACCACGGTTTTCTTGTCTTGGCGCAGGCGCGCGCGCTGTTCGCGGTACACGCTGTAGGCGCGCATGGTCTTGAAGTGGTTGGCGGAAACAAGGGCCTGCTCCACCGCGTCCTGTATGTTCTCAATATCCGGCAGGCGGCCGCCAAAGCGGTGGGCAAGCACCTTGACCACCTGGGCGGTGATGAGCCGCGCTTCGTCGCCGTCGAACTCGCCCGTGGCCGCGCCTGCGCGCTGGATGGCCGAGCGGATCTTCCCGGCGTCGAAGGCGATGGTTTCGCCGTTACGCTTGCGCACCTGGGCGGGCGGGGCGATGGGCCGCAAGGGCGTCAGCACCGGAACTTCGTTTGAGGAAGGAGACAGTTCTGCAATGATTTCGGCGGCGTGAGACATCAGCATTCTCCAGGTCAGCTTGTGGTGTCGATGACGCGGAGGTCGATACCAGCAGCCAACGGAAGGGGAACGCCCCATCTGTGCGACTCTGCCGGATCGCCCTCCCGCGAGGCTCTCGGTACAACCGCCCGGCGCAGGCGCGCGGACGGGAGCGGGCAGGTCTTCGGACTCACGGGCGTTTGCGGCTTGCGCCGCCTTCCTCGCCCCCGGACTTCCCGGCTTGCGCCAGTGTCGTTGCATCCTTTCGGAAAGGGGGCTCGTTCCCGTTCACCGCTGCGGGGCAGTCCCGGGCTTGCACCAGGTTCCCTTTTCATCCGGGCCAAGGCCCGGACACCAGCTCACGGGGGCACTATGGTCAGGCAGGGGGGGTGCTGTCAATTCCGGTCTGCAAAGGCCAACCCCTTGAAATAGATGAAACGCTTCAGAATGCGGCCTGCCTGGCGCACAGCTAACACGCATGATTTCCAGATGAATATGCTGACGGCGAGGAAACTAGGAACAATTCTAGAAAAGTTCACGAACCTGGAGAAAAACACATCGAGGGCAAGCGCGCTGCCGGGTGGCCGCAGCCGGAAGCCCAGGCGCAAGGCTGCGCGCCCTGGAGACACTGCCGCCAGGCCCGCGCACCGCACTCTGCTCTTGATGAAGCCCGCGCGCTCTGGCGGGCTGGCGCGCCCCGACCCCGCCCCGCAGAGCACGCAGGCAGAGCACGCAGGCAGAGCGCAACGCCCCTCCCACGGAGCAAGGGCGCGCCAGCCCGAACGCCTTTGAGCCGCCGGACGGGATGCGCGCCGCCCAGGCGAAGTGCATGCTCCTTGCGGCAGCGGCCCGGCCTGGGCCACGCGCTTGCGCCCTGCGCCTTGGGCGGGCGGAAAGCGCCGGGGCGTTGGCCCGCAGCGTTCCCTCACCCGCTGCGCAATCTGCGGGAGAGCGCCGTTTTCCCACCCCGCCTTACTCGCCCAGCACGTAAGCGAAAATCAGCGGGGCCACGATGGACGCATCGGAGTTGATCATGAACCGGGGCGTGTCGGCGTCGAGCTTGCCCCAGGTGATCTTTTCGTTGGGCACCGCGCCGGAGTACGAGCCGTAGCTGGTGGTGCTGTCGCCTATCTGGGCGAAGTAGGCCCAGAAGGGCGTGTCCTCGCGCTCCATGTCTTGAATGAGCATGGGCACCACGCAGATGGGAAAGTCGCCCGCAATGCCGCCGCCGATCTGGAAGAAGCCCACGGGCGTCTTCTTTGCCGCCATGGCCATGTACCAGCGCGCCAGGTGCTCCATCTGCTCCGTGCCGTGGCGTATGGCCCCATGGTGCGGCAGCTTGCCGTGCATCACCTCGGAAACAAAGATATTGCCCAGGGTGCAGTCCTCCCAGCCGGGGGTGTAGATGGGCAGGCCTTTCTCCTTGGCGGCCAGCACCCAGGAGTCCTCACGCGGGATGCGGAACAGCTCCTCCACGCCGGGCTGGTCCAGCAGGGCGTAGATGAATTCCCAGGGGAACTTCGCCTGGCCGGACTCCGCCGCCTGCCGCCACAGCTCGCTCATGCGGGCCTGCACCTGGCGGAACACGCCCTCCGGGATGCAGGTGTCGGTGACGCGATTCAGGCCCTCGTCGTACAGGGCCTTTTCGCCCTGCGGCGAAAGGTCGCGGTAGTCGGGCACCATGCGGTATTCGTCGTGATTGAAGAGGTTGAAGAGGTCCTCCTCCAGGTTGGCCGCCGTGCAGCACATGGCCGCCACCTTGTCCTGGCGGATCATGCGCGCCAGCGACACGCCGATTTCAGCGGTGCTCATGGCCCCGGCCATGGTCAGGAACATGGTCCCGCCGCCCTCCAGCAACGCGCGCCAGGCCTTGGCGGCGTCCAGGGTTTCGCGGGCGTTAAAGTGGCGGAAGTTGGACTCCATGAAGGCGGAAATGGACGACATTCTGCTCTCCTGCGCGGCCTAGAAGCTCACGTGATAATTGGCGTAGCCGTTGATGCCGGGCTCGCGGTACTCTAAGCCGCGCGAGGTGGCCATGTAGTTGGAATACGAGGTGTTGGCGAGGTTGTTCACCCCCAGGGTGAACGCGTGCTTCAGCCCGCCGGTCTCCACGCTGTAGCCGGTGCGCGCGTTCAGCACTATCCAGGATTCGCCGCGGGTTCCCGTGGGCGTTACGTTGTTCTGCTCCGCCGCGGCCTGGCTTTCCAGCGCCCACCACCAGGGGCCAATGGTCTGCTTCACGCCCACCAGGCCGGAAAGCGGCGCAATGAACGGCAGCCAGGCGCCGTGGGTTTCGTCGCGCCCTTGGGTATAGGCGGCGTTGGCATAGGCCAGCCAGCCCTTGGCGAAGTCCCACTCGATGGACTGCTCCACGCCGTAAATCTCCGCCGTGCCGATGTTGGTCATGGTGTAGGTGGTGGCGTTGGTCCGCTCGCGGCTGATGTAATTGTGCAGCAGGTTCGCGTAGACGGAGCTTGTGAGGCGCAGGGATTCCCCGGCGCGCTTCAGCGAAAGCTCGAAAAAGCGCGATTCCTCGGGCTTCAGGTTCGGGTCGCCCACCTCGGTTAAGCCGGTGCCGCTCAAGGTGATGCTCTTGTACAGTTCCAGAATGTTCGGGGTGCGGTAGCTGGTGGCGGCCAGGGCGCTCACGCTCCAGGGATCGCTGAAGTCCCAGGTGAGGCCCGCGTGGCCGCCCCAGTTGTTGTCGTTCTTTTCCCCGCCGGACTTGGAGATGGGCGTACCGCCGCCGTTGGTTATGTGCACCGCATCCACGCGGCCGCCCAGGTTCAGGGTCCAGGCCGGGGCCAGCTTCCAGTCGTCCTCGGCAAAGGCGCCGGAAACCAGCTGGCTGGCATCGGGAACGGCCATAAGGTTTTTCAGCACGCCGCCGGTGGTCAGGGCATGCCCACGGGAGCGCATGTCCCAGTTGGACACCTCGGCCCCGGCCACAATGGTGTGCGGCCCCAGGTCAACAACGTTTTTCCACCTCCCCGCCACGGTTTCATGGGTGCCTGTGGGCTGCTGCCAGGCCATGGCGCCGGAGGTGAAGTTGTCCATGCGCGGATTGCGCTCCAGCAACTGCCAGGAAAGGTCGAGGGAGGATTCCGTAAGCACCGAGTTCTTGGGCGCAAAGCTGTGCACCATTTGCACCAGGCGGCGGTTGTTCTCCCGCAGGGTCAGGTCCGCGTTGCGCGGCAGCCCGCCGGAATTGCCGCCAAGCACGCCGATCTGGCTGCCGTCCATGTGCTGGTACTGCAACTGGGTGGTGTGCTCGTCGGTCCACTTGAAGGCCCCGGCAAGCTTGCCCTGCCAGTCGGAAAACTGGCTGTTGTGCTCTTTCTGGCCGCGCCCGTCGTAATAGCTGGCGGCCTCGCGCCAGCCGCCGGACCCAATCAGCCAGTAGCGTTCATCGGAAACGGACATGTTGCCGTACAGGTCCGGGCCCTGCGGATTGGTGGAATAGGTGGCGTCGGCCTCGCCGTGCAATTCCCGCCTGGCCGTAAACGTGCCCTTTTTGGTGATGATGTTGATGACGCCGCCGGTGGACCCGGAGCCGTACAGCGCGCTGATGGGCCCCTTGAGCACCTCGATGCGCTCGATGTCGTTCTGGTTCACCACGCCAAGGCGGCCATTGATGTCCGTGGTCATGTTCATGCGCACGCCGTCCACCATAATCACCACGGAATCGCGCCCCAGGCCGCGAATGCTCACGTCGGCCCCCCAGGGCGAGTCGCCGTTTTTCGTCACGCCGGGAATGCGCGCCAGGGCGTCGGCCAGGGAGACCGGTCCGGTCTCGCGGATTTCCTCCGCCGTGACAACGCCGGTACCGCCTGGGGTTTTGCTGGCCGGGGCGGCAATGCCGCGCGCGGTGACAAGCACTTCGTCCAGGCTGGAGTCTTGTTTCGCCTCTGCGCCAAATGCGGCGCCAGCGCAAACAAGCACAAGGCCGATGCCGCAAACGCAGCGCAACAGGCGGGAAGCTCTCCGGGGGGGGTAACTCATGGCAGGCTCCTACAGGACAAGAGATTTGACGCGGACGCTTTCAAGCATGCCCAGGCGTCCGGCCAGCGCGCCGATCTCGTCGGTGCTGGCGTTGACGACCAGGGTAAGCAAGCCGGTATCGGCCGCGCATTGGGGCAAACTCATGCGGGCCACCACCACATCGGCAAAGGCGGCCAGCACGGATTCGATGTTTCCAAGGGTCCCTTTGGCCGCGTCGAACGTGACGCCCACAAGACCGATGCGGGGAGAGGGTGGAGTCATTGATTCACCTCGTGCTATTAATTTTCGTTTCGTAGCACGGTAGCACGCAATGGGCAAGCCTTTGGCGTTGCGCAGTTTCCCTTAAAACCGCAATACAGTGATATCTAACACGAAACGCACTATTTTAAACCAAGCGATTGCATTATCTTAAAATTCGTAGCACACACAAGCAACAAACTCATATGGAGGTCCAATGACTCATCCCTTCGTCAGCCGCCCTGGCTGCGCCTCACCCCTTGGGTATCTGCTTACCGCCTGCCTGCTGGCCGCGCCCCTGCTCGCCCCTGCCCCGGCCCTGGCCGCAGAACCGGCCCAGGTGCTGCTGCACCACGGGGAACGCTTTCTGCGCATGGGCAACACGGGCTTCGCCAAGGCCAACTACGACAAGCTTGTGGCCAACTACGAGGGCACGCCGGAGGCGGCCGAGGCCCATGGCGACCTGGGCGTCATCGCCGCACGTGAGGGCAACGACACGCTCGCCGTGGCCGAATACGAAAAGGCCATTGCGGGCGGCTTCGAACTGGCGCACTTCAACCTGGGCCAGGCGCTGCTGCGCAAGCTGGACAGTGCCAGCGACCCGGCCCTGAAGGCCCGCGCGCGCACCGAATTCCAGGCCTTTGAGGCCTACCTGAAAAGCGGCAAGCCGCGCCCGGCCATCCTCACCTACTCGCTGCAGGAGGTTGAGGCGGAGCTGGCGGAGGCGCTCAAGCGCTTGCAGTAGTTTTGGGAGCAACCCTCGGCTTCGGACTCATCCTGTCCTCAGGTTGCGGCGAACGAAAGCCCCTTGAGGGGGTCAGAGGGGGCCTATGCCTTCAGCTTGATTCCCTTGGCCTTCAGGGCTTTCAGACCCGCGCTGCGGTCGATGTAATGCGTGTGCAGCAGTTCGTGGGCCTTGTGGCCGCAGGGGCCGTCGTGCAAAAAGCCGTCTTTGGCGTACAGCTTCTGCACCATGGGATTCTCCTGGGACTTGCGCAGCTTGTAGAGCTTGGGATTGGCGTCGGCGGCGTACACGCCGGTCTGGCGCCTGGTCACAAGGTCAAGCTCGGCGGCTTTGGCTTCCGTCACCAGGGAGGGCGCGGCCACGGCCACGGTGGCCACGGCGGCGGCGGTTCCGGCCAGTTTCAGGAAGTCGCGGCGGGTGCAATTGGTGTTCTCGCTCATGATGCTCTCCTTCTCGCCCTGGCCTAGGCCTGGGCCTTCATGGCCAGGCGTTTGTTGATCTCGGCGAAGACCTTGCGGCAGCCCGAATCGCCCACCAGCACGCTGGGGTTGAGGATCTGGCCGCCGCCGTTCACGCAGCCGCCGGGGCAGGTCATGATCTCGATGAAGTGGTGCGGGCTTTTGCCTGCCTTCACTTCGTCGCACAGCTTCTTGGCGTTGTCCAAACCGCTGGCCACGGCCACGTTGACCTTGCCGAACTTGGGCACGTCGATGCTGGCGGTCTTGATGCCCTCGTGCGCGCGCACGCCCTTCAGGTTCACGTCCTTCAGCTTGTCGCCGGAGAGCACCTCGTAGGCCAGGCGCAGGGCGGCTTCCATAACGCCGCCGCTGGTGCCGAAGATGGTCGCCGCGCCGGTGGCCTCGCCCAGAATGGGATCTGCGGGCTCGTCCTTCAGGCTCTTGAAGTCGATGCCAGCCTTCTTGATCATGTAGGCCAGCTCGCGGGTGGTGATGGTGACGTCGGTGTCGCGGTAGCCGCTGGCGGCCAGTTCCGGGCGCAGGCCCTCGTACTTCTTGGCAATGCAGGGCATGATGGACACGGTGAACATCTTGCCCGGGTCGGTTTTGGTCTGCTTGGCGCCGTAGGTTTTGGCCAGGGCCCCCAGCATGCCGATGGGCGACTTGGCGCTGGACAGGTTGGGGATAAGCTCCGGGTAGAAGGCCTCCACGAACTTGACCCAGCCGGGGCAGCAGGACGTGAACTGCGGCAGCGGCGCTTCGTGGCTCGGCTTTTTCACGCGGTTCAAGAGCTCGGTGCCCTCTTCCATAATGGTCACGTCGGCGGTGAACTCGTTGTCCCAAACCAGCTTGAAGCCCAGCTTGCGCAGGGCGGCGTGCATTTTGCCGCCAACGTGGGTGCCCGCAGGCAGGCCGAAGGCTTCGCCCAGGGCATAGCGCACGGCCGGGGCGGGCATGGAAACACAGACCGTGTTCGGGTCCTTGAGCGCCGCAAAAACCTCATCCACAAAGGAGACTTCCTCGTAGATGGCGCCGTAGGGGCAGTTCACCAGACACTGGCCGCAGTTCACGCAGGCCGCCGGGTCGACCACATGGCGTTTCTCGTCCTTGCCCTGCGGCTGGATTGCGCCGGTCTTGCACACGTCGTCGCAGGTGCCGCAGGCCTGGCACTTGGCCGCATCCACCTGAACAAATGAGAATTTGTTCGGATCGACGTTTCTTGGGGCGCTCCCCTTCATCATCACCTTCTCCATCTCTCGCATCATACACCTCCAGATTTGATGGACAGACCACTCCTCTTCCCAATCAGGCCCAAGCCCGATTGTGCTACGAAAAATAAATTAATGGCACGTGATAGCGATAGACTTGAAATTGATGCCATGTCAAGTGGGGTGAGGAAATTCTGATGAAAGCCGAGGCGCTGAGACGCAAGATTCGCGGCTGCACATGGCGGATAAAGGCGCAGACATTGCCAGGATAACCTGCTGAGATTCATGATGATTCAAAAACGTCGGGCTGGCGGGGCGAAAGCGCAGCCCTCTGTCTTGCAGCCAGGAGCGTGGCGTGCGCGGGGCTGCCCCTGAGCACTGCGGGCGCAAGGGCAAAGCAAGCGGAGGCGCTGGGAACGCGGCAGCCAAGGCCTGCACAGAGCAGGGCCCGGCACGTGGGCAAGGCGAAGGGGCAAGGCGAAGGGAAGGGGCAGGAATCTCTGCGGCTCTGCGCTGGGAATGGCCGCAAGGTTGAAAGCGCACAGGCCGCAGAGTCGCAGCCTCAAAAAAGCATAACACCTGCCGGGCACGAAAGACCTTCAAAGGGTCAAGATCGCTCCGGCCCGGCCAGCAACAGCGCCGGGGCGCGTCATTGCTGCAGGGAAGCCCCCAGCCGAGCGCGAATCCTGGCCAGCACGGTCCGCAATTCCAGCGGCTGCACAGGCTTGGCAACGTAGTCATCCATGCCCGAGGCCAGGAAACGGTCACGGTCTTCCGTCCCGGCATAGGCGGTCAGCGCCACGATGGGAATGCCCGGATCGAGCACGCCGCTTTCCCCGCTGCGAATGTTCCGGGTGGCGGTGAGGCCGTCCATCCCGCCCATCTGAATGTCCATCAGCACGCAATCGAACCGCTCCGCGCGCAGGGCCTCCAGGGCCTCTTGCCCGTTGCAGGCCGTGCGCACGTGGTGCCCCAGCTTCCGCAGTCCCAGCTCCGCGCTCAGGCGGCTTATGTCGTCGTCTTCCACCAGCAGCAGGCGCATGGGCTGTGGAGGCTCGGCCTGCCCGCCCTGCGGCGGCGTTTCCCCGGCCTCGGCCAGGGGCAGATCAAAGGGCAGCATGAGGTACACCGTGGTGCCCTGCCCTTCCACACTTTCTATGGTCAGGGTGCCGCCCATGGCGTCCACCAGATTGTGGGCGATGGAGAGCCCAAGCCCGGCCCCCTGGTGGGAGCGCGCGATGTCCATGGAGACCTGAATGAAGGGCGCGCAGACTGTGCCAAGCTGCGCATCGGGTATGCCGATGCCTGTGTCGCTGACGATGAACAGCAGCCGCACGCGCTGTGCCGGGGTTGGAGCCAGGGGCGAAATATCCAGCCGCACCGCGCCGCTGTCCGTGAACTTGAGCGCGTTGCCGATGAGGTTGAACAGGATTTGCCGTACGCGGACTTCGTCGCCCACCACGCGCTCCGGCAGGCCCGGCCAGGTGACGGCCTGGAACGACACGCGCTTGCTGAAGTTCACGGGGGAGAAGGTCTCGGCCAGGGAGTCCTGAATCTCCCGCAGCAGGAACGGGGCCTTCGCAAGGGGCATGCGTCCGGCCTCGATGCGCGAAAGATCGAGAATGTCGCCCAGCAGGCCGGTAAGGCGCTTGCCCGCGCGGGTGGCCATTTCGGTGTAGCACTCCACCTCGCCGCTTACACCGCTGGCCTTGATGAGATGCAGCATGCCCAGCAGGCCGTTCAAGGGCGTGCGTATCTCGTGGCTCATGTTGGCCAGAAACTCGCTCTTGGCGCGGTTAGCCGCCTCGGCCGCGAGCTTGGCTCGAATCAGCTCGTTTTCGGTGGTCTTGCGCTCCGTCTCGTCGCGTATGATACCGACGGCGTGCCAGTTTTCGCCGACCCGGACGCGGGAAAGGGATAGGGCAACCGGAATCTCTCGGCCGTCCTTTCGACGTGCCTCCAGTTCATGCGTTTTGCCTACGGCGTCGCCTTGCCCGGTCCGTTGGAAGCGAGGAAAGGCGGCATGTTGCGCGGCATGATAGCGCTGGGGAGCCAGGAGTTCATGGAGATTCCGCCCGATCACATCCTCCTCGCGGTAGCCCAATATCTTTTCCGCCGCCGGATTCCAGAACGAGATCATGCCCTGGTGGTCCATCATGATAATGGCGTCCTGGGCCGAGTCAGTGATCGCGCGAAGCCTCGCCTCGTTCTCCCGCAGTCTTTCATCCGCGCGTTTCTGTTCGGTGATGTCGCGTGCCACGCCGATCAGTCCGCAAGGCTTTCCGTCCGAGTCCTTCAACAAGGTCGCGGACATCCACGTCTGGAAGGCCGTGCCGTCTCGGCGAACGTGCCCTAATTCGTCTTCGACCGAACCTGTTTCCAGCAATCGCTTGTTGAAAGCGTTCACTTCCGTCTCATTCTGCTCCTTCGTGTGACAGACTCCCAAGTGCTTACCGACAAGTTCTTCGGCCGGTTGGCCGTGCATCTTCGCCCAGGCGTGATTCACGAAGTGCAGGCAGCCGTTCAGGTCGGCGAGCGCGATGCCGTCGGCCGATTGCTCGACGGCGGTCTTGAATTCGCGCAGTCTTTCCTCGGCGTGTTTCCGTTCGGTGACGTCGCGCCAGACGCAGTAGAGTAGGCTCTTCCCCTGATGCACGATCGGGGTAAGCGAGACCTCGACCGGAAAGTCCTCGCCGTTGGCGCGGCGATGCACCCACTCGAAGCGGTGGAAACCGCGCTCGTGAGCCAGCCAAATCATCTCATCCGCCTTATCGCGAGAACTCCGCCCATCGGGTTGAACCGGGGGCGAGAGCAACGATGGATGCTTTTGGAGGAGTTCTTCTCGCGTCGCGTAGCCCAGCATTTGGACTGTCGCCTCATTGCAGTCTATGAAGGCGTTATCGCCGATCAACAGAATTGCATCTTCCGATGCGTACAGGACGTCCAAAAAGCGTCGTTCGCTCTCTCGCAGTGCCTCCTCGGCCCTCCTTGCGTAGGTGACGTTCTCCAACACTTCCATCGCCCCGATCACCTCGCCGTCGGTTCCCCGGATCAAGGTTGCCGTGAACTTAAGCCAGCAGCCGCCGTCGCCGAGGACGGAAAAGAAGTCCACGGCTTCGTAGGTATCCTCGATAAGCGACGACTTCCGATATTTGTCCGCGTAACGGACCTCGATCGCCTCGACATCCTCGTTCAGAATGAGGTCCGCCAGGCATGGTTCCGGTCCTTTCGGATAGAAAGCACGCCACTGATCGGTCGTGCCAATCACGTCGCGCGAGCGAATTCCGCTCAACTCCTCGAGCGCGCGATTCCAGTGGAGAATCCGATGGTCGGGCCCAATGACGAATGTGGGGATGGGAGAACCCTGAATGACGCTTCGTATCTTGTGTTCACTTGCCTGAATCTCTTTTTCCGCGCGTCTTCGCTCGGTGATGTCCCTCATGGTCGCCAGAAGGAACACCTTGCCGTCCGTTTCCATCTTGCTCAGCAACACGCTGGCGGGGAACTCCTCGCCGTCAAGACGCTTGTGCGTCCACTCGAAAAAGCACGATCCGTCCAGCAACGCCTTTTCTATCATCTCCCCGGATTTCTCGGAAGATTTCCGACCGCCGGGCTGCCGCTCGGGCGAAAGTTGGCATGGCGCGACGGCCGTCAATTCCGAGGCCTCGCTCGCGCCGAACATCCGGAGGGCCGCCGTGTTGGGGGTGGTGAATTCCCAGCTAGGCGGTTCCAATGTCAGCAGCGCTTCGCGAGAATTCTCAAACAGCGTGCGATACCTCTGTTCGACTTGGTGCTTCGCCCGACAGAGGGCGGCGTGCCTTTGCCGCCAGACGGATCCCAAGATGGCCGCCGCGCCGAATAGCAGGGCGCCCACGAATAGGACCGTCAGCCGGAACCAACGGTTCATCGGCGAGTAGACTTCCGCGGCATCCATGCGTGCCACGAGAAACCAGGGTGAATCGGGCACGGCGCGCAAGGCGGCCAGCACGGGCACGCCGCGGTAGTCCATCCCCTCCACGACTCCTTCCCGACCCAAGGCCGCCTTGACCCCGGGAACCGTCGTGTGATCGAGGGATATGCGCAGGGCAAGAGCCGTGTCCTTCTTGAACTTGAGTTCATTCAAAAAAACAGCCTCGTCGCCCTCTCGCCGGAGCAATAGCGTCTCGGCCGTCTCGGTGGGCGTCGGCCAACGCTGAATCATCGGGTAAAGGTAGGCGTTTGGATCGATCCGAAGCATCAGCACCCCAATCGATCGGCCGTCGGCCGTTTCGTCGACGATCGGCACGAACAGTCGGAGGTAGACCTTGTTGGTGTGCTCATTGCGACGGAAGTCCTCGAAGACGACTTGCCCGGAACGGACGACGTCGCGAGCCATCTCCACGCTCGCCGATGAAAACGGTTCCTTTGGGTCGGGGACCGAGATGCACTCGTTGCCGTCAGCGTCGAGCAAAGCGATTCGAGAGTATCCATAACTATCGCGGACGCGATTTAACAGGTCATCCAGTTCTTCGCGCAACGTCGCGTCTTGCGGCCGCTCAATCAGTTCTCGCACGATCTTGGAGAAAAGGAGGTTCTTATGGAAGAGGCGGGCGTCCCCGAGACGTTCCTTCCGCCACCTGGATAGATCGCTCGTCTTCAGATCGGCGACGGCGGCCAGTCTGTCCACGGCCTCCGTTCGGCAGATGTCGCGCTGGTTCTGGTAGAGGAGAAACCCCGCCGTGACGATGCCGGCCGCCAGGCCAACAAAGAACAGCAGCAAGGCCGTTAGGGCATATCGGTTTCTCATACCGCGCGCACCCTTCTTGGAAAAACCATGACACTACCAAAACTGTAGGTCATGGGTGATGCCACGCGGACCTCGCCTCGTCGCACAGCAGCACACCCCCCATGCGGACATAGGCAACGCACTGGCGAGAAATCCAGCGAAACGTGAATCCAATTTGAATCCCACGGCGAATACCCTGATGCGTTCGAAAACCCACGGCAAAATGACTGCCGTACAACCCCTACTAAAGGAGTAATTGAGATGAAAAGCTATGGTATCGGATTGGCTGCTGTTGCGGTGACACTGCTGGTGTGTGGTTCGGCTCTTGCCGGCTCGTGTTCATCGACATGCGAGAAACCCAAGGACATTGTTGACACGGCCGTCGCGGCGGGCAGTTTCAAGACCCTGGCGGCTGCGCTCGACGCCGGCGAGCTGATTGAGACGTTGAAAGGCAAGGGACCTTTCACCGTTTTCGCTCCGACCGACGAGGCATTCGCGAAGCTGCCCGAGGGAACGGTCGAGAGCCTCTTGAAGCCCGAGAATCGGGCCAAGTTGGTCAAGATCCTGACGTATCATGTCGTGCCCGGAAAGGTCATGGCGGCCGACGTCGTGAAGCTCTCGGAGGCAAAAACGGTCCAGGGGTCTACGTTGAAGATCAGGGTCAAGGGAGAAAAGGTCATGGTTGACAACGCCCGGGTCCTGAAGACCGATATCAAGACCTCGAACGGCGTCATTCACGTGATTGACACGGTTCTGCTGCCCAAGTAAGCTAAGGTCTCCGAGCTTGAAAGCAGTGAAAGCAGGGAGGGACGTGTTTGCCCTCCCTGCTTCATGCGTTTCGACGCCCCGGGGATCGAGACGTGAATGAGACCGTGCTTGAGCGAATATCCGCCGGCGAGCCGGGTGCCGTTGATGAGTGCATCGGTCGATACAGCCCCTTGGTTTGGTCCCTGGCTCGTCGGCATTTGCGCCAACACGCCGACGGAGAAGACGCGGTCCAAGAGATCTTCATCGAGATCTGGCGCAATGCGGCCCGATTCGATCCGACCATCGCCTCCGAGGCCACCTTCATCGCGACCATTGCCCGCCGACGCCTGATCGACCGTCAACGAAAGCAATCGCGGACCCTCGGGGCGCATTCCCTCGTCGAGGATACTCCCTCGCGCTCCCCGTCACAAGAACAACATCTCGAAAACGACGACGAGGCATCTCGCGCGCGACACTTGCTCGGGGGGTTGCGAGATGATGAGCGGCGAGTGCTGGAGATGACAATCTTCGAGGGGCGAACGCAACGCGAGATCGCCGAGGCGGCCGATATGCCGTTGGGAACCGTCAAGACCCACGCGCGTCGGGGCATGAACCGTTTGCGCGCCATGCTCGGGGCGGAGGTCGCACCGGCCACCCTGAAGGGCAACCCATGAGACATTACGAAGCATCGAAGTCACGCACTGCGACACGACAGGCTTTTCATGCTGTCGAATCGCGCAACCATCGAGACTGAATATGAGCGAATTAGACTCTGTGTCGGCCGGCCTCCTTCGGCATTCCGCTCGCGCACTGGCCGGCTTTGCCGCAAGCACTCTTTTCGAATCTCGCCTGGAACTCAAAAATCTGANNGACGCATTTCGGCGGTGGCACAATCTTCTGACGCAGTGCGTCGAGGAGCTCGCTGCCTCGTTCGAGGCGAATCGGCCGCGTTGGTTCTTGGAACACGTCGAGTGGATGCAGTCCCTGCTCGCCGCGCGCGGAGTCCCGCCCGAGCTTGTCCAAGCCGCTTTGAGCGGCCTGCAATCCGTTCTTGCCGACCGGCTTCCACCGGGAACTGCCGAGACCGCCTCCTTCGCGTGCGAAGAAGCAATCCGCGAACTGACTCGCAATCCCACCCCTTCGACGCCGCGCCCGACCGACGGCAGCACCGACCGCTTGGCGAAGCAGTACCTACTATCGCTGCTCGAAGGCGACCGCACGACGGCGACTCGGCTCGTCACCGCCGCAGTCGATGACGGCGCCTCGGTGGCGACGGTGTGCCGCGAGGTGCTATTTCCGTCCCTGCGCGAAGTCGGGCAAATGTGGCACGATGGCGAGACCAACATTGCCGAAGAACATTTCGTCACGGCAACCACAAAGGCGATTCTCTCGCGGCTCCGAGACTATCTGCCCGGGACAGAACCTCGTGGCAAGACGTTGCTGGCGGCTTCCGTCGCGGGAAACCGGCACGATATCGGAATCCACGCCATTGGCGAATTCTTCGAAAGCGACGGCTGGCGAGTGATCGTTCTCGGCGCCGACGTTCCGATCGTTGACCTGGTCGAGGCTGTCGCCTTCTACGAGGTCGATCTCTTGGCTTTGTCGGCGTCGCTACGCACTCAGATTGCCGAACTGAAACACACTATCGAAGCCGTGCGACAAAGCGAGCGAGGATCGAAGGTCAAAATACTTGTTGGAGGATACGCCTTCGAAGGGGACCCAAATCTCGCCGTGGAACTCGGCGCCGACGGATACGCCGTCGGACCCGAAGATGCAGTCGCCGTGGGCAATTCACTGATGTCGTGAAGTGTTCAGCGATCGATGCATTTCGACGCGCAAGCTCGTTTCCCGCTCTTCGGTCAAGTCATCCGCCATGTCATTCCTTTGTCGTCTCCGTGGCCTCCGTGTTTCCGTGGTGAGCCCCCTCGTGCTTGCCGCGAGACGGCTCACTTCGTCAACAGCCGTTCGAGCCGCACGCGTCGTGCCGGGTCGGTCGTAACCGCTAGAATCTTCCGGATGCCAGCCTTCGCCCTTTCCGGCTCGCTCGGCAGGAGCGACTCGGCCAACTTCGACGCCGCCTCGATCGCCTCGCCGCGTAGCTCCTTCTGGTCCAGGTACGACAGAGCCAACTCCAATGCCTCGGGCACGACGACGGCCGAAAGACGCTGCAAGATCAACCGCTTCTCTTCGATCCGCGTGGCCAACTCGACCGCCGGCCCGAGCAGCGCGAACGTCTCGCCGTCGGGCCGCGTGCCGGGCAACGTCACCACGCGAATGTAGCCTCGCAATGCACGAATGGAGTTGGCCGGTTTCGACTCGGTCTTCGCCAACTTGAGTAACTCATTGGCAACTGCGGCGTCGGGCCAATTCGCCATGGCGGCCACGGCCGCATCGTGCTCGGCCGCGTCGGCACTTCGCAAAGATCGCTGAACGACCTCCAACGCGCCCGCTCCGCCCAGCCGCCCCAACACGGGCAGGAGGACCGCCCGCTTCTTCGCATCGCCCTGGTCGATTGCGGCCAACAACGGCGCGACTCGGCGTGTCTCGTCGTCACATTTCCGCAAACACAACCAAATAGTTCGCTCGATCGCCGCCCGCTCTTTCTCGCTGGGGGCCGTCCCTAGCCGTCCAATGAGCGTCTCGGCGGCCGACTCGTCGCCCAAGTCCTCCAACGCCGACAGAGCGGCCAACCGCAGCGACTCCTCGGGCGACCGGGTCAACGCCAGCACCGCGGGC